>NZ_JARWKW010000009.1:0-250019 GCF_047445855.1 Rhizobium sp. BR 250
CACATCCAGCCGGGCAAGCCGCAGCAGAATGCTTATGTCGAACGCTATAACCGGACCGTCCGACATGAATGGCTCGACCAGCACATCATCGAAAGCATTGAGGAGGCACAGGAATTTGCCACGCAGTGGCTATGGACCTACAACAACGAACGTCCCAATATGGGCATCGGCGGCATCACGCCCGCTCAGAAACTGAAAATGGCCGCGTGAATTCTACCGCGGAGCCCCGTTGAAAGCGGGGGGATTACCCGGCGGTCAGCGGCAATAAAAGCAATATGACTGGCGACTCTGATGGGGTTGCCTGGATCAGGCCACGCTTCTCAGGAGGATTCGCCCGCCGCGCTTTGAAGGCCCGCTTCTTGCACGCGTTGGAGCAATACATGGCGGTGGAAATCTTTGCCACGAACCCTTCACCACAGCACGCGCATTCCTTCTCGATGCGCGCGGACTGAAAACGATAGGTTGCCGAACAGCCTGGCGAGCAGAATGCGCTTATCCTGTCATGAGGCTTGAAGTCCGTACCACAGGTCATGCAGGGCTTGACTGGGAGCGTCGTCATCGAAGCATCACGGCACTTGTACGAGCAGAACCGCTGGTCCGATCCATTGCGGATGGCATGATAGGCTGCCCCGCACTGAGAGCATTCCCTCGGCTTTGTCTTCGCCTGCTGTAAGATGCGATAGGCCGCGCGGCCCATTGTGTCCTTGTTAAAGTGCGTGGCGTATTCCCGATACTTTAGTGCGGCGGTGGCACATGTGACTCCGCAAAATCGCTCACACCTGTCTATCTGAAACTGAGCGAGCGTCTCTTTGCACCAGTTGCACGCCTCGATAGGAGCCGTATATTCCGGCTGACCCTCTGCCCAGGAAGGTCGCGCACCCTTCGCCAGCTTCTGGAAGGCCGCCGTAATCAGCCCGGCAGACTCAATGTCGGATGCTGTCCAATCGTGGCCCGCAATGCAGAGGGCGGAACGCAGGCCAGCACGCGTTGAGCCTTCATGCTCCCACGCGCTGAAGCGGAAATCGTCCAAGATATCCATGATCTTCGAAATGACGTGATTTCGGCGCTCGCCTTTAATTATCTGTCGAGGCTTGTGCTTGTCTCGCAGACGAGAATTTCTGGCATCGACATAGTGCGACAGATAAACCATTGCATCACCCGAACATCGCGTCGACCAGCCCTGCCGTCACCGGCGCGGAGGAGATTGGTGGCAAGGTTTTCACGCCCTTCGGCGCCGCGGCTTGGGGCTTCATACTGGCCTCAAGATAGGTCTGATCCATTGCCCGAAGAATCATGACATGACGCGGTTCGATAGGCCAGCGCATGAGCGCGGCATAAGCGACGATTTCGGCGTAAGCGATGGGGTTCGGTCCGGCGGCATGAAGTGTCCGCGATCGATGTAGATCCATGAACCAGCGCCAAAGCAGATCGCCGCCGGCGGGAATGCGAGGCGCAACCGGTGACCTCGCTTCGAGCTGGCGCTTCAGTTCGGCGCACAGAAGGTCACGGAGGTTGCTGCTCATTGAGGGTTACCACCGTTGATGAATTTCTCCGACTTGTTCTGATTGCTCTTCTGGACGATCTTGACGGCGTTGCCCTGCGCTTGCTGGAGAATCTGGCCGACGAGCTCAGGAGATAGGCTTACGAGAACTTCTGAAGTCCCACCATTGGTGGAAGATCGCGAAGCAGCCGTATCATTCACCGAGACGCCCAGCCGTCCGCTTGAGTCGCGTCGAAGCGGCATGATCGCCTCCGGCCCGGCTTCGCCCATTAGGCCGGCACCATCCGCGAACGCGAACATGGTGGGCTTGCTGACGATCTGGTTTGAGTACCCGTTGATGCCATTGGGGAATGCGCCTCCGTCAGCGAAGAGGCCGCCTGTGATTGAGCCGGATTTGATACCCGCCCATTGCGAGTCACCACCGCCAAACAGGCCGCCGAGGAAGCTGAACAGACCACCGCCACCGCTTCCACTCGCCGCACCGTTCACCTGAAACAGCGCGTCTAAAACATCGTCAAGCAAGGTATCAGCGATGCGTTTCAGCGAGTTTACGGCAACGTCGCCCATCGCCTCCCAGAAAGATTTCCCGCTTTCGATTGCGCCGAACAGATCATCGAGTCCCGCTTTTGTCAGGTCGCGATAATAGAGCGTGGCTTCGTCTGACTTCCGTTGTGCTTCCTCTTTCGTGGCGATCGCTTCAGTGAGTTGAATGATCTTTTCCCGCTCTGCATCTGTGGCGGCCGCTCCTGCCTGCCTGGAGGCGGCAGAGGCTCGCTTGGCGGCGTCGGACAGGCCAACGATACGCAGCTCTTCTTCGAGCTCCGCGATCAATTCCTGAACTGCTTTCTTCTCCCGCTCCGCCTGTGCGACCGAGGGGTCGCGCGTTTTCGATTTCGATGCGGACGGAGGAGTATACGCAGGCGGCGTCCATGTCTTTTCACCGCTCCGGTTCATCGGCTGGATGCGGTCGCCGAGAACCTTCACGACCTTAGCTTCTTCTTCGGCCAGCTTTTGCATCTCGAGGCGGTATTGGCCGATCGCCTTGTTTCGATTGCGCTCACCGAGGGCACCATTGTTCTGCGCCTCTAGAATGCTGTTTTCCAAATCAAGCCGCTTCATTCCCAGATCGCGCTGCGTGCTTTCGAGCGTGGAGCTCATTTGCTTCTGGTAGTCACGGAAACCATCGATGAACTCCGAGAGCGAGTCAGCGGCGGAGACGATGGCGCTTTTCAAGGTGGAGCCGACCGTTTGGCTGATCATCTGAAACCGACGATCAACCTCGGCCGCACGCTCGATAAGCTGTTCATCCATGACGATGCCGAGGTCATTCGCGGCCTTGATGGTATCGCGAATTCCCCGCTCCCCCTGGCCGATCAGTTGGACGAATTGCTCGCCACCGGTGCCGCCGAAAATCTCGTCACTGATACGGATCTGTGCGGCTTTGTCGAGCTGCCCGAGGCGACCGATGATCTCGGCGAAGAGTGCTGATGGATCCTTCAGCTTTTCCTTGAGGTCATCGACGCTGTAGCCGAGACGCTGAAAGGCCTCAGCACCTGAGCCGGACTTGCCGAGAGATACGATGAATTCGTCGGCCCGCAAGGACAACTCTTTCAATCCGTCCTGTAGAGCGTCGACGCCAACGCGATTCTGTTCAGCAACGAACTTCAATTCCTGAAAGGCTTTGACGTTGACACCTGCGATCTTCGCCTGATCACCGATTTCCGCAACGCCCCGCGCTACCTCACCAAGCTTCTGAATGGTGCCGCTGATGCCTGCACCGATGACAGTGCCGATTAATCCGCCGGCAAACGCACGGCCGACACCGCCAATAGAAGTGCCGACCGTGGCCATCGCCTGACTGATGCGTGAGGTGGAGCGCTTCGCGTCGGCTTCCATTTGGGACGTCGCCTTTTTGGACGACTGCGACATTCTGCGGAACTCGCGTTCAGTCGTTCCGGAGGCTTTGGCCATGTTGCGTTCGAGGTCTTTTATTCGTGCCTCTAGCAGGATGACCAATCTTTCTTCGTCGTCCATGACAGTCTCCTTTAGGCGTAGGCCCAGTTTTCGAGATCATCCATATCGGCCGTCTCGTAAGATGAAATGCCGCTCTCACCGGCAGCGCAGCGAGCCACGGCCATGGCGGTTGCTACAGCGCCGTCGATGCGGTCTTTGCTCTTGCCCTTGTGGAAAGTGCGGTTGCCTGCCGTGTCGGTGCGGACGGCGATGTTATCGAAATGCCAGCGGAGAATAGGATGGCCGCCGTGCTGGAAGCGGCGCGCAAGAATAGAGCGCTCCAGTTCATCAACAGCGGGAGACATCGACACCCAGCCCTGGCGGAACTCGACCACGGGCAAACCTTTGTCTTGGAGATTGTTCAGCGAGTTACGGGCGTTATAGGGATCGAATGAGATTTCCCTGACGTTAAACCGAGCGCATAGCTCTTCAATCGCCGCTTCTACCGCGTGATAATCCACCACGTTGCCGTCTGTCAGGGTGATGTGGCCCTGCTCCTCCCAGACCATGTAGTTGACGCCATCTTGCCCCGCCTTGCGCATGATGTTGTCTTTCGGGAGAAAGAACCACGGATGCACGGCATAACCGCTCTCGCGGTCGCCCCAAGCGGCGACGACGGCGGTCAAGTCGCTGGTGCTGGATAGGTCGACGCCCAGATAACACGGGGTTTGTTCGCTCTCGAAACGGTCTAGGTCGACGTGGCCCTTGCCCTCGTCGTAGACTGGCATTGAGACAAACGGAGACGCGCTATAATCCAGCCAGCAGTTCAGATGGAACTGGCGGAAGTTATCGCGGTCCGATGGCCTCTCCTTTGCTTCCCGGGCCATGGTGCGCAAGCCGTCGATATCGGGATACCCATCAGCGAGGCCCGGGTTGACCATGTGCCACAGGTCTTCATCCTCCCAGTCATCGTCAGGGCTGCTTTCGAACAAGACCGGCAGGAAGCTTGGATCCTCTACGGCACCAGACTGCACTTTGCGGGCATAGGTGAGCAGCTCATACGCCAAATTTTCTTGGCCTCTGCCGGATTGTGTGATGACCACCAAGAGAGTGTTGGCAACCTTGTTGAGACCCGTTCTGATGGCAGACCAGTTGCGCCGGGCGTTCTCGCCTTCCCAGTTGATGAGTTCGTCAGCCAGGACGAAATTTGGTGTCTTGCCGAGTTTGCCGCGGCCTCCCGACGCCAATGCGCGGAATGTCGCCTTGCTCTTGATATGCTCGAGATAGAAGAGCGACTCAGTCGGCTTCATTGCTGGCTGTAACCATTCGGTTTCATCAACAATGCCGACGGCCTCATCGTAAGCGATACGCGCGTCTTCCTCGGCAGAGGCGGCGACCATGGCCTGACCACCGGGAACGCGCTCCCATCCCACCGTGTGCAGCAATGCGAGGCCTGCGCCCATCGTGGTCTTGCGGGCACCACGCGGCAGGAGGATGAATACCGTCTTCACCTGACGACGCTTGTTCGGGTAGCACGGGCCATAAACGCGCCTGACAATGCGTTCCCAGAACAGAGGCAGCTCGAAATCACCGCTCTCGCTTTTCGGGTGCTTCAGACGGCGCAGGAAGTCCACGGCGCGCTCACCGTAGCCGAACGTGTCTTCAATATCGCTGCCATCGAAAACCCACTCAGGACGGGTTGCCTTAAATTTCAAGGCCATCGGGTGCGCCCCCCTTCGGCTTATCTTTCCGCGTGAAGCCTTGCTTCGAGCGGGCGGCGGGTGTCAGGCCGAGTTCCGCAGACAATCGGGCGACGGTCTCCATTGCCCTGGAAAGCATGCCGGCGGCCGGGTTTGGCTTCAGCATGCCATGAGCGGTTTTCACCGTCGGACTGTGTTCCTGAAGTGACTTCTGGCACTCCTGCACCATCCAGCGTGCGACTATGTACGTCTCCAGCACACCGAGTGCGGGAGCGGTCAGGATCTTCCGTTGCACCATGTCGGTGGCGATGACGGTCCATTCTGCGACCATGTCCGGGGGAAGCGTTGCGGGCGGTTTGGGAACGCCGCTAAGCCCCCCGTCGATGGCTTTGAGATCAGCCTTCCGGCCGCGCGTGCTCATGTCGTCACCGTCCGTTCACAGCGCAGCTCCAGACCGACACGGCGGCCGATCTCCTTCACCTCCCGGATATTGAATTCACGACCCTGATAAAGGACACGCGACGCGCCTGTGACGCCTGGGAGGAAGCGTGTTCGAAAGATGACGACGGTCTCATCGCTGGCGCCACCTGTCAGAAATTCCTCGGTGCTGCTTTGGATCAGCTGCGCGCGAATGGTCCCTACGTCGGTCCATGTCGCTACCGGTGTGCCATAATCGTTCACCGTGTTGGCGAAGCTCTGGATTGTGATGGAGCGATCAAGCTTTCCCGATCTCATAATACCTCCTGCACAAGTGCATCGACCGTCAGAACAGCGTGTGACGTTTCGCCGTCCGGATCGCGTAGGAAACGGGAACCGCGCACCCGGCAATCGGCGCAATGAAAGCCGGGATCAAGCTGCAAATTGGCAGCGTTGATTGCTTTCCGGACTGCGCCGACTATGTGCTTGGATACCTCCGTGGATGGCTCTTGCACCCAGATATGCAAGTCCATGTACACCCGGGACAGTGTGCGAGCGATGCTTTCACCTTCATCAACGGACTGGCCTTCCCCGATGACGATCGAGGGGCGCGGGTTTGGCCTCTCGTTACGGTCAAGGATAGATGAGGCTGGCACCAGCGCGACAACGTCACCGGATGAAGACAGTCGAGCGCGCAAGGCTTTTTGTAGGGCTAGCTCCGCGCTCATTGGCCACCCCAATTCCTCTTCACCGCCTTCGAAGCAGCGCGTTTGATGCGGCCGGTGATCTTCTTCCGGAGCAACCGGAAGGCAGGCCAGAAGAATGGCTGCGCTGCCGCCTCCTGAGTGCCGTGTTCGACCAAATGAGCGTAACGAACGTCCTTGTTTCCAGCGGTCACCGCCACGGCCAGTTCTGGAACAGTGACGCGGCCACCGGGCGAACTATAGGGCGGCGTGTTCGCTCCGCCTGGAGTGACGGCAATCGAATCCTGAAGCGCGCCGGTGTCGCGAGGCGCAAGGATACGAGCAGTCACGGCCAAATCGTTACCCGACTTTACCAGCTCCGGCACCATGGCGGCGCGCACATTCTTCGGGATCATTGCGAGTCGCTGTTTGATGCGACCGATTCCACCATCGTCAGCCAAAGGAATACTCCCTGTATTCGTTGACGATCTGCCAGACGCCGAAGGGCAGCTCCTGGCCGTTCACACCGACAAGGGTTGCTTCCCGGTTTTCGAACCAATGCGCCGCCAGTTGACAGACAGCCTCAACCAGCGCCGGCGGAATTTCGTCTTGATCCGTGCCGCCATAGGTCTCCTCAATCTGGAAGCCGAGCAGGCGTTCGACATGATTTTGCGCGGCTGAAATCTTGCGTTCCAGCAGCCCGTCATCGTCCGTTCCGAAATCCGGCGTCAGGTTCAGCTGCTGTTTCAGCTCGGTCAAACTGACGATCATGACGGCCACCTTTTCGGTTTTAAAAAACTAGAGCTATTTCGAAAAATTTTCGCACGAGAGACCCGCCGCCGGTCCCCAAAGAGGGTGGAAAGTTGAAGACCACCCCCGGGTTGCTGCATCAGGCGTCGTCGGCATCCACGCGGACAATGTTCGAGTTCACGCCCAAGCTAATGTTCAGCTTCATCACAGAGTTTGCCTGATCGAATTGCTCGCTCTGAGACATGATCTTTGCAATGAACAGACGCTCTGATGGTGTGCCGCCTGGAGGTGCGTCGTTGAGTACGAGGCGGAACTCGTGGTCATATGGCGTCTTCTCTGCGGCAACTACTGCCTGCTGCCCCGCATCCGCGGGATCGATGCCGCAGACAACCTCCATGCTACCAGCGCTGCGCGGTCCCTTAAGGGTGCGGGTGCGGCTATCACCAATAGCGGTGAAGCTGACGGCCTCGCTGGTATCACCGACGGAGCCGAGGGCTTCGACCTCACGGATTTCTTTCCATTCGGGTGCGTTGGCGGCGCTGAAGTCGGCCAATACGAAATCGGTGCTCTTCTGTTCCTTAACGGCGCCGATATAAAACTTGGCACCAGCGCTTGCGTAGATGGTCATGTTCTGTTCCTTTCGGTGCGCCGCTCTTCCGCGGCGTCAAGGGCGTTGCATCGCTGGCAGCCTGGCCGCCAATTCGACTTCACCATCCGAAGATCTGGACGGCGCTTGATGGAAATGGCGTGGCGAACCAAGACTGCAGGTGCGCCACATGAACAGAGATCGTTACCGGGTTGAGCGAGAAACGCCTTGGCAGCTTTTCGCCACTCGCCGTCGTAACCACGCTCACGCGCTGCAGGTCTCTTCTGATCGAACCGAGCCTTGCGCTCTCGGCTATCGCGCGCCACGCATGGGCAGGTCACTCCCGAAGGAACGGCCTTGCCGCACTTGCATATTCGTGGCGCGCGGACTGGCATGGTCAGGCAACCGGCTTGTCTGCGGCATTGCCCTTGATGGCGACGACGCTTACGAAGATGGATGTGCCGGAGCCCTTGGTCAGAACCGGACGCACATAGCGCTTGAAGCCACGGTAACCGACCGTGGCCGTGCTGTTGGCTGCAAGGTTTCCCGACACTGGCGCCTGAATATGATCAGCGTCGACGGCGGTGAAAGTGGCGTTGTCGTCGCTCTCCTCCAGCGCCAGGGTGAACGCGCCGGAAGCGGTACGTGCGCCCGTGGTAGCGACGAACGCCACGCTGTCGAAGCCCAACAGGTCAACGGACGAACCGTTGGTGCTGGCGGCGATGTCGGCCGGAGCAATGCTCTGGACAACACCAATATTGTGAACCAAATCACGCATTTGAAATTCCTTTCTCTTTCCGGCTGTTAAGCCGTGGCCATCTTCAGTTTGCGCAGCGCTTCGGTGAGAACCGGGCCGCCACCGACGCGGCGGCGCGCATGGAACCGGACCATTCCCTTCGTGGCCTGGGTGTACGGATCGCGAAGGATCGACATGCCGACGCGGTCATAGACGCGGTACGCTTTCGAGAAATCGCCGTAGATGATCGGGAATGCGCCGTTGGCGATATCGGGCATCGTCGGATCTTCGATAACCGGACGGCCCAGCAGCGTCGAAGGCTGGCCCGCCTGATATGACGGCTGCCACAGATAATTACCCTGCCCATCCTTGAGGGTGCGGACCTTGCCGAGCGTGGTCCCGTTCATCAGCCAGGAGCCATTGTTCCGGTAGGGTGCGGGCAGCGCGTACATCAGGCCAATCAGTTGATCGGCGTTGATGTTGGCGGCGTGACCGTTGACGATCTCCGCGATGTTCGGAACCTGCTGGATGCCGAGCGGCTTCTTGGCACCGTTGCCATTGGAGAAGGCCGCGTTTTCCTTGAGCGCGAATTCCTGCGAAAGCTCGCTGGCGACTTCGCTCTCAACGTTGATGGCCGAGTCTTCCAGCAGCTTCTGTGACACGTCGATGAAGCAGGCCAGTTCGTGGATCGGGATTTCAAGCTGACCATAGGTCATGGTCGTTTCGTCGCGCTCTTCATCCTCGCCGACCCAGTTGGCGGTAGGCCGCCCGGTCATCTTCGGCAGGATGACGGAACCGGCCCCGGTCGAGCCGACGCGCACGGCTTGCCGGATCGGGGAGATTTCGACAATGCCCTTGATGACTTCAGCCTGAAACTCGGGGGGAGCGAGATAACCGCCCTTGGTGTCGTCACCGACGATCAGGGCGCGGACCTCTTCGGCCTCCATGGCCTCTCTGCCCATGCGCAGGAAGTTGGTGAAGGCGCGGCGCTCGATGGTGGGTTCTTCGTTGCGCTGGTCGCCACCGCCACCGGGACGGTTCATGCGCGTTTCCAGATCCGTCACCTGCGCACGCAATTCTGTGATCGTGGTTTCGGAGCCGGTGCGGTACTCTTCGAAGCCCGCGCGCAGTTCCTCGACAGCCTGCGTGGCAAGTGCCAGGGGATCGTCATTTTCCGCGCGGGTTTCGAGTGGAGGATTAAAATGCTGCATGGTCATTTCCCTTTCTTGACGAGAGCGCATTTCGCCTTCCGGCATGCATCGATGAAGGCCGCTGCGCTCCCGGATGAGCGGCCGTTGCTACGAACAGAGGTGATCCGGGCGCGTCCAGCTGACGGCATGCCCACGATTGAAATTTCGGCGAGATCGATATCGGTAAGTACGCGGACACCATTGGCTGCGCGCTTGTCCCCGCGAGATCGGAAACCAATTGACAGACCGTTCAGGGCGCCGGCCTTCAGGAGATCGTATGCCTCTCGGCCGCGCGTCGTGCTGGTAACGATCTTTCCCGATACGGCTAGGCCGGTGGCGTCCTCCGTGATGGAGGTCCAAACGCCGATTATCTCGGAAGGATTGTGGCTCCAGAGCATGAGTGGACGCGTGCCAGCGGCTTTATGCTCGGCAAGAGACCGCTTGAATGCACCGCGCTGAACGGTTTCATTGTGAGCGTTGCGCTCATCGAAGATCACGGCATGGCCGGTGAACTGCCCCTCATCGCCGGACGCGTCGAAGCGAATATTAAGATCGAGATGGTCAATCACCGGCGGCCTCCGAGAAGAAAGAAAATTCCGAAAAAAAGAATGGCGATGAGGATTGCGTGCAGTGCTTCGATCATTCGGCGGCCGGGCTCCGGAAGTGAGCACGATCGCCAGCGAAAGCATCAGTCTGCTGCTCAATCCATGCCACGGCCAAAAGCTTCAGCATGGCGGCATGTCCGAACCTCGCAGCAAGGCCGAAATCACCCGCCACGTCCCAGTTCTGAACGCAGCGCGCCAAGCAAGCCAGGCGGGCCTTTTCACGAAACTCGAATGAAACTTTTCCGTCGGCATCAGCGCCTGAAGCCAAGTCATCCATCATCGCAACGCGTGCTTTGTGTTGTGTTTGGCTGTCCGGACCGGCGATCAACAGACGGACGCCAATGGGCTTGCCTTCCCAAGGGTCGACCAGTTCCAACCAGCGCCCCTTATCCTGATCCACAAGGTTCGAGAGGATTGCCTCAAGCGTCATCGGTTGTCGGCTCCTCTACCGGCTTTTCGTCTTCAAGCTTAGGGCCACCGTTATGGCCAACGCCTGGAGCGTTTGGATTTATGTGAGGGTTTGCGAAGGCGTCACCGCCCTCATAGGGCCCAAGATCAAGCCAGCTGCGCGCCTCGTTCGGATTGAGAACCTTGGCGCTGATGAGGCTCGAAATCGCAGTGGCGCGGGCGGTCAGATCGGCCCGGGTGAGATCGTCGCGGTCGAGAAGGATGCGGAAGCGCGTGCGGTCAGCGCGTGACAACAGGGCGCGAGCCAGTGCCGCTTCAAGCGCCCGGAGCCATGGCTCGAGCGTGTACGTCAGGAACTCGCGGCCCATCTGTTCGCTGTTCGACCATGTGGCGCGCTCAAGCTCGTAGAGCATCGACGGCGGGATGCGGAAGGCGCGGCAGATTTCAAGAATTTGGAAGCGGCGGAGCTCGATAAACTGAGCGTCGACCGAGTTCAGCATCATTTGTTTAAAGCTTGCACCATCCCACAAAATGCCGGTCTTCCCGGTATTGGACGCGCCGTCATGTGCAAGACGCCAAGCCTTGATCATCTTTTTGACGCCCTCGTCGCCGAGCGATTTCGGGCTTTCAATGATACCGCCGGGCTTCGCGCCGTTCTTGAACAGGTTGCCCGCGTGGGCTTCCATGACCTTTGCTGCGCCGATGGCTTCGGCTGCCAGTGTCAGCGGGGACTTGTCGAAAGGGCCGCGAAGGTGGACGATGTTGCGTGCCGGTACCACGTTGCCGTTGACACGGTATGTCGGTTCGCCGGTCTGTGGGTCGTACTGGACCGTGATCGCCGAAGGCTGGTAGCGGATAATCTCGCGGACTTCATCGCCGACGCGGTTGACGTAAGCCAGACCGCCCGCGTCGTTGGTCAGCGCGCCGGCGGTGAGGTCGCGGATGAGTTCGAAACCGGATGTCCATGCGTTCACGTCGGCGCGCAACAGCAGCCCGACGGGGTGCGATTTGTCCTCGGTCTCGACGCCGTTTTCATCGCGCTCCATAATACGGACATCGAGTGTGGCCGCTGCTTCGGAAATGACACGAACCGCGTTCGCCACCGCCGGAACCCGAAGAGCTGCGGCGCCGGAAATGCCGACTGCCCCGCTAGACGCGCCGGACCATAGCGCTGACAACACGCCGTCCACGTCCGCCACGTTAGCGTCGCGGGTCTCAATTTTTTCGGGTCTGGAAAACGGCCATATCTTCATGCACCAGTTTATGGCGCATTACCGCAGGAATCGCGTAATGGTTTGAGCAGGGATTTCAGGGGGGCAATAGGTAAGAAATGGGCGCGCTAGGATCACTCATAAAATGGAGAGATGACAGATACCGGATTATCCAGCTTCGGCATGAACTCGAGCATTTGGATGACATGTACCGTGCGAAGCTGAAGGAGACAAAATACCGTCGCGGCAGCAAAGAAGCCGAAGATCTGTACTGGGGTTACCGCAATGATGTTGATCTAACAGAAGCGTCCCTCAATGAGTTAGAAACTGCGGCCGCGTTGAAGAGAGCTCGAAAGTGGGGCGTGCCGGTTCCACACCGACCTAACAGCGAAGCGGACGAAAACGATGCATGGAACTGGTCCAGCGTCCATTTTCGGCACTATCTAAGCACAGATGGCAAAGCGCTGCTACGACGACAGTGCTTTGCCGAAATTGAAATGTTTTACAAACCGTGGGCCACTTGGTTGGCGGTCTGCATCAGCTTCCTCAGCTTAGCCATCTCTGTCTTTAAACCGTAGAAAGGCGAGTAGATCAGACTCGAATGCATAGTATCTTGACCCAATTTGTTTGACTGGTGAGCCTTGCTGTTTTGCGAGATTGTCCCGGACAAAATCCGGGCCGCACCCGATCCTTCTGCCGATGCCTGACAGTGTCCAAATAACTCGTGAAGGATTTTCAGGGACGCGAGATTGGCTCTCCGAAAGCTTGTCGAAACGTGCTGCGGTCAGTGGCGGTTTCATCGGTCGCCCCTTTCCCGCAGATGGCGAGGCCTCTCGATTTGGCCCAACGTTTCGATCTCGACGTGGTGCCCGGACTCTTTGAAATAGCGGATCAGCGGCTCCCGTTCTGAGGCGAAATCCGGCACGTAAGTGGCGATCACTCGACCGTTTTTTACGGTTTCAAATATTGTCCGTTTGCCTTCGAGTGCCCAGTCGCGTTCGGTAACTCGGATAACCAATGGTCTAAAGGTGGTCATTTTGTTCTCCTGAAAGTGAGGGCTTGGCTTGCGACGGCTCCGGGTTTGAGGGTTGAGAAAGGTCGAAAGGTTCGCAGATCGGCGGTCTTGAACCGGCAAGGCGCGCCTGCGGCGCAAAGGCTCGATCGTTGATCTCGCTTGCCTGGCGTGGTGCGTCCATGACAGTCCCTTCCCCGATAGGGAAGAAGGAAGGCTGCGGCTCTTGCCGAAACGGTAGGCGGATTGAACTCGAAGAGGTCAATGCTCGAAGAGCCGGCGAAGCCGTCCTGCGCCGTGTGTCACGCGCCGTGATTACCTTATGTCGCGTGACAGCCCGGCGTTTTTGTTGTCTCGCGCGGTTCAGACGGCGCTTCCGCGCATCCGCAGGTTCGTCAATCGCTTCGAGCGATCGAATCACTGCGGCTGTACGTTCGCAGCTCAAAACCTGCAAAAGCTTTCCGGCAACAAAAGCGGCCATTATTATTCCGTCAGCAGAACGGCAGGCGGCTGCCGCAACATCGGGATCAATTGGTGGCAACCCTAGGCGTCGTGCGAGCGAATTGATGGAACAAGCGTCGGCCGATACGCCGAAGCATTCCGTCAAATTCGCCAGAACCGCCGCCCACGCAGCCTCCGTACCAAGCTCCAAGCCGTGACGGCGACGGTACGATACGAGGCGCCCAAGGTCGTTGTAACGGATGCCAGCGTGGAGCTTTAGCAGCCGATATTTCTCCGACGCATAGTCGCGTTTTCCGTTGATTTCACGGCGGTCTCGGGCTATCGTTTTCGTATCGTGATGTTTGATATTGAGCTGGTTGGGGTTGCCGCCCCGGCCAGCTTTTTCATTTCGGATATTCATTGCGCGGTCTCCGCAATTTTTGCCGCGTCATAAGCGTCGAGCGCTGCGATCTCCCAGAACCTAAGCTTGCCAATCCTGATAGGACGAGGAAAATCATTATCCGGATTGGTCAGCCATCTGTGTAGAGTCATCGTCGTGACGCGGCCGTATCGTGCACAGACGTCATTCGCGGTGATGAATTTCTTCTGAGGAGTTTGTGGTGTTTCAGTCATCGCTGGCCCTTTCAAAAAACTGACAGGGCCAACGATTAATTACACAAAACCTGTATCGGCAACATTAAACTTTTCAATACGCTACGTATTGTGAAGGTTATACTATTGATCAAGAATACTAATCTGATTTAAAATACGAAGAGTATTAAGAACAATTTATCGAACGATTATGAACAATCGTTTTTTGTTATGCCCTCAACGGCACAACGTTGGACTCCACCTCACCGACGAGAGACATCACAAAAGCCTCCCAAGCGGTCAACGCCGCGCGCTTCTCTTCGCGAAAATCGTGCCGAATGTAGACGGCTGCGACACCCGAGATCGTGCCACCGGAATGGTTCAGAATTGCTTCAGTGATGTGTATCGGAGTGCCGAGACGCGCCATCCCCGAAGCTGCAGTTCTTCGGAGATCGTGCAGGCCCCACTGTTGAAGCTTTACCTTCTTCGGATCATCGCCTCGCTCCACTGCCTCTTTCTTCATGATTTCCAGCATCGTCGCATCGAGCCGCGCCTTCGACCTAGAGAAGCCAGAGACCGCCGTTGTCGCCGTGGTTGTGAACAGGAAATCGCATCCCCTCACCCGCTCGATGGACTGGATCTCCCGAAGCGCTTTGCCGCCAAGTGGAACGAAGTTCTCCCGGCCGTTTTTGGATCGCTCTTTCGGCAACAGCCAGTGTTGATCATTTAACTTCAGATTGAGTTCCCGCCACGTCAAGCCGGACACCTCCTGGCGACGCTGAGCTGTCAGGAGAAGAAGCCGCCACATCGGACCGAACGGATACCCATGCTGCTTGGTGGCCTGCCAGAATATTCTAAGTTCGTCGTCGGTTAGTACGCGGTCACGGCTGCTTTCGACTGTGAATTTCTTCAGACCCGTCATCGGGTTGGCCTTCACAACATCGCGGCCGACCATCCAGTTGAAAAACGTGCTTAAGGTCACGAATACTCGATTGGCGGTGACCGGGCTGCCTCGCTCCACGAGACCATCAAGGAGCCGCACCACATCGGATTTCGTGATATCGCGGACGTCGCGCCCTAGCCATGCCTCAGGCGGCTTCTTCGCCCCTTTGCGATTCCTAGAGATGAGGTATGCTTCCAAATCCTCATCAATGCCTTCTCGGTTCAGATATCCGATTTCAGCGCGAAATTGCCGGCGGGTTTCCTGCCAAGAGCGGTTCTTCGGTTTGACGGTGCCGTGCACGAACTTTGCTGCCATAGCCTCGACTAGGAATTCCTTGTCATCCACTCGCGCCACCGCCTGAGCTGCGGCCTCGGTCTTCCGACGGGTCAGGTTTTGACCTTCGGTCAGCGCTCGAAGCTCCCGCCTTGCGACCGCCCTCGCCTCTGGCAGCGTCATCGCCGAACCGATTGCCGGATCTTCCTCAAGCGGCTTCTCACGCTCGATAATGACGGGGCCGAGTGTCAGCTTTGCGGGCTTTCCGTTCTGGCGATAGCGCAGTGCCCAGCTCTTCGCCCCAGCCGGTTGCACGACCAGATACAGGCCAGGCAACGCGGCATCGGGGATCTCTTGTCTTGTTACCCCGTTACCCTGAGCGCCCTTTACGGCCAAGATTGTGAGGGTTTTTGCGATGCGTTTCGCCATGGATCAAATGCCCTTCGGGGTAACGCGGGGTAACACAATCTGGGTGTTAGGGGGCGTTACGTCATGTTGCGATCAAGTGCTAACATATTCCCGAAAAGCCTTTTTTCGCAATACGTTCCGTATGGGGCTTGTTATCGTGTGTTACCCTGTGATAGGGTCGGCACGCTTCTGGGGGTCAAGGGGTCGTGGGTTCGAATCCCGCCGCTCCGACCATTAAATCAGATAGATAGCCAGTTCCCCCAGAGCTGGCTATATTTGTTTCAGCTCTCTTGTAAGCGGCGCCATGCGCGAATTTAACAGACCCGGTTCGGGTGTGCGTTTATCAAAGCCTGAGAATGAGGTGTGCCGGGATGGCTAAAAAACCGAAAATAGAACACTCGGAATTCTCGGGCGAGTTTGAAGATGAGGGTATCACGGTCCTCGTTGATATCTACCGGCCGGCCGGCACCCAGCAGGATTGGACGCTCGAGGTTATCAGCGAGCACGACGATGTCACCACCTGGGATGAACCTTTCGCGACAGACAAGGACGCCTGGGAAGAATTTCTGGCCACCTGCGAGAAAGACGGGATTCGCAGTTTCCTGGATGGCGAGGACCCGTCAGTTCATTGACGTTTGATTTCGCGGCACCGCAGGGATTTTGGGCAGGTATCCCGCGCTGCGGCCATTCTCCTGAGCATTCTCCGGTTTAATTCCTGAAAAATCTCAATTCCAAAGCCGCCGACTGTCGAAAGACCGCGCATATTTGCCTTGTTGACTCTTCGCTAAAATTAGAACATTTAGTGAACAAAAGAGAGGTCATCCAATATGTCCAACGCTGAAAAAATCACCCCGATGCGGCCTGACGACATAGCGGGATATATCATCCAGTGTCATGACGGCGATGCGAAGGCTGCTGTCGAAGCTCTTCTCGGCGAAATCGAGCATTTGCAGGAACAGCTTTCCCTTGCGGTTGCCATCATGGGAAAGGGATATACGCGCGGATGGACGCCGGATATCGGGCGCGATTGAACCGAAGGCTTGCACTCCACAAGCCGTTTTTGGCGCAGCTTGTGGAGCGTGAGGAATGGCGTAGTGCCGGTGCGTGTTCAGCCAGCCAGCCGCAATTCGCGGCTTTGCGCCAGCCCCTATGACATGCATCATCAGGACGGAACGCAAAGTCCGTTCAGATCATCATGCAGGCAGCGTGCCGGAAGCCGCTTTCAGTACTCGTTGGATGCAATGGCGACGTCGTCGATGATGGGGAGTTTTTCCGCGTTTTCCCAGGTCCGGTCCATGGCGTAGGTTTCCGACAGATAAGGGATGCCGATATGGCCGAAGCGGAAGGAAAGCTGGCTTTCCGCCTGTTCTTCGTCGAGCCCCGCAACGCGGCTGAGATAGAGCGCAGTGGCGAGGCCTGTCCTGTCTGCGCCGGCCTTGCAATGGATAAGGATGGGTTTCGGCGCGTCACGCATGATCGCGACCAGCTCGTTGACCCTGTTCATGTCGAGTTCCTGGCTGGCCGACATGCCGAAATCTATGTGATTCAGTCCAAGCTGACGCGAGGTTTCGACCTCTCCCTGATACCAGGCCTTGGATTCGTTGGCGCCGCGCAGATTGATGACGGTCCTGATACCGTAATCCTTGGTATAGCGGACAAGTTCCTCGGTACTCGGCTGGTTGGAGCGATAAAGTTGCCCCGCAACCACCTCATGAAAATTGCCCAGGAGCTGAATGCCGTAGAGATAACCGCCTGTGGCAAGCACAGCAATGCCCATGCCCCAAAAGGAGCACTTCCAAAATCTTCTCATAATAAGACGGCCCTCTGATTGAACGAGAGAACCGATACAGACGGATTCTGACAGTAAGCTGAAAGTTATGCGACAGTATTGTAAGAGTAGAAAAATCGCGCCCGGCTTAAGGTGATTTCGGCCCCGGCGGATCCGAAATCATCCTGATTCACATCGATAAAGTCCGGCGGGACCTCAGGTGAAAACCGCACAGATTTTTCGCCGTCCTATTCCCGTCAACGCACGAAAACGTAGACCGCATAGACCGCAATGAGGGCGCCTGCCGCTGCCGCCGTTATGACGCCGAGGCGTTTTTCGATGAAATGGCGCACCGATTCCCCGTATTTCTGCAGCAGTCCTGCGAGGATGAAAAAGCGGGCGCCGCGTGTGACGACGGCCGAAAGAATGAACAGGCCGAGGCTGATATTGGCCGCGCCGGAAAGAATCGTGACGACCTTGATCGGCGGCAGATGCGCGAGCCCCGATGTCACCAGCAGGAGAATGATGGTTTCGTAATTCACCGAACTCTTGAGATGCTCGAAACTGTCGAGCTTGCCGTAAAATTCGAGAATGGGCCGCGCGACGCTCTCAAAGGCGTAATGGCCGAGAAACCAGCCGGCAATGCCACCGAGAACCGAGGCGACGGTTGCCACCAGTGCATAAAACATCGCCTTTTTCGGCTTGGCCAGCACCATGGGCAGGAACAGCACATCCGCAGGCACGACGAAGACGGAGCTTTCCACGAAGGCGACGATCGCAAGCCACCAGACGGCGGTTTTGCGGGCGGCCAGCGCCATCGTCCAGGCATAGAGGTTTTTCAGCATTTCATATCCCCGGGGAAGAGCATTGCGGAGTGAGGGCGGGCGGAAGATGAAGCCTTTCAGCGAGGCTATATTGCATTTTTCCGATGGCGGCGGGCGGACAGCTGCGAAAAGAGGATGAGAGACAAGGCAAGAGGATGGCAAAGGGCGGATAATTTATTCTGCATTGCAAAAAGCAGGAAAGGCAAGCGATTCCAACCCCCGGCGATAGATGGTTGCTGCGATGCGAAATTTCACCCTGTGGTAGATGAACTCGCCTTTTTGCTGTAGAATGAGACGTGGAGGAAAGAGGAGGAAGTTATCATGGAATATGTAAACTTCATTACGTCGATCAATCCGGTCATACTTGTCATACTGCTGATTGTGCTTCTTGCGGGCGCTTACAGCAACTGGGTTTCCCATTAGCGGAAGCCAATGAACGGCTGCCGTGACGATGCCGATTTTCCATCGGAGATAGGCATGTGGCCGGATGAATGATATCACCCCCGGGAGTTAAACAACGTCCGGGAAGCAGCATGACGAACGAATTCGCATTCACTGATACGTCTGAGAAGCTCAGCACGACGCTTGAGAAGCTGATAGGAAAGCTGCAGGGCCAGACGATCACGTTGCGCGAGTTGATGGAAGCAATCGGCGAACAGGGCCTCTTGCTCATCTGCGCGATCGCCTCTCTACCCTTTCTCATTCCGGTATCCATTCCCGGCGTCAGCACCGTTTTCGGCGCCGCGATCATCCTTGTCAGCCTGGCGATCACCCTCAACCGCCTGCCCTGGCTGCCCGCAAAGATCCTCGACCGGCAGATGGAAACGGCAAAGCTCGTTCCCGCACTTCAAAAAGGCGTCGCCATCGTCTCCAAGCTCGATGGCTTCATCCGTCCGCGCATCCCCGCGCTGACGACGGGCATCATCGCCAACAGGATAAACGGGCTTGCCCTGATGACGGCGGGCGTGTTGCTGATGATGCCGCTCGGCTTCATTCCCTTCTCCAACACCCTGCCCGGCGTCGCCATCCTGCTTTTATCGGCCGGCATGATCCAGAGGGACGGCCTCACCGTGCTAGGCGGTTACCTGTTTCTCGGCCTCACAGCGATCTATTTCGCCGCCCTCGCCTATGCCGCCTTCTGGGCCGGCCAGGGCATCAGCAGCTCCATCGGCGGTTAAGGCTGCCGGCGGCCGCCATTGCGGGTGTCGCGGCGGTTCTGCCGCGATGCCCACCAGACCGCCAGCCGACGCCGCTGGCGGCGAACCGCCGGCAGATCGTGGGACAGCACCACAAGACCGAGCGGAATCATCCAGAAACCGAGAACCGGCAGGAACCCCAGCGTTCCGCCCACCACCAGCGCAGAGCCCGTCGCGATCCTGCCGACGCGCGAACGCGGCATTGCAACGCTCCATTTTCCGACATTGAGGCGATGCGTTCTGTGGTCCATACCGAATTTCATTCCATCCTGCCCTTTTGCATCTGGCCTGTGGATAATTTTTTCACCGTCGATAAGCCCGGAAAATCGGGACTTCGGAGGGATAAAACAAGAGGAATGCGTTTTTTTTTTAAAAAACCGCTTGGCAAATCGGAAAAGCATTTGTATTACCCCGCTCACACCGCGCCAAGCAGCGCACGTTCCCTGGTAGCTCAGCGGTAGAGCATTCGACTGTTAATCGACAGGTCGCCGGTTCGAATCCGGCCCGGGGAGCCATTTTTCTCAAAAACATCTCGTGAAGAGCGAAGTGCAGCTGCACTCGCCCGATCCGGTTCGTGGCGTTTTCGTCCCGGCCCTGTGTTACCGGGCCGTAGGAACGTCAGGTCTTCTTGACCACACGCTTCGTCGCTTTCGTGGTGCCGGTAAGTGCCGGCGGATCGCTGGCGGGGAAACTTTCTTCAAGACTCTCAGTCAGATCGTCCACTTTTTCCTTGCTCGCAGCCTTCTGCTCTTTCTCAAGCGATTTTACCGCTGGCGACTTGGTTTTTTTTGATGTGTCCTTCTTCACCGGGGCCTTGGTCACTGCCGTCTTGCTCGCCGCCGCCTTGCTTGATGGGGCCTTGCTCGCTGGAGCCTTCTTCACCGCAGGTTTTTTCGCCCCGTTTCTGCCGGTGGTTCCGGCGGGTTCCGCGTTGGCGGAAATCTCCCGTTCCGCCTCCATCCAGTGCCTTTCGTGGTGCCCCTCCGGCCTTCCTTCCCTTTCCCATATTGCGCGCGCTTTTTCACGAATTGCGGCTTCGCGATCATGGTTCATAACGGGGCCTCCCTCTTTCGTTGCGCCGGTTTTGATTGTGCCATTGAAAAAACAGAAAAAGCTAGAGATTGTTCCGCGCTGCTCCGTCGCGACCAGGCATTTTCTCAAAAAAGGGAACCGTCCCCGCCGGCTGATCGTTTGCCCGGCACGAAACCCCGCAGGAGGATCATCCATGGACGCCCCGAAGCATAAGGATAAACAGCGCCTCGACATTCGCGATGCGGACGTGGCGCATTTCGAAACCGACAGCGAACTCAAATCGAAAGAGGGCGAGATTTATCCGGACGAATCCATGAGCCTGCGGGCACGCCGGCAGGCGGCGCGGCAGCATGAGGATGCCTTCATCGTCGCCACCGATCTTGAGGACGACGACCAGCGCGAGGCCACACCCGGCGTCCGGGAGCAACCATAGGCCCTTTAAACGCATAAGGCGGGCCATAGCCCGCCTTTATAGGGAAGATGGTGGTCTGTCCGGTCTTCAGCGGCGGACGGAAACAATGGTCCTGCGATTGAAATTGGACACCTGCACCCGGCCGGACTGGTTGCCGCCGAGGATTTGGGCCGTCTTGCCGCTCATGCTCTTCAGAATGCCGGCATGATAACCGCGACCATTGCGAATAACGACGACATCGCCGGGTTTGGCCTGGTTGACTGGAACGGCGTAACCGAAAGACGTCCAGGATTTCGCAAACCCATAGGATTTGGGAGACTGCCGGCCGGCCTTGCTGGCGACGGCATGCAGGAAAAGACCGCACCACGGCGTGCTGCGGGGATTTGCCCCAAGAATGGTCTTCAGGCTCTTGTTGTTCTTCGATTCATGCAGCCCGGTGTATTTCTCGGCCTGGTTCAGCATGCCGGCCGAGGCTGGCGCCAGGACTGTAAAAGACAAGGCAGCGGATAGAATTAACGCGGATACTCTCAAACGTCTCGCCCTTATGTTAGAGGGCGTCCGTGTATTGTGACAATTTAGCGACAATTTGACGAGAAATGGGCAGAAATCAGACGCCTATTCATGCGCGCTGATCTGTCACTGCTTCAAAACAGGCTGCCCTGCGCTTCATCGGCGCGGCTGCGCCCGGCATTTTCGAGATCCAGCATGCGCAATTTTGTGGTGGTTCCGCCCGGTGCGGAAAAGCCACCCAGCCTGCCGCCGGCGGCCAGAACACGGTGACAGGGAATGATCAGCGGCACCGGATTTTTCGCCATGGCCTGGCCGACATCGCGGGCCTTTTCCATGCCGAGGCCGAGCGTCTTTACAATGCCGCCATAGGTCGTGGTGCTGCCCCAGCCGATCTGCCGCGCAACCGCATAAACATCGAGGAAGAAGCGTTCCTGCCCGGCCAGATCGAGTTCGACGGCGGCAAAATCGATCGGCTCACCGCTGAAATAACGGGTAACCATCGAGATCACCTCACGCGTGCGTGTTTCCGGCACCGCGATCGTGGATGACGGCAGACGTTTCAGGATAAGCCTTTCGGTCTCGCCGGCATCAGCACCGGGCAATTGCAGACGGGCGATTCCGCGACCTCCCCATGCAAGACCGCAATGGCCGAGCGCTGTCGGAAAAACAATATAGCCGTAATGGTTGGTCATCACATTCATTCATCCGCTTTCGGGCAGACACGATGCCATATCCTGCGTCCGAAACAACCCGTTTCCTGACCCCTTAAAAAACAAGGCCACCCGGTCTTCGCGGGTGGCCCTTTTTGCATCTGTCCTGAAAATCCGCTCAGGATACGATTTTATTGTGCGCTTCCGCCTTGTCCTCCATCAGGCATTGCGCCTGCCGGCTGGCCGCGACGAAGGCGGTGCGGGCGATTTCCCCCGCCACGTCGCCCATCAGCGAGGCGCGGCACAGGCGCAGCGCCTGTTCATGCGCCTTGCCGCCGCGTTCGGGCCATTCATGCTGGAGAAAATCGAAGGCTTCATAAACGCCGTTGAAAATCCGGGGAGCGCCGTTTTCAAGGGATATGGTAACGGACTTTTCCCACTTAACATCATTCAGCAACATTGATTGCACTTCCATGCTCTATTAACCCGCGACAAACGCCGGCTCCTCCAGTTGGTTCCCTTCGCTTTCGGTTTCAAGGGCGAAAAAATAACCCTCGATAAACCATGTCCCCCTTCTTTCCATTCTAGCTGATTTGCGGAACAAAGCGGTTCAACACTCGTTCAAGCCGAAGTGAACCGGGTCCTTTCATGCCAACATCAGCCTCCCCCGCCATTGTCTGGTTCCGCAAGGACCTGCGCCTTTCGGACAATCTCGCCCTGCTTGCCGCGATGGATCACAACGGTCCCGTGATCCCGGTCTATATCCGCGAACAATTCTCCGGGCCGCTGGGCGGCGCGCAGCAATGGTGGCTTCATCATTCTCTCGCTTCGCTTGCCGCCGCGCTGGAAAAAATCGGCAGTCGTCTTCTCTTTCTCAGTGGCGATACCGAGAAGACGCTGCGCCAGCTGATATCTGAAACCGGGGCTGACGCCCTGTTCTGGAACCGCCGTTACGATCCAGCCGGTATCGCCACCGACAGGGTGCTGAAACAGACGCTGCGGGAAGACGGCCTGACGGTTCGCAGCTTCTCCGGCCAGCTGCTGCATGAGCCATCCCGACTGCAGACGAAATCAGGCGGGCCTTACCGCGTCTATACGCCCTTCTGGCGGGCGCTGGAGGGTGGCGATGAGCCACGTGCGCCGGTGGATGCGCCGAAAAGCCTGAAGGCGCCGAAGACATGGCCGAAATCCGAAAAACTCTCCGACTGGAAGCTGCTGCCCACCAGGCCGGACTGGGCCAAGGATTTCAGTGAAATCTGGGTGCCCGGCGAAAACGGCGCGTTGGAAAAACTCGATGATTTCATCGATGGTGCCCTGAAAGGTTATGAAGAAGGCCGCGATTTTCCGGCAAAACCTGCGACTTCGCTGCTTTCGCCGCATCTGGCCTCAGGCGAAATATCGCCCGCCGCCGTCTGGCACGCGACGAAGGGGCTTTCGCGGCATATCGCCTCCCATGATATCAGCCGTTTCCGCAAGGAACTCGTCTGGCGGGAATTCTGCTACCATCTGCTGTTTCATTTCCCCGAACTGGACGAAAAGAACTGGAACGACAGTTTCGACGCTTTCCCCTGGCGAGACGATGAGAAATCCTTAAAGGCCTGGACACGCGGCATGACAGGATATCCCATCGTGGATGCCGGCATGCGGCAATTGTGGCAACATGGCACCATGCACAACCGGGTCCGCATGATCGTCGCGTCCTTCCTCATCAAACATTTGCTGATCGACTGGCGGAAGGGCGAGAAATGGTTCCGCGATACGCTCGTGGATGCGGATGCCGCCTCCAACGCCGCCAACTGGCAATGGGTGGCGGGTTCGGGCGCGGATGCCTCGCCATTCTTTCGCATCTTCAATCCCATCCTTCAGGGCGAGAAATTCGACGGGGATGGCGACTATGTGCGCCGCTTTGTGCCGGAGCTTGAGAAACTCGACCGGAAATTCATTCACAAGCCGTTTCAGGCCCCGAAAGAGCTGCTGGACAAGGCGGGCATCGAGCTTGGGAAAACCTATCCCAGACCGATTGTCGACCATGCCAGGGCACGGGAAAGAGCGCTTGCCGCCTATGCCGAAGTGAAGAAGACCGCATAAAATTGGGTATCGGCAAAATTTTGCGTGGCTAAGCCAAAGCCGGGAAGATAATTTCTTGCCTTGAGGCGGTTGTAACGGGACATAACGGCACCTAATTTCCGCTCAGACAAGAAGGCTCGATCATGACCATTCATTCCTCTGCGCTCAGTGCTATCGGCAATACGCCGCTCATCCGTCTGAAGGCTGCCTCTGAAGCGACGGGGTGTGAAATCCTCGGCAAGGCGGAGTTCCTCAACCCCGGTCAATCGGTGAAGGATCGCGCCGCGCTCTACATCATCCGCGATGCCGAGCGGCGCGGGCAGTTGCGCCCCGGTGGCACTATCGTGGAAGGGACTGCCGGCAATACCGGTATCGGCCTGTCACTGGTCGCCAATGCGCTCGGTTACAAGACGGTGATCGTCATTCCCGAGACCCAGAGCCAGGAAAAGAAGGACGCGCTGAAGCTTCTCGGCGCAAAGCTGGTCGAGGTTCCGGCAGCGCCCTATTCCAATCCGAACAACTACGTGAAGGTTTCCGGACGGCTCGCGAAACAGCTTGCCGCAACCGACGAGAATGGCGCGGTCTGGGCGAACCAGTTCGATAATATCGCCAACCGTCAGGCCCATATCGAAACCACCGCGCCCGAAATCTGGGACCAGACGGACGGCAAGGTGGATGGCTTCATCTGCGCGGTCGGTTCCGGCGGAACGCTGGCCGGTGTGGCCGACGGCCTGCGTGATTTCAATCCCGACATCAAGATCGGCCTTGCCGATCCCGAAGGTGCCGCCCTTTACGAATTTTACAAGCATGGCGTCCTGAAATCCGAGGGTTCCTCCATTACGGAAGGCATCGGCCAGGGCCGCATCACCGCCAATCTGGAAGGTTTCGCACCGGATTTCTCCTATCGCATCGCGGATGCGGAAGCCCTGCCGATCCTGTTCGACCTCGTTACGAAAGAAGGCCTGTGCCTCGGCGGTTCTTCCGGCATCAACATTGCCGGCGCAATCCGCCTTGCCCGCGAGCTTGGTCCGGGGCATACAATCGTGACGATACTGTGCGACTACGGTAATCGTTATCAGTCGAAGCTCTTCAATCCGGATTTCCTGCGTTCCAAGGGGCTTCCCGTTCCGCAGTGGCTGGCGGCCAAGAGCGAGATTCCGGTTCCGTACGAAACCGTTTGAGGACATGCCGAAATGCCTGTGAATGCCCTGTTCCGTGACGATTTTTATCTTTCAACCGCAGAAGCGATCGTCACGGCGGTGCATGAGGATGGCGGCATCGAACTGGACCAGACCTGCTTTTACGCCACCTCCGGCGGCCAGCCGGGCGATAGCGGCTTTCTCGAGCGCGCCGACGGCTCCCGCATCGAACTTGGCATCACCAAAAACGGCGCCGACAAGAGCGTCATCATCCATGTGCCGCTAGAAGGCCAGCCCTCCCCTGATATCGGCGAGAAGCTGACCCTGCATGTGGACTGGCCACGCCGCTACAGGCTGATGCGCATGCACACGGCCTGCCATCTGCTCTCCGTCGTCTGCCAGTGGCCGATCACGGGTGCGGCCGTCGGCGAGGATGAGTCGCGTGTCGATTTCGACATGTCGGAGACCATCGACAAGGACGATGTGACGGCAAAGCTGATGGAGCTGGTGAAGGCCAACCATCCGGTCTTCCTGCAATGGATCACCGACGAGGAGTTGTCTGCCAATCCGGGCATCGTCAAATCCAAGAACGTGCGCCCGCCGGTGGGCCTTGGCCGCGTCAGCCTCGTCTGCATCGGCGAAAATTCCAGCATCGACAGCCAGCCCTGCGGCGGTACCCATGTTTCCGAAACGCAGGAAGTGGGCGATATTCACATTGCCAAGATAGAAAAGAAGGGCAAGGAGAACAGGCGGTTCCGCATTCGTTTCGGCGCGCCTGAAGCTGTTGCCTGAAATCGGGAGAAACATCGTGAGCACGGATAAGAGCCGTTTCGTCGTTTCGGCGGACTGGGTGGAAAAGCAGCTCGGCACGGCCGGGTTTCGTGTCGTTGATGCGTCCTGGTATCTGCCGGCGCACAAGCGCAATGGCGCGGAAGAATATGCCGCCGGCCACGTGCCCGGTGCCGTGTTCTTCGATCAGGACAGGATCGCCGATCACACGACCGGCCTGCCGCATTCCCTGCCCTCGCCGGAATTCTTCGCGGAAGAGGCCGGCAAGCTCGGCCTCAGCGATACCGATACGATCGTCGTCTATGACGGCCCCGGTTTCTTTTCCGCGCCGCGCGTGTGGTGGATGTTGCGGGTGATGGGCGTGCGCAAGGCCTATGTGCTGGATGGCGGCCTCGACGGCTGGAAACGTGAAGGCCGGCCGCTGGAAACCGGCACGCCGGAGATCGAACCCGCGACCTTCACGCCGGATTTCAACGATAAGCGTGTGACTTCGCTCAGTGCCATGCGCGCCATCGTCGATGGCGGCGAAAAGCAGATCGCCGACGCCCGCGGTGCCGGGCGCTTTACCGGTGACGAGGCCGAGCCGCGTGCCGGCATGCGCTCCGGCCATATGCCCGGCGCGCGCAGCCTGCCTGCGACGGCCTTTTCCGAAAACGGCCACTTCAAGGACCTGACCGCCATCCGCAAGATGGTCACCGATGCCGGCATCGATCTTTCCAAGCCCGTGGTGACGAGCTGCGGCTCGGGCGTCACCGCCGCCGTCATCACGCTTGCGCTGGAATCGCTCGGCCATCGGGACAATTCGCTCTATGACGGCTCCTGGTCGGAGTGGGGCGGACTTGAAGATACGCCCGTCGTCACCGGCGCTGCCGATCCCCTGCCGGTCATTTCCCATGGGCCCCTGAAGGCGCATGTGACGCAGCTGGAAATGACCGCGCCGCCGAAGGTCAGCCTGCCGATCCCGGTCAACCTCCAGACGGCGCTGATGCGGGTCAACAATATTCCCCTGCATTTCTACCGCTACCTCTACTGGCGGGTGGGCAAGCGCTGGCATTGGCAAAAGCGCATGCGCATGAGCGATGCCGAGCTTTCCGCCATCCTGCGTGATCCGAAAAACAGCGTCACGGTTCTCTACATGAACGGCGCGCCTGCCGGTTTCTTCGAACTGCACAAAGCGAGCGACGACGTGACCGAGCTTTCCTATTTCGGGCTGCTCGAAGAGGCGATCGGCGCAGGCGTTGGCAAATGGTTCCTTCTGCAGGCGCTTTACGCCGCCTGGCAGGACAATCCGCAACGGGTGACGGTGACGACGAACACGCTCGATCATCCGCGCGCCTTGCAGCTTTACCAGATGATGGGCTTCTCGCCCGTCGGCACCTATGAGGCCTGGGTGGAGCCGCTTGCCGATACCGAGCTTCTGGAGATTTCACTGCGGAATTGAGGGGGCTGGTCGGGCATGTCTGTCCCGTCCCCTATTATGGGCGTATCCACGCCCCACTCCCTCATTCCTGTGCCTGTCACAGAATGAGGGAGCGAGAGACCAGCATTCACGCCTTCTGGATAATCAGATGCGTAGCCCCCTCGCCCGCCACCGTTCCCGTACAGCGGTAACCCAACTCAGGTAGATCCAGCCCTTCGAAAAGCGGCTCACCCTTGCCCAGAAACACCGGCGCAAGGGCCAGATGCAACTCATCGATCATTCCCGCCACCATATATTGCCGGATGGTGGAAACGCCGCCGCCGATGCGGACATCCTTGCCATTCGCTGCCGTGAGCGCCTGATCAAGCGCGGCTTCGATGCCATCGGTCACGAAATGGAAAACGGTGCCGCCCTTCATGGTGAAGGAAGGGCGGGCATGGTGGGTCAGGACAAAAACCGGAACGTGGTAGGGAGGCTCCTCGCCCCACCAGCCCTTCCAGTTTTCATCCGGCCAGACGCCGCGCACCGGGCCGAACATGTTGCGCCCTAAAACCCAGGCGCCGATATTTTCGAAGCTCTTTTCGGAAAAATTCTCATCCGTCCCGGTCGAACCACCCTCCTTGCCGAACATGCGGTGGAAGGTGCGGGTCTTGAAGGCCCATTGGTGCAGCTCTTCGCCCTTCACGCCCAACGGGTTCTGCAGGCTCTGGTCCGGTCCTGCACCATATCCGTCAAGCGAAATGGCGAAATTGCGAACGACGACCTTCGGCATGGCATTCTCCTCCATCAAGGAGGCCAGATTGCCAGCGCCCGGCAACCAGCCTCAGATTTCGCGTTCCAGATTGACGGCCGTAGGAATTTGCCCGCCGGCTGCTCCCTTGTCTTCCGTGACACTGTTGAGGAGATGATCGGCAATCAGCTCCGCCTGGAATTTGCCAAGCTCGTAGCAATAGGTAATTTCGCGCTTTTCCGCCGACCAGTAGACATCCGGACGGCCGCAGGACTTGGCCGTCAGCTTCACATCACCCTTCAGGCCATAACCGCCGAAACTGCGGCTGATGAGATCCAGAACCTTCGATTCCTTGACCATGATGGCATAGGGCTCAAGTTCCGGGTCGCGCGGCGGCACGTAGCTGACGGCAAATCTGGAAGGTGTCAGGCTGCGGTGAGGCGCGAGGAAATTTTCCCAGGCAGAGGCAACACCCGGATAGGCGGCGGCGCATCTGTCGAATTCGGTATTGGGAAGCCCCATCATCGCGGCCAGATCGCCATAACCATCCTTGTCGCGGCCAACCATCAGGCAGGCCATGTTGCGGTCGCGGCTCCTGTCCGGCACCAGCGCGGAAAAGACGGGGGCTTCATGCTCCGGCAAGGTCTCCGCCTCGCGCGCCAGGTACCAGCTGTCGGTGGCGTTGACGAGCGCGGTGTCGAGCCATTCCTCATTGGCCTGGAGGATGAGTGTACCCGCCAGCTGATCGGCCGGGGCCTGGACACTTGCCGTCTCCGCCGTTCCGAAATCCGAGATCAGCATGCGCGCGCCCTCATGATAGAGCGAGAAGATCGCATTGCCGATGACGAAATTGACCGCCTGCTGCAGCTGATCGTCGGACAGGCCATCGAGACCGGGGGCGACCTGCGCGCCCGCCTCGATCGGAGCCGTCAACGAAACGAAAGCCAGCGGAACGGCGGCCAGAAAACGACGGAACATAAAATCAGACCTTCCGGGAACGAGGAGCGTCACTGATTCCCGAAGCTAACGAGTCACGCAATGGGGTGGTTGCATCACCTGTCAAGAATCGGGTGGATAGTGCTCCATTTCGGGATCATAGCTGCAAAGAAGCAACGCCGATCCCAACCTGAAGAGGCCCCGCCATGACCGATCTCGTCTTCACTGCAATGCCGGCTAAGGAAGCAGAGGCCTTCCGGGCGGGCAGCGCCGACGCCTATGGCAACGCGCCGGAAAAGGCCGTTTCACCGGGCGGCATGCCCTGTCGCCACTGCCTGTCCCAGATTGATGAAGGCGAAGCGATGCTGATTCTCGCCTACCGGCCCTTTCCCTCGCTTCAGCCCTATGCGGAAACGGGGCCGGTGTTCCTTCACGCCGAGCCCTGCGAACGTTACCCGCAGACGGAACTCGTTCCGCCAATGCTGGAGAGCCCGGATTACATCGTGCGCGGATATGGGGCCGACGACCGCATCGTCTACGGCACCGGCGCGGTGACGGCGACGGGTGAGATCGTGTCACGTGCGCGGCATCTTCTGGCACGCGCGGATGTTGCTTATGTGCATGTGCGCTCGGCCCGCAACAATTGCTATCAGTGCCGTATCGATACAGCATAATCGGCAATTACCTGCAATTTTAACTGAAGAACTAAATGGCTCTCAAGCTTTCCGCAGCATGATGCATGGTATCGGAAACAATTGATTTGAGCAGCAAGATGACAAACAATCTCAATATGGCGACCCGCAGCGCGCCCCGCAGCAAGACGAGGATCTTCGCGACGGTGCATTATTTCAGCCAGTCCACCCGAGGCCGTGTGGTTGATCTTTCTGCCACCGGAATGGCGCTTGAACTGGACGGGCCTTTTGCCGCCGCCAAGGGCAGCCGGGTCAAGGTGCAGAGCGACGATCTGGGCTTCATCGAGGGTGTGGTGCAGTGGCAGCACCAGAACCGCCTCGGCCTGCAGCTGAAGCTTTCCACCAACACGCTGGCGCAGCTTTCCTCCTATTTCCGCTTCTTCCACGAGGAAGTGAAACCGACGCTCGCCCGCTGAGCCCTCGATCCCGAAGACCGGAATGCGCAGCACAAATGACGCGCATTCCTGAAGAGCCGGCATGCGCGCCGCGCTTCAATGACAAAAAATTTATCAAACGGTTGAAAACTGGCCCATCCGTCACCGGCTTGTCATTTTGATGATGGACTCCTCGGCGATTGCTTCTACCTTGTCGTTTCCCATGACAGAGCAGGCTTCATCCGAAGGAGTTCCCATGTCGTCGCTTCTCGCTCTCCACCCCATCACCCGCCGTTCGCTTCTCGGCGGCATCGCGGCCTCCTCGGCACTGGTGCTGCTGCACCCCTTTGCCGCGCGCGCGGCCGCCAATCAGGCGCATCTGCGCATCATGGAAACGACGGACATCCACGTTCACGTCTTTCCCTATGATTATTACGCCGACAAGCCGAACGACACGATGGGGCTTTCGCGCACCGCCTCGGTCATCGATACCATCCGTGCGGAAGCCGGAAACTCGATGCTGGTGGATAATGGCGACTTCCTGCAGGGCAACCCGCTCGGCGACTATATCGCCTATGAGCGCGGCATGAAGGCCGGCGACAAGCATCCCGTCATCAACGCCATGAATGTGCTGGGTTATGATTGCGGCACGCTTGGCAACCACGAATTCAATTACGGCCTCGACTATATGTCGAATACGCTGGCGGGCGCCGGTTTCCCCTATGTTTGCGCCAACCTCACCAAGGGCCAGCTCGCTTCCGATCCGAAAAACGACGAGCTGTTCTTCAAGCCCTACGTCATTATCGAGAAGCAGATCCGCGACGGCGGCGGCGTGACCAGCCCGGTCAAGGTCGGCATCATCGGTTTCGTGCCTCCGCAGATCATGATGTGGGATTCCAAGAACCTCGAGGGCAAGGCCCAGACGCGCGACATCGTCGAGGCGGCGAAGGCCTGGGTGCCGGTCATGAAGGAAGAAGGCGCCGATATCGTCATCGCCCTTTCCCATTCCGGCATTGACGGCAAGGGCCAGACGGAGCGCATGGAAAATGCCTCGCTCTATCTGGCGGGCGTGGAAGGCATCGACGCCATTTTCACCGGCCACCAGCATCTCGTCTTCCCCGGGCCGAAGACCTGGGACGGCATCGAGGGCGTGGATGCGGTGAAGGGCACGCTGCTGGGCAAACCGGCGGTGATGGCCGGTTTTTGGGGTTCGCATATGGGCCTCATCGACCTGCTGCTCGAAAAGGACGGCAAGAGCTGGAAGATCGTCGACTTCACTTCCGAAGCCCGGCCGATCTATCACCGCGATGAAAACCGCAAGATCGTCGCCGATTTCACCGACAAGGCGGAGATTCTCGTGGCCGCCAAGGCCGATCACGAGGCAGCGCTTGCCTATGTGCGCCGTCCCGTCGGCAAGACCTCGGCCCCGCTCTATTCCTATTTCGCGCTGGTGGCCGACGATCCGTCCGTGCAGATCGTCTCCAACGCCCAGACCTGGTACATCAAGGACATGCTGAAGGAAGGGCAATACAAGGACCTGCCGGTGCTTTCGGCAGCGGCACCCTTCAAGTCCGGCGGCCGCGGCGGCGCGGACTATTACACCGATGTCCCCGCCGGTGACATCGCCATCAAGAACGTCGCCGACCTTTATCTCTACCCGAATACGGTGCAGGCGGTGCTGATCAACGGTGCGCAGGTGAAGAACTGGCTGGAAATGTCGGCCGGCATGTTCAACACGGTCGAAGCCGGTGCAAAGGACGTACCGCTGATCAATGCGGATTTCCCGTCCTACAATTTCGATGTCATCGATGGCGTCACCTACCAGATCGATATTTCCAAACCGGCGAAATTCGACAAGGACGGCAAGGCGGTCAACCCGGACAGCAACCGTATCGTGAACCTCCAGTTCAACGGCAAGCCGATCGATCCCGAGCAGAAATTCGTGGTCGCCACCAATAATTACCGCGCCGGCGGCGGTGGCAAGTTCCCCGATATCGCCGCCGACAAGGTGATCTTCGTGGCCCCCGATACAAACCGCGACGTGATCGTGCGCTATATCATCGACCAGGGCACCATCAACCCGTCGGCGGATGCCAACTGGTCCTTCGCACCGGTGGCCAACACCACCGCGATCTTCGAAACCGGCCCCAAGGGTCGTCATTATGCGGCGGAGATCAAGGGCGCGAAAATCGAAGATGCCGGCGACGGCGCGGAAGGTTTCGCGAAGTTCCGTCTGGTTCTTTGAGGGCTACGGCCTTTCGGCTGTTGGCGGCAGGGTTGAAGCTCTGCCGTCATCCTTGAGCTTGTCCCAAGGATGACGCCGAGTTTTGATGGAGACTATCGGCAATACCGGGGGCTGCCCCTCAGTCACGCCCACTGAGTGTGCGCAGCAGCAGCGTCAGTTCCGACGGCGGCTTCTGCTCGATACGCCGATAATCGCTACCATCGCGGTTACGACGAATGAGCCTCAGGCCGACCATGTCGCGCCTCAGCATCGCGGCATCCCGGAACGAGTGCAGGCCATACAGAAAGCTGCTGAATTCGCGTTCGGAAAAGCTGCGGCCAGCGGGAATTTTCGCCCACAGATACCATAGGCATAGTTCCTGCTGCGAGCGGCGGGCGGGCCATTGCGCCAGCCGGCCGGACGCATCGAAAAGCCGTCCGGTCTTCAGCACCCTGCCCTCATTGGCAGCCGGCGCTGTTTGCCGCAACGGCAGGGCATTTTCAGTGGACGGAATGCGGGAAGCGCGCAGGTGCTGGAAATTCCGGAACCCTGCGGCCCGGCTCAGAAGATTGAGCATCTCCACATGGCTCGGCTGGCGGTCCAGCCTGCCGATCTGTTCGCGCAGCGATTTGGCAAAACTCGAGAGGTCGGCGACCTCCATGGAAAGGATCGAACGTGGCATGACTTACCCTCAACGTGCCATTCCGAATGGTGTCGCTGATCGCCGGCTTCCGACAGGGCACGGGATAAGTGCTGTCAATCTTTCAAATGCAGGTTTAGCTTCCCTTGCGGGACGGCGATGCCTCGGTGAACTGCTGACCGTGATTTACGTATAGGCAGGCCAGTCGCCAGCGTCAATCGGCGTCCGCTATGGCTTGGTATCGAGGTCGCCACTTGCAGACGTGGCCCGAAGGGTCGGATGAGGGGGCAAGCTCTCGGTTTATCTCTACCCTCGCCCCCGCATCCCGCTACCGCGGACTTCTCCTCGGCGGGAAGAAGAAACACGGGGCTGCCGCTCGCGCACTATAAATCGCAATGCTCGCGGCCAATGTCACTCTGCGGCGACAGCAACGGCCCTCTGCCTGTTCGCTTCCAGCATCCCGTTGAAATCCTTATGTTTCGGGCAAGCAGACAGGCGCTGCTGGAATGCTTCGGAAAGCCACTGGCCGGCGGGACCCGCAGGGGTATCGACCCGTCGCAGCGTGAAGAGCGGATATTCGCCCTGCTCATAGGCTTCGAGTTCAAGCGCCTTCAGGCTGCCATTGGCAAGATCATTGTGCACGATCGAGGCGGGCAGACCGCCCCAGCCAAGGCCGCCCTTGATGAGCTGGTATTTGGTGGCGATATCGCTGACCCGCCATGTCTTGTAGGAAAGGACATTGAAATCCCGGCCCTTGGTCAGGCCCGAGGCATCGGTGACGACAAGCTGAACCTCCTCGCGCACATCCGCGAGCACCAGCGGTCGCTCGATCTGCGCCAGCGGGTGATCGGCAGCAGCGACCGGCAACATGAAGGAATGGCCGACCTTTTCCATGACGAGTTCATCATCCTGGCGCAGCACCGCCCCGCCGATGCCGATGCCCGCCTTGCGGGAGAGCACCATTTCCATGACCATGCCAAGCTCACCGACATTGAGGCTGAGCGTGACGGTGGGGAATTGCTGGCGAAAATCCCGCAGCACTGCCACCACGGCCTCCGCCGGCACCATGGTGCTGATGGCGACGGAAAGCTCCGCCTCCAGCCCCTGCTTCAGCCCCTTGGCACGGGCGCGCATCTCCTGCAGGCCAGCAACGATGCGCCGTGCATCCTCCAGCATCGCGCGGCCCTCATCCGTCAGCTTCGGCTGGCGCACGCCATTGCGCTCGAACAGCGTCACTTCAAGCTGCGCCTCGAGATTGGCGATGGTGTAGCTGACCACCGACTGGGCGCGGTTGAGCGCCCGCGACGCGGCGGAGAAACTGCCGGTCTCGGCAACCGTCAAAAATACCTGCAACTGGTCGAGCGTCGGGTTCGCGTCCATGTCCCATCCAATTCTTCGATAGATGACTTCCACATTATCACAGTTTTCTTGATGGCAGTAATTTTTCATATAGGGGGCAAAGGAAGGGCATCGTGCTCTCCCGCCCTCCCAAGGCGCCCGTCAATTCATCGCATATGCAAGGAAAGACCATGTCCAACATTCTTCTCATCACCTCCAGCCCGCGTGGCGACGAATCGGTCTCCAACAAGTTTGCCGGTGAACTCGCCAGCAAGCTGAAGGCCAAGTCGGCTTCCAACACCCTCGTCCACCGCGATCTCGCCGCTGATCCGATCCCGCATCTCGACACCGTCAAGACCGCAGCGATCCGTAAGGCGCCTGACCAGCGCACCGCCGAAGAAGCGGTTGCCGCCGATTATTCCGACAAGCTGGTTACGGAACTTCTGGCTGCCGACACGGTCGTCATCGGCACCGGCCTCATCAACTTCAACATCTATTCCGGCCTGAAGTCGTGGATCGACAACGTCGCCCGCGCCGGCCAGACCTTCAAATACACCGAAACCGGCCCGGTTGGCCTCGCCACCGGCAAGAAGGTCTACATCGTGCTTGCCGCCGCCGGCGTTTATTCCGAAGGCCCGGCCGTTTCGATGAACCACGCCGTCCCCTACCTCAAGACCGTTCTCGGTTTCCTGGGCATGACGGATGTGGAAGTCATCTATGTCGAAGGTCTGGCCTTTGGCCCGGAAGCCGTCGAAAAGGCTGTCGCCGCCGCCGAAGCCAAGGTTGAAGAACTGGCGCAGGCCGCCTGAGGTACGCTGAATAGCGGTGATACCGGCATGTTTGCCGGTATCAGTCGACCCACATTCCGTAACGGCCGTGGACCTGGTCCCGGCCGTTATTTTTTGCCGCATAGAGCCGCGCATCGGCCTCCGACAAAAGCGCTCGGAAAAGCTGCCCATCCTCGAAGGCCGTCGCGACACCGATGCTGACGGTCAGCGGCGAACCGTCCGGCCGTTGCAGGTCCGCAAGAACCGCCGCCCGGAGGCTCGCCGAAAATGCGAGCGCCGTTTCATGCGTCATCGCCGGCAGGAGGGCCACGAATTCCTCGCCACCAAAACGGTATAGATGTCCCAGCGGCTGCACGGCGCGCTTCAGCACGGCGGCGAATTCCCGCAAGATCTCATCGCCCTGCAGGTGGCCGAACGTGTCGTTGACGGTCTTGAAATGATCGATATCGACGATCAGCACGCTGACCGGTCGCTTTTTCTCCAGACATTCCACGACGACGGAGGGCGCATCGAGTTCCATTCGGGCGCGGTCCGATACGCCGGTCAGCATATCGCGGCCCGAGCGGGACAAAAGCTCCTCGTAGCGTTCCCTGAAAGTGAGATCGTTGAAGACATCGGCGACGCTGCGGCGTGTCAGAAAGCGGCCCTTGGCTGATGTCAGCCAGAGATAGGCGGCAAAGAGCAGCGAATAGATGCCAACCGCCACCATCTTCGCCTTCCAGCCATCATAAAACACATCGACCGGCGCATTGTAGAGAAGCCGCAGCGCACCGTAAAAACCCGCCTGATCGAAGCTCAGGATGACGACGCCGCAGATGGCAAAGCGCAGCACGATATGGCGCTGCAGATAACGCCCGAGCTTCTCGTAAAACAGGATGATGGCGATGGCGTCGATATAAAGCAGGCTGGTTCCCCAGACCATCAGCACGCCCATTTCATCGAGAAAGCCGGTATTGACCGTTTGTCCGGGAACGATCGCCACCGTCTGGTGAAAATGGACGATCTGCGCCATGATGACGGTCAATATATTGCCGAGGAACAGGCCGTAGATCGGCTGGCGCACCACCGCCGCATCCTCCCGCATATAGAGCATGAGGATCATCATCAGCTTGCCGGCAAACAGGATCGACGAGCCGGGCGAGGCTACGCCAAAGGGCAGCTCGACGTAAAAGACGGCCGCCAGGTAGGTCTCCAGGAAATGCATGACGCCCAGCGCGGTGAGGAAAACACCGATGCCGAGAATATGGCGGTAATGCAGGAATGCCGTCATTACCGAAAAATAGACGATGGCCTCTGTCAGAAAGAGGGCCAGATTTGCCCATTGCATCGGCACATGCCCTATCGATCCATGTCGCGCGGGTTGATTGGCGCGACTCCATGCCCTTCAGGAACGATAGGCCGAAGCAAACAACGGAATCTTAATGTCCGGGGCAAGAAAACGTCATCATTTTCCTGGGAAAAGCGATGCGCCGTTCTGATCGATGATGAGTTTCGCCTTGCGGATCGTGAACTCCACCGCATCGTCCATGCTGGTGAAGACGTCGGCGCGTACGAATTCATGCACCAGCACTTCGTCACCGGCCTTCTTTTCGATACGCCCCGCCAGGCGGAACTGGCCGCCTTCCTTGATGGGCGTCGCATAGATCAGATAGTCGCCATGCGCATGCGGCTCGGCCTGCGCCACCTTCTGCGGTGCGTCGGAAGATGGCTGGCCGGAGCCGAAGGCCGAGAGGATTTTGGAAAAAAACGATGCCATGGCTTTCACTCCCTCAATTCACCTAACATGCGAAGGGCGGTGTTGCCCGCCCTTCCCTGTCGCCCTGTCCAGATCAGATGATCAGGTTCGACAGGATGTCGTTTTCGGTAATGTCCTCATAACCGAGACCGGCCGCCTCGAAGCGTTCCAGCAGCCCGCCGAAATTTTCCTTGGCGCTCGTTTCGATGCCGATCAGGATCGAGCCGAAGTTGCGGGCCGATTTCTTCAGATATTCGAAACGGGCGATATCGTCGTCCGGGCCGAGCAGGTTGAGGAAATCGCGCAGTGCGCCGGGACGCTGCGGCAGGCGCAGGATGAAATATTTCTTCACGCCGGTGTAACGCATGGCGCGTTCCTTCACATCCGGCAGGCGCTCGAAATCGAAATTGCCGCCTGAAACAACGGCGATGACCGTCTTGCCTTCCAGCCTTTCGCGGCCAAGCTTTTCAAGCGCGGTGATCGCCAGCGCACCCGCCGGCTCCAGCACCACGCCTTCGAGGTTCAGCATCTCGATGATCGTCACGCAGATGGCATTTTCCGGGATGAGCACGACCTGCTCGGCCGGGAAGTCCTTCAGCGCCTTGAAGTTCAGGTCGCCGATGCGGGCAACCGCCGCACCGTCGACGAAATTGTCGACCTTGTTCAGCGTCACCGGTTCACCGCGTTCAAGGCTCTTCTTCAGGCTCGGCGCACCTTCCGGCTCGCAGAACACGAAGTTTTCCTTCTTCACCGTGCCGGCCAGAAAGCCCGACAGGCCGGCCGAAAGACCGCCGCCGCCAACGGGCATGACGACGATATCCGGTTTCGTGCCTTCCGGAAGCTGATCCATGATCTCGGCGGCAACAGTCGCCTGCCCCTCGATGATATCCTCATGGTCAAAGGGCGGCACCATATAGCCGTCATTGTCCTGCACATGCTGACGCGCCGCGGCGTAACACTGGTCGAATATATCGCCTACCAGACGGATCTTGATGAATTCACCGCCGAAGATGCGGGTCTTTTCGATCTTCTGCTGCGGTGTCGTCACCGGCATGAAAACGACGCCGTGGACGCCGAAATGACGGCAGGCAAAAGCAAAGCCCTGGGCATGGTTGCCGGCGGAGGCACAGACGAAAATCTTGTCCTTGCCGGCCTTGGCGACCGCCTTGCGGAGAAAGTTGAATGCGCCTCTAATCTTGTAGGAACGAACCGGGGAAAGATCCTCACGCTTCAGCCAAATCGAAGCACCATATCGACGGCTGAGATGTTCATTCAACTGCAGCGGCGTTTCCGGAAATATCTCCCGCACTTCCCGCCGCGCTGCTTCCACAAGCTGCTTGTCCACGATTGTCAATCCATTGAAATTCATAATGGCACCCGCTATGCCATAGGAAGGCGTCCGAGACAAAGACTCATTTCAGCGCGGCTACGAACTCTGGGTTTCATTTCTTGAACAGCAACCTTCTGCGCTCGGTCATCTATGTGGCGTCCATCTTCGGACTCTACCTCGCGACGGCCATGTTCCTGCCCGCGCTGACCGATCTTTATTACGGCAATGACGACTGGATGGTGTTTGCGCTTTCCGGCTTCATGTGCGGCGGCTTCGCGCTCGCCTGTGCGCTGGCCACCCGCGGGCCGATCGCCTCCTTCAACAAGCGATTTGGCTTCCTGCTCGTCAACCTGCTCTGGCTGGTGTTTTCCATCGTCGGCGCGGTGCCGTTTTACCTGTCCGAACTCAACCTGACGCCCGGCCAGGCGCTCTTCGAATCCGTATCGGCCATCACCACCACCGGATCGACCGCCATATCCGGTCTCGACAACGCGCCACAGGGCATTCTTCTGTGGCGGTCGCTGCTCTGCTGGCTCGGCGGCATCGGTATCGTCGCGCTCGGCCTTTTCATCCTGCCGCTCCTGCGCGTCGGCGGCATGACCTTCTTCCGCATGGAATCCTCCGATACCGGCAACGACCGGCCCTTCGCGCGGCTGGCAAGCTTCACCCGGGCTTTCGTGGCGATCTATATCGTCATGACCATCGCATGCACGGTGGCCTTCGATTTTGCCGGCATGTCACATTTCGATGCGCTGAACCATGCCATGTCGACGGTAGCGACCGGCGGTTTTTCCACCCATGACGCGTCTTTCGCCTATTTCGACAATACGGCGCTGCTATGGATCGCCACCATCTTCCTGATCTTCGGCAGCCTGCCCTTCTCGGTCATGATCCTGCTTGCCGTGCGCCGCCGGCTGGAGACGCTGCGCGATCCGCAGATCGCCGTCTTCCTCGGCTATCTCTGCGCGATCTCGATTGCGGTCGGCGTCTATCATCATTTCAGGAACGGCGTGCCGCTGGATGATGCGCTCAGCCACTCCTTCTTCAACATGACCTCAATCCTCTCGACCGGCGGTTTTGCCAGCGATGACTATACGCTCTGGGGTCCCTTCGTCGTTGTCGTCGCCTTTTTCGCGACCTTCATGGGCGGCTGCTCCGGGTCAACGGCGGGCGGCATCAAGGCCTATCGTTTCCTCATCATCTTCAACGTGGCACGAGCCGGCCTCAAGAAGCTGATCTATCCGAACGCCGTCTATTCCGTGCGCTACGGCCAGCAGGTGGTCGATCCGGAAACCATCCGCACCATCTTTCTCTTCATCAGCTGCTTCATCGCATTGTGGATCGCCGGCAGCCTTGCCATGAGCCTGATGGGCTATGATTTCCTCACCGCCACCTCGGCCGTGGCGACCTCACTTGCCAATGTCGGCCCCGGCATCGGCCCGATTATCGGCCCGGCCGGCAATTTCTCCACCATCAGCGAACCGGCGCTCTATCTCCTGTCGGTCCTGATGCTGCTCGGACGTCTGGAAATCCTGACGGTTCTCGTGCTGCTGATGCCGATTTTCTGGCGCAGCTGATCCGGCGATGCACATGTTGCGCTGGCGCGAATAAAGCGCTTGACCTTCCCACGTTGGAATAGTCCAGGCTCCGTCCTGTTAGAATTCCAAACCATGGAGAACCGCCTATGTGCACCGCTCACCAGCATCATGCCGAAACCACCACCGCACCTGATAATGCAGGCCTTTCTTTCCACGTTGAAGACATGACCTGCGGTCACTGCGCCGGGGTCATCAAGGGCGCGATCGAAAAGACCGTTCCCGGTGCTGCCGTGCATGCGGATCCCGCAAGCCGCACAGTCGTGGTCGGCGGTGTCTCCGATGCAGCCCGTATTGCCGAAATCATCACCGCTGCTGGTTATACGCCGGAAGCGCGCGCCTGAACGAAAGATACCGGCGGCGTTTTATCCTGCCGCCGCCGGCTCGCCTGCCTGCTCCGCTTCACGCTGAACCTGCGTGACAGCCGTTGGACGACATCGAATTCGTCCTTTCAGACCTCCGAACAGATATCTCTCCCAAAGCCGGTGGCGAAAGATTCACGTCTCTTGCCGTCATCCTCGCGTTTGTTCCCGAGGATGACGGCGGAGTGTTTGGCGTAGCTCGTCATTCCAAATCAATATCATGCACATTGTCGAGAAATTTAGCCCGGACGGTAATGGCCCTGATCCGGCATCCGGCTGCTGCGCGACCGCATCATATCAGCAAAATGGCCCGGCTCTTGCGAGCCAGGCCATGTTTCGTCAGGACCGTCAGATCGGCTTATTTCGTCGCCAGATCCTTGGTCATGATGAAGTAGTTGATCGGATGTGGCTTGAAGTTTACGACCTTCTCCGAATAGGCATCGAAAGCGGTTTCATGGATGAGGTAGACGGTGACGGCTTCGTCGTAGACTCTCTTCGCCGCCTCGGCATAGATGGCATAACGCTTGGTCGGCTCAGCCACCGCATAGGCCGATTTGATCAGCTTGTCCGTTTCCTCACTGCAATAATGCGAGATGTTGTAGCCGCCTGTGCAGGTATAGTCGGCATTGAGGAAACCGATCGGTTCCGCAACATCCGTGGCATAACCGCGTGACAGAAGGACCATGTCAAAATTGCCGGACAGGAGATCGGGCTCGATCGCGGTGTAGTCGGCAACGCGAACATCAACCTTGATGCCGATTTCCTGCAATTGGGCCTGGATAACGGCGGCAACGTCCTTGAGTTCGGTTCTTTCAGTGTAGGCCAGAAGCGTCAGCTTCAGGCTGCCGGGAGCAACTCCCGCCTCTTTCAGCAGGGCCTTTGCCTTCTCCACGTCATAAGCGGGTGTGACGTCTTTCGGCGCCCACGGCTCTCCCGGTGCGAAAGGCATCGTTGCGGGCTTTACCGCGCCTTCATAGATGCTGTCGGCAATACCGGCGGTGTCGATGGCAGCCCGGATCGCCTGCCGAACCTTGATATCCTTGAACGGCGGCTTCGAATTATTGAGCAGCATCTCCGTAATCCGGGGCACGGTGATCGGCGCAACCTTGACACCCTTCGTGGCTTCTATGGTCTTTACCGCCCAGGGTGGGATCACGCGCGAAATCTGCACTTCACCGCTTCTTATCTGGGTGGCGCGCGTATCCGCATCCGGAATGAAGTTCACACGACCGCCCGAGAGCTTCGGCATGCCGGCCCAATAGTCATGGTTCGCGGTCAGCTCCATATATTGGTTAGCATCGACCTTGGTGATCTTGAACGGCCCGGTGCAGGTTCCGATCGGATCGACCTTGCCATCCTTGTAGGCGGCCGGCGCGAGGATCGAGGTCGCCGGACTTGCCATCTGCGCCGGCAGCAACACCGACGGCTCGATGGTCGTGATCTTCACGATATCCTCACCGCCGGCATCGACGGCAGCGATGAGCTTGGGCGAAAAGGCACGGGCCGGAACCGGCGCCTTCAAGAGATTGGTGAGCGCATTGACTGCGGCTGCGGCATTGAGCGGCTCGCCGTTCTGGAACTTCACGCCCTTGCGCAGCTTGAATTCCCAAACCTTGGGTCCGGTCTGCGCCCAGGATTCGGCAAGACCCGGCTCCAGTTTCGTGTCATAGCCGACGCGGACCAGGCTTTCGAAACAGCCCGCGCGCGAACCGAGATAGGCGTCGTCGGAGGCCATTTGCCAGCCGGTCTTGACGCCCGTATAATCGTCATAGGTGATTGTTCCGGCGTTTGCCGCATGCGTTCCAAACGAGACGACGATGGCGCAGGTCGCCAAAAGTGCGTGCTTCATCATAGAATATTCCCCTTTTATTTTTGATGATAACGCTCTCAATTCACATATTTCACGAATTTCCATTCAATATTTGCGATTACTCAACAGACAAAAAGAATACCCAATGGATATCTTTCGATTATCCATCTGGATATTCTTTATTTTATGTTTTCATACTCGGAATTTTATTCCGATATTAATCCACAAACACACAATTCATCTGTTTTTACCGCAACAGAAAACTGTAACTGCGCCACCCCTCAGCCCAATTCCCGCCAGCGGTGGCAGCGTGCGAAATGCTCGCCTGCAACGCCTTCCAGAACCGGCTCCACCTCACCGCAGATCGCGGTCGCATATTTGCAGCGAGTGTGAAACTTGCAGCCGCCCGGAGGATTGAGCGGGCTCGGCAGGTCGCCGTCGAGAAGCATTTCCGGCGCATATAAGCCGGTCTCGTCAAGCATCGACGAGGCGATGAGAGCCTTGGTATAGGGGTGCTTCGGCGCCCGGAAAAGCTCTTCACGATCGGCGATTTCAACAACGCGCCCGAGATACATCACCGCGATGCGATCACAGAGATAACGCACGACGCGCAGGTCATGGGAAATCATCAGCACCGTCAGGCCGTGACGGCGCTTCATGTCCATCAGAAGGTTCAGGATCTGCGTGCGCATCGAGGCATCAAGCGCCGATGTCGGTTCGTCACAGACGAGGAAGCTCGGATTGAGGAGAAGCGCGCGACCGATGACGACGCGCTGCAGCTGGCCGCCGGAACACTGGCTCGGATACCGGTCATAAAAGGAACCGTCGAGACCGACCTCCTCCAGCATGCGGAAAACCCGCGCCGTGCGTTCCTCGCGGGTGCCGATGCCGTGCTGGGCGAGCGGCGCCTCCATGCTCTGGCCGATGCGCATGCGCGGATCGAGTGCCGAATAGGGATCCTGAAACACCAGCTGCACGACCCGGCGCATGCGCCGGAGCGCTTCGCCCTGCATGTGCAATATGTCGTGATCGCCGATGCTGACCTCACCCCGCGTCGCGTGCGTCAGGCGCGTGATCAATCCGGCAACCGTACTTTTGCCGCAGCCGGATTCACCGACCAGACCCAGCACCTCCCCCTCGCCGATCGTCAGGGAAACATCATCGACGGATTTCACCACACGGTGACCGAGGCCCGATATGGGATAATATTTGCAGAGGTTCTTCGCGACCACATAGGGCCGGCTGCTGTTTTCCGCCGAGGGCGGCATCTGTGTCATGACTTTGGATAACATCATCGCCTCCTTCAACAAACCGCATGGCCGGCATGGTCGTGATCGGCATGGTCATCGCCGACTGCCCAGCACCGCGCCTTGCGCCCTTCAGGCAAGGCGTTCAAGGCCGGCTCCGTCGCCATGCAGCGGCTTCCCATGCCCTCGGACTTGGCAAGCGCGCAACGCGGATGAAAACGGCAGCCGCAGGACATGTCATGGGCCTGTGCGCCCGAACCGGGGATCGTCAGCAACTGTCCCTCGCTGTCGGTCGTCAGCAGCGAGCAGCTGATCAGCGCCTTGGTATAGGGGTGTTGAGGCGCCTTGAGGATCGCCTGTGTCGGCCCCTCCTCGACAATGCGGCCGGCATACATGACCGCGATCCGGTCCGCAAAGGCGGCGACAACCGAGAGATCGTGGGTGATGAGCAGCGTGGCCAGACGGCGCTTGCGGCGTTCATCATCCAGCAGGCGCAGGATTTGTGCCTGCACGGTGACATCGAGCGCCGTCGTTGGCTCATCGGCGATCAGGAGCTGCGGATTGCCCGACAGTGCCGCGGCAATCATCACACGTTGCGCCATGCCGCCGGAAAGCTCGTGCGCGAAACATTGCGCCCGCGCCGAGGGATCCGGAATGCCGACATCGGAAAGGAGGCCGACGACCCGGTTCAGCGCCGCGCTGCGGCTCATCTTGCGGTGGATCCAGAGTGGCTCGGCCACCTGCGTCCTCACCCGGCTGGTCGGGTCCAGCATGGCCTGCGGCTGTTGGAACAGCATGCTGATATCGGCGCCGCGCAGCGCATCGAGTTCGGAGGATGAAAGAGCGAGAATGTCGCGTCCGGCAAAGGAAATACGGCCGGAATTGATTTCCGCGCCCTGCGGTAGAAGCCGCATCAGCGACAGAGCCGTCATGCTCTTTCCCGATCCGGATTCGCCAACGAGAGCGACGACTTCCCCGGCATTGACGGAAAGCGTCAGGCCCGAAATAACAAACTTGCGGCCATTTTGCGCCGGCACCGAAACGTGCAGGTCCTCGATCTCCAGAAGCGGTGCGCATTCGGGGGACATGGCCGTGTTGGCAAGCGTTTGTCCTTCGATATTCATAAGAGTTCCCCTTATTTTTATTGAATCGGAGGCATTTGCGTATTTTCATGCGGCTTCAGACGATATTACTCTCCTTCCGGTCCTGCGGCCTCATCTATGTTTGACAATCGTCAAATCTGCCTTCGCCTGTTTGCAGGCGTCAATGGCTGTTCGTTTTCTTCGTTTCCAGATTGAGGCCATGGCCGATCCAGGTCACGCTGAGCGCCGACAGGAAGATCGCAAGACCCGGTGCGATGACGAGAACCGGCATGCGCTCGGCATAGGCCTGTGCATCGGAGAGCATCAGCGCCCAGTCGGCGGCCGGCGGCTGTACGCCGAGCCCCAGGAATGACAGGCCGCCCACCGTGATCAGCTTGTGGCCGAAGCGCAGGAACGCCACGGCCGCGATCGGCCAGATGGTGTTGGGAATGATGTGCCGGAAGATGATGAAGCCCCGCTTGCAGCCGAGCACTTCCGCCGCGCGGATATATTCGCGGGAATTGATCGACAGCGTCAATCCGCGCGCCAGCCGCGCAAAGGGTGTCCAGCCGACAATGGTCAGCGACGCGATCAGCGTTCCATATCCGGGGCCGAAGATGGCGACGAGGAAAATCGCGATCACCACGTCAGGTATGGCGATAAGCAGGTCGACCACGCGCATCAGCACCTCATCGAGGATACCGCGGCTGCGGCCGCTGATGATGCCGATGAAGGTTCCGATAACAACCGACAGAATGACGGTGATGGCGGCGATCGTGACGGTGAAACGGCCGCCGATCAAAAGCCGGCTCAGCACATCGCGACCGAGATGATCCGTTCCGAGCCAATAGGTGGCGCTCGGCGCATTCAGCCTGAGGCGAAGGTTCTGCTGGGCAGGATTATAGGGCGAAATCCACGGCGCGATCACCAGGAGCAGGATGATGGCGAGAAAGATTGCCGATCCCGCATAGAAGGTCCAGTGCCGCCGGCGGATGAAATCCGTGAAGCGGGAGAGTGTCGAGGGGCGCGTGGGCAAGGTCATCGGCATGGCGGCGGCAGGCGCGCTCGGGAAAAGACTAGTGGTCATGTTGACCTCGCATGGCTGGATTGATCAGAACATAAAAGCTGTCGGCCAGGGTATTGACCAGAATGGACAGGGCCACGATGCAGATGAAACCGCCCTGCAGCATCGGGATGTCGCGATTGATCACGGCGTCGTAGAGAAGCCGGCCCATGCCGGGAATGGCGAAGATCACTTCCACCACCACCGATCCGCCAAGCAGGCCTGCAAGCCACAGGGCAAAGAAGGTGACGACCGGCAGCGAGCCGTTGCGGATGCCGTGGCGCATGACCGTGCCATGCATGCCAAGGCCGCGGCTGCGTGCCGCCGTGATATAGGGCGCGCGCAGAACCTCGGCCATGGCGGCGCGCGTGACCTGCGTGAAATAGGCGAGCGGCCGCAATGTCAGCGTCAGCGCCGGAAGCACCAGCGAGCGCCAGCTGTCCCAGCCGGCCGAGGGCAACCAGCCGAGATAAAGCGCAAAGACCAGCGCCGACATGGGCGCAAACCAATATTCCGGCGTTGCGACGAAGGTCTGGATCATCAGCGTCGCGAAATTGTCGAGCCGCCCGCCCGGACGCATGGCCGCCAGCGTGCCGAGCGGCAGCGCCACGGCGACCGCGATGGCCAACGCCGTCAGCGCAAGCGTCACCGATACGCCGAGAGAACGCAAAAGCTCGTTGGCCACCGGCTGGCTGCTGGTGAAGGAAAACCCGAGATCACCGTGCAGCGCATTCCACAACCATGTGAAATATTGCACGTAAAGCGGCCGGTCGAGCCCGAGACTGACCCTCAACGCCTCCACCGCATGCGGATCGAGCGCGGTATCGCGCATACGCGAAAACAGGATCGTGCGTGCCGGGTCACCGCCCGCCATATAAGGCAACAGAAACGCGATGACGGAAACGATGGCCAGCATCAGGCACAGAATAAAGAAGCGCTGTATTATCTGTATCCACATGGCCTGCTCTCCTTCATCATGATTGGCATTTGCACTGCATTCGCCCCCAAAAGGGAACCGGGACCTATTTCGCGGGACGCTGTAAATCCATCGCCGGACCGGACGTCCCCTTCAGCATGCCTGTCCGCTTGGGCACGACGGCAACCGTCGAAAAATCAAGATCTTCCGCGTGGGCGAGGTCATGAATGATCGGGCACTCCGGCTCGCCATTGTCCGGGCAATAGGTGGCGAGGTTCCGAAGCGTGTCGGCCATCTCCCGGAGCGTATCCATCTTTGCTTCCAGGTCGATGACATGTTCCATGACGATGCGTTTGACATCACAGGAGGCGCCGCCCGGATCGCGCCACAGGGTCATGAGCTGCCTGATCTTTTCGATGGAAAAACCGAGATCGCGTCCACGCCGGATGAAACGCAGCGTTTCCAGATCATTGGCCGTATAGACCCTGTAGCCGGAATCCGTGCGGCTTGCCGATTTGATCAGGCCGATCGTCTCGTAGTGCCTGATCATCTTTGCTGAAACACCGGAGGCGGTGGCGGCTGTGCCAATGTTCATCGATCCTGCTCCTATCTTTCCGGGGTGAAAAATACATCAGCATGAATGTCGGCCGTACGCATGCCGCGCGCCAGAAGCTGCGGCACCGTTGCCTCGATCATGGCCGGCGGGCCGGCAATATAGGCTTTCCAGCCATCGAGATCGTCGAAATCATCCGCCACCGCCGTACCGACATAACCGCGACGGATATTCGTATGGTCTTCATTCGAAAGAACCGGGACGAAGCTCAGATTGCCGTGCCGGGTGGCGAGGTCCTCGAAACGGTCGAGCATATAAAGGTCACGCTCGGCGCGGGCGCCGAAATAAACGTGAACCGGGCGTTCACGGCCCGTTGCGAGCGCCGCTTCGACCACGGCCTTCACGGGGGCAAGCCCGGAGCCGCCGGCAATGCCGAGGATCGGTCCGCAATGTTTTTCCCGCAGGAACGAAGAGCCGAAAGGCCCCACGATCGTAACGGGATCACCCGCTTTGGCGAGCGAGAAGATGCGGCCGCTCGTCATGCCGCCGGGAACATGCCGGATGTGAAATTCAATCAGTTCCTCATCCACCCTGCTCGCGATCGAATAATCGCGCGGTGAACAGTCCGGATAAAGCAGGCGCACATATTGCCCGGGTTTGAAGGTGAACTGCGCCCGATCCTCGAGCCGGATGCGGATGAGCTTGATGTCATGGGTCGCATCGATCGCTTCCACGACGGTGCCCTCGAAACGGCCGGTCGGGATATCGGCGAATTCGTCCTCGCCGTCGAGCCAACCGATCGTCATATCGCTCATCGGCACGGCGCGGCAGGCAAGTGTGAGGCCATCCGCCTTTTCCTCTTCGGTCAATGAAAAGGGCGTATGCTTGAGAAGATCGATCTCACCGGAGATGAGATGTGATTTGCAGGCGCCGCAGCGGCCCATGCGACAGCCATGCGGATAGGCAATGCCGGCGGCGAGCGCGGCCTGAAGCACGGTCTCACCGGCAGCCGCCATGATGTTGCGGCCGATCTGCGGCAGATAGATTGTGTTGCCAGGCGTCACCATATCCGCCTCCTATTCGGCCGCTGCGAGCTGCAGGTCGGACGATCTGTCCACCAGCGGCGCACGGAAGCTTTTCAGACGCAGCGCATTCGTCAATACGAAGACGCTGGAAAGCGCCATGGCTCCGGCAGCAAGGACGGGCGACAGCAGAACGCCGTTGACAGGATACAATATGCCGGCCGCCACGGGAACAAGCGCTGCATTGTAAGCGAAGGCCCAGAACAGATTCTGGCCGATATTGCGGATTGTCGCCTTGGAGAGGGCAATCGCGTTGGCAACACCGCGCAGATCGCCGGACATCAGCACCACGTCGGCACTTTCAATCGCAACATCCGTGCCCGTGCCGATAGCAAGCCCGACATCGGCTGCGGCCAGCGCCGGCGCATCATTGATGCCATCGCCGACAAAGGCGACCCGTCGTCCGCCGGCGGCAAGCCTCTTGACCGCCTCTACCTTGCCATCGGGCAGCACTTCAGCCACCACCTCGTCAATGCCGAGGCGACGGGCAATGGCTTCCGCCGTGCGGCGATTGTCACCCGTGATCATCGTGACCTTGAGGCCCAGCGCATGCAGCGCCGCAATCGCCTCCGGTGTCGTCTGCTTGATGGGATCGGCAACGGCGATGATCGCGGCCAGCCTGCCATCGACGGCGGCATAAAGTGGCGACTGCCCTTCCCTGCCCATCCGCTCGGCATCGGCGGCGAAGGCCCCGACATCATAACCGAGTTTCACCATGAACCGGTCAGCACCCGCCTCTACCCGGCGACTATCGACTATCGCCGCGACACCGAAGCCGGGGGTAGCCTCGAAAGCTTCAGCCTCGGCAAGCGTCAGGCCACCATGTTTTGCGGCCTCGACGATCGCCTCGGCAATCGGATGCTCAGACCGGTTCTCGAGCGAGGCGACAAGGCGCAGCACCTCATCCGCATCGAAACCCTGGGTCGTGTTGAAATGCACCAGCTTCGGCTTGCCGAGCGTCAGCGTGCCGGTCTTATCGACCGCGATGACATCGGCGTCGCGCAGCGTCTGGAGCGCATCGCCGCGCCGGAACAGCACGCCCATTTCGGCGGCGCGGCCGGTACCGACCATGATCGACGTCGGCGTGGCAAGGCCCATGGCGCAGGGACAGGCGATGATGAGAACCGCAACCGCGTTGACGAGCGCGAAGGTCAAGGCCGGATCGGGCCCAAAGACGAACCAGACGGCGAAGGTAACAAGCGCCGCCAGCATGACGGCCGGCACGAACCAGTTGGTCACCTTGTCCACTAGCGCCTGGATGGGCAGCTTGTCGGCCTGCGCCTCCTCCACCATGCGGATGATCTGGGCGATCAGCGTATCGCTGCCGACCTTGGTGGCGCGGAAAGTGAAGGAGCCGTTACGGTTCACCGTGCCGCCGACGACCTCGGAACCCTCCGTCTTGGTAACCGGAACCGGTTCACCCGTAATCATCGATTCATCGACATAAGAAGAGCCGCTGAGGACCAGACCGTCGACCGGCACTTTCTCGCCGGGGCGAACGACGATCACATCGCCCGTTCGCACGTCCTGCAACGGTACATCGACGGTTTCGCCATCGCGCAGCACACGGGCCGACTTGGCCTGCAGGCCCACAAGCCGCTTTATCGCCTCGCTGGTGCGGCCTTTGGCGCGCGCTTCGAGGAAACGGCCGAGCAGGATCAGCGTGACGATGACCGCGGCGGCCTCATAATAGACATTGGCCGTGCCGCGCGGCAGGATTTCAGGCAGGAAAGTCGCGACCACCGAAAATCCCCAGGCGGCTGCGGTGCCCAGCACCACAAGCGAATTCATGTCCGGCGCGAGCCGCATAAGCGCGGGAATACCCTTTTTGAAGAAGCGCAGGCCCGGCCCGAACAGGACCAGCGTGGTTAGCACGAATTGCAGATACCAGCTTTCCTGCATGCCGACCGTTTCCATGACGAAATCATGGATGGCGGGCACCAGATGCGAACCCATTTCCAGCACGAAGACCGGTAATGTCAGGGCAACGGCCAAGGCGAGGCTGATTTTCAGGCTGCTCATTTCCGCTGCGCGCCTGTCCTGCTCCGCATCACCGGCTTTGTCGGCGACGATTTCCTTCGCCTTGTAGCCCGCCCGCTTGATCGCCTCCGACAAGGTGGCGGCAGAGGCGGCATTGCCCGCCACGCGGATGGTGGCACGCTCGGTCGCGAGATTGACGCTCGCATCGGAAACACCGGAAACCGCCTTCAGCGCTTTTTCGACGCGCCCGACGCAGGAAGCGCAGGTCATGCCTTCAATATCGAGCTCGACGGTTTTTTCTTCGACGCCATAACCCGCATGCCGAACCGCTGCGATCACCGCAGGCAGGTCAGGCGATCCGGAAAAGGAGACGTCAGCACGTTCAGTCGCGAGATTGACCGAGGCCTTCAAAACGCCCGGCACCTTGGCAATCGCCTTCTCCACGCGACCCACACAGGAGGCGCATGTCATGCCGTCGATCGCAATCTGATGACTCGCCCGAATCTCCATTTGTGACATGCGTATGACCCCTCTTTTCTTTATATCGAAAAAGATAGGGCTTCCCATCGTGGCAAGGTCAATAGGTTCTTTTTGATAACTTTCAAGAAGGAATGACGCAGCCGTGAACAGGTGTCCCAACGCCGGGTAAAGTCTGGGTTACATCCGGTGCGAGAAGCAGAGGCGCAAGGCCGTCAAACGCCTGCACCTTCTTAAGGATGTAGTCGAAGATGCTTTTGAAAGCCGCAAAGCCGAATTGAAGGCGGCGGCAAGGTGAGGCGACGGTTCAGCCCGCTTGAGCTTCATATCCTGCCGAAACCGGGAAGACTCAGGTTGCAGAAATAGGACAAACGCAAACTCGAGATGCGCCTTCCCCCAATCTAGCAACGAAAGCGGCAACAGCACAAAAGGCACCGCCGCTCTAGATCTTGATGTCGACGACAGGCATCAGACGTGGACACAAGTGATCGAACACGCGCAGAGTGCCGAGACATCAAGAACGCCGACTTCGCTCCACATCATTTTCAGCCGCTGAGGGCATGCGAGATAAGCTAAATGATGACCTCGCAGAAGCACGCCGTAGCCAGTCCACCTTGGCGTTCAGATACCGCACCCACCATTCATCGAAATAGCAAAGTGGCAAGGCGATGGACACGCAAAGTACCGCTGTAGTCGCGAAAAGAGGCATCCCTCCATTTGTAAATATGTGGAGAAAAAGCCAACTCGAGACTGAGCCGAATACAAGAAGGTGGACGAGGTACAAGGAAAAACTGAGACGACCGAGCGCGAACATCAGCCGATTGTTCATAACGCCATATATTTTACCATTCGTCATGGTCGCAAATATCACGCAGGCGGAGCCAGCAGAGTAAATAATAGACCACGCGATTTGCGGAGAAGCGGCAGCAAGCGCCGACGACCATGCATAGGCCTGTGAGGGTTCAAAATATCCAAGCAAATAGATACCGAACCCTAAAATCCCCGCCGATAAGTACAAATTAACCCCGTGAATCTCCCATCTGCTTATGGCAAACGATACTCCCATTCCAACGATGAACGGCAGCATGAACGCCATGCCAGCTAAGGCAGGCAATCCAGATCCTGAAACACCGAAAATCGTTGCGAGGCATGCCACACAGATGAAGGTAATTGACCTGTTGTTGCCTAACTTCGAAAGGACGGGCACTGCGGCGAAAACGATAAGGCTGCCATAATACTCGTAGACCATTGTCCAGAGGCTTGGGTTTACTCCAGACTGCCCTGAGAAAAAAGTCGTCAGTCCCTGCCAGATGGCAGTGAGGAATGAGGGATAGCTTTCGTTAAAGGAAGAATGCCCAAACGTTTGCATCCAATAGCTGCCGCTCTTGGCCCCCGCGTCTTTGTAGAAATACAAGTCTGCCCGGAACAGAAGCGCGCTGAATAGGCAGACAACGACAACCGGTCCAGCGAGCCTCGGCCAGCGCTTTAATCCAGACCAAAGTGAGCGGTATGGATCGGGGTTTTTGAAGTATCCCCAACTCAAAACGAACCCGGACAGGGTGAAGAAGAAAAAAACTGCTCCGTTGCCGTTTATGAAAAAGAAAAAAGGCGATCCCACCAAGCTGCCGTCGTTGCGCTTGTCGGCTATGATTCCAGATATTGAAGGATGAAACGCCAGAACGAAATGGTGAACCGCCACGATTATGGCTGCGATGCCTCTCTGGCCCTCTAGCGGTATGAGCTAGTCAGATGACAAATATTTCGCGCGCACAGTAGGATTGTCCTTCTAGTCTCTCGCCCCCGCTGACGCGCGAACGGCTATTGTGTATTTGCGCGGAACCTTTTCCAAAAGGAAGGTTTTTCCACGGGTACGGTCGCCTCAACGACAACATCGACAGAGGTTGTCTCCGGCTTTTTGCTGACCACAGTCAAAAACTGAAGCGCCTCATCGTGAAACACGTTAACGATTTCCAGCCCGACAGACTTGGTGAATACCCTAGCTGCCCGGTCGTTGAAAAACGTATAGTGTGAATACACGACATATGGATCTCGATATGCGGGAACCTGCCAGACGAAAAGGCCACCTTCTTTCAGCTTCGTGGTCACAGCCTTTCCAAGCTCAAAAGCGTTGGGGATATGCTCCAACGTGTGCCACATGAAAACGGCATCCACGTTGCCAGGAACGTCGTCAAGCGACCCGGCAACCTTCAGTTTATCTCCCAGACCAAACTGAGGCACTGTTTTGTTTAGAAGGTCGACGTTGATATCGATCGCCCACGACGTCTCGTAAAACGAGCAAGCGGCGGCAGCTAAATACCCCTCACCAGCACCGAGATCGACAATCGATTTTCCTCCAATGATGTTCCCCACCAGATAATTCAAGAAAGAGATATTCTCTCTGTTCTGGTGTAGGCGAAGGTCATCGATTTTTTGGCTATAGAATCCATCAGCGCTGTTGATCTGGACTTGCAACGCCTCGACAGAATCGACCTGCTCTTTGAGCAAGTTCGTACGGTTTGTGATCGCCGTACATGCAGAGCATATGCATATTTCAACGCTGTCGCCAGAAACATCAAGCCGCCTCTGAAACAAGTGCGTCGTGCCGATCGATCCGCAGCACGGACAACTTTCATTATTCATTTTCGTCCCTTTCAGACAACTTTCGCGACAATAGTTAGAAGGTGGGGGAAGCACAACTCTTGAAGCCGCAAGAGCCGGCTGCGTACATGAAAATGCTTACGTCTTACAGGGAGCTTCCAACAAATTAGTCAAACTGAAATAGCGTTCCCGCCCGCCAAGCTGCGGTTGGGCTTTCCATGTATCTCACTCATGCAGATCGGGATGTGGCACGTCCGGGCGGGTTTCGCGAAGCGCGGTTTTGCTGAAATTCACAGGTTCACTAGAACTTTCCGCTCAGGCTGAGTGGATTGTCTACTGCACGATACCCAGCGTTACCCCTCACCTCGTTGCAGGGACTACGGTGACAATCTGCAAGAGGACCTCATCATCGGGACAGGTTGCTTTCATTGGCATCGAATATTCGCTCGATCACCGTAGTAAACGCGCGCTTTTCGACGGGTAAAAAGTGAGCGGAAAGGTAGATTAAAAACAGGGTATTCCACCTATCGGTTTAAAATATAGGTGCCCTTCTAAATTTATATGGTGCGGACGGCGGGACTTGAACCCGCAAGACCAATGGTCGGCAGATTTTAAGTCTGCTGCGTCTACCGATTTCGCCACGTCCGCATTGCCGTGCCTTGCCCCCTTGCGGCCAAGACATTGCAAAAAATCGTCACCCTCCGGGCGTGCGGCCCAACAGCCAGTCCCAAAGGCGACGGAGCCTCATCTACACAGGCCGGGCGGTTTCGGTCAACGGGGCCTCAGCCACACCAGGACTGATTTTTTGCCGAGACCGGATGGGCGAGCCCCTCCCGCACGAGCTGATCGGCAAAGGAGACGCCCGAACGTGAAAGCCGTTTGCGTTCCGTGGCTTGCCCGGCCGCATCGCCGGAGGACGCCACATCGAAGGCACCGGCATTCAGCATGTCGCGAAGCCTGACCTTTGCGACGAAACCGCGCTGGCGCTCTTCCATGCAGCGCGCCCGGTCGATCTGCGGAACGTCGATGCCGGCGAGCTGTGTCTTCACGCCCTTCATCCAGAAAGTGTTGCCATCGGCCACGCAATTATTGAGGCCGGAGCGGCCGCAGAAGGCAAAGGCGCCGCTTTTTTCGCCAAGCGAGATTTTTTCGACCGAGGGACGCGTTTCCGGCAGGATGGCGGCGACCTGGCTTGGCTGCGCGGCGGAGGGCATGGCGATCGGACGCGGCGGCACCGGGCCGTTGCCGGGCAGAACCGGCGCTGCGGGGCGAATGGATGCCACTTTCTCGGTCGTAACTGTGTCGCGTTTGGCCGCCGTCGCGACTTTCGGGGAACTTGTAGCCGACGATGTCGCCTTCGCGACATGCCGCTGCGGCAGAAGGCTTTCGCGATGTTCGTAGGCCTGAATGCCGCCGGCAACGACACCCAGCATCAGCACCCAGGGCCAAACGCTGCCGCCGCTCGATTTCTTCGCCGTGCGGCGTCGTGCTGTCGATTTTCGGTTGCTCACGATCGGGCTCCTTTCAACGGAGCCGCATTATCGGCCAAAGGAGTTTCCGAAAGGTTGGCATTCCCAAACAGCTGTGGATAAACCCTCAGCGAACCTGATCGAGCAGGCGCTTGCATTCCAGCAGGTCGAACAGGGCTTCCTGCAACAGAGCCTGGTCGTCCTTGCCGATGCTCGATTTGCCGACCGATATTTCGGCATCGCTGTTGCCGCCACCGAAGCCGAAAAAACGGCCGCTCGGCTTGGCCTTCGGACGGCCGACGACCTCGTCCCCATCCGTATCGATGACGCGCGGTTCGGCGACTTCCTTTTCACCGCTCGCCGCCATGATGGCTTCCATGGTCGCCAGATCGCCGGAGGCGATTGCCGCCACGAAACGGTTGCCATTGGCCTTCAGAAGCTTCTGCACGCCCTTGATGGTGTAACCATGGTCATAAAGAAGGTGACGGATACCCTTCAGAAGATCGATATCATCCGGGCGGTAATAACGGCGCCCCCCACCCCGTTTCATCGGCTTGATCTGCGGAAAGCGTGTTTCCCAGAAACGCAGCACATGCTGCGGCAGGTTCAGCTCATCCGCCACTTCACTGATCGTCCGAAACGCGTCGGGGCTTTTGTCCAAATTTCCACTCCCATCCGAACCGGATCGCCATGCATCCGGCCGGACACTGAACGAGAACGCTTTTCACTCACCGGTCAAACACCACACGAAAGTCCATCAGACCCTCGCGCCGGCGCCATTGCGGCGAGATACAAATCACTAAAATTGATTATGATGTGAGTCGACCGGATTTCAACGGCTTGCACGTTGAAATTCAAGTATGTTCACAAGAAGAATGGGTAAAAAGGCTTGCGATACGGCAAAAAGCGCGTATCGCGGCGGCTTCAGGGCGGGCTTATGCCCCGGCCTTCTGGCCCTTCTGCTTGGCCTTGCGGGCCGTATGGGCCTTGAGAATACGCTGTTTCAGCACATTCGAGGCCTTGAAGGTCATGACACGGCGCGGCGAAATCGGAACTTCCTCACCCGTCTTCGGGTTGCGGCCGATACGCTCGTTCTTTTCCCGGATCTGAAAAGTGGCGAAGGACGAAAGCTTGACGACCTCGCCGCGGGTGATCGCGTTGCAAATCTCGTCGATGATGGTCTCGACCAGTTCGGCGGATTCGGTGCGGGACAGCCCGACTTTACGAAACACAGATTCTGCAAGATCTGCGCGTGTCACTGTCTTCCCGGCCATTTTTCCCCACAAACCGTGTCTGAATTTTTCTCTAGGAGCCGCCGAGATTATTTCCCTTGTGGCGACCGGTCAAGGGATTGTTCCAGATTCATTTGAGGCTTTCGGCAATCAGTGCAAGGGCTTAGAGCGACTGATACGGTTTTGACACACGCTCGCGCCGTTCGGGCGCATCTGACCGGGGCACGAGCGCGAAAAACACAACCTATTTCGCGCCACCACCCCGGCAAATGCGGAAATCACGCCTTTACCAGCGCAGCAGCACGGCACCCCAGGTGAAGCCGCCGCCCATGGCCTCCAGCATAACCAGATCGCCCTTCTTGATGCGTCCGTCGCCGGCCGCAACGGCAAGTGCCAGCGGAATGGATGCGGCCGAAGTATTGCCGTGCTTATCGACGGTGATGACGACCTTTTCCGGACCGATGTTGAGCTTCTTCGCCGATCCGTCAATGATGCGCTTGTTGGCCTGATGCGGAACGAGCCAGTCGAGATCATCCGAAGTCGTGCCCGTCGCCTCAAAGGCCTGTTCGATTACGTCGGTGATCATGCCGACGGCGTGTTTGAACACTTCCCGGCCTTCCATGCGCAGATGGCCGACCGTACCCGTCGTGGAAGGTCCACCGTCGACATAAAGCTTGTCCTTGTGCGAACCGTCGGAGCGCAGCTGCGCGGTCAGGACACCGCGATCGGCCGAGGTGCCCTCGCCTTCGCCGGCTTCCAGAACCAGCGCACCGGCACCATCGCCGAAAAGAACGCAGGTGGTGCGGTCCTTCCAGTCGAGAATGCGCGAGAAGGTTTCGGACCCGATGACCAGAACGCGCTTGGCCATGCCGCCGCGAATATAGAGATCGGCGGTCGATACGGCATAAACGAAGCCGGAGCAAACGGCCTGCATATCGAAGGCGAAACCGTGGGTCATGCCAAGTCGGTTCTGGATGTTCACCGCCGTTGCCGGAAAGGTGTTGTCCGGGGTCGAGGTGGCCAGAATGATGAGATCGATATCGTCGGGCGTGAGACCGGCATTGTCGAGCGCGGCACGGGCCGCCGCCTCGCCGAGAGACGCGGTGGTTTCACCTTCGCCGGCGATATAGCGTTGCTTGATGCCCGTGCGTTGCACGATCCATTCATCGGAGGTTTCGACAACCCCTTCGATTTCACTGTTTGTCATGACACGCTTCGGAAGCGCTGCCCCGAAACCACGGACTATAGAGCGGATCATTCCCTTATTCCTCGTCAGCCACGAGAGCTTCGGGCGCCGGGGGCGGAAGCCGTCTTGCGTGGTAAATCTTCAGATCATTTTCAATCTTGGCCGTCAGGCCGTTGTGCACCATGTCGTAACCGACATCGACAGCGGAGGCAAAACCGATGGCATCCGTACCGCCGTGGCTCTTGATGACAATGCCGTTCAGGCCGAGAAAGACGCCGCCATTGACTTTGCGCGGGTCCATTTTTTCGCGCAGCACGTCAAAGGCGCTTTTCGCCAGGATGTAACCTATCTTGGCGAAGAAGCTGCGGGAGATCGCCTCACGCAAAAGCGTGGTGATCTGGCGCGCCGTACCTTCAGCGGCTTTGAGCGCGATGTTGCCGGTGAAACCTTCCGTCACCACCACATCCACCGTGCCCTTGCCGATGTCGTCGCCTTCGACGAAACCGCGGTAATCGATGGTACCGAGGTCTGCCTCGCGGATCAGCCGTCCGGCCTCACGCACTTCTTCCTGGCCCTTGACCTCCTCGACGCCGACATTGAGCAGGCCGACGGTGGGACGGTCGATATCAAAAAGCGCGCGCGCCATGGCACCGCCCATCAGGGCAAAATCGAGAAGCTGCTGGGAATCGGCGCCGATCGTTGCGCCAACATCGAGAACGATGCTTTCGCCCTTCAGCGTCGGCCAGATACCGGCAATCGCCGGGCGCTCCACCCGCGCCATGGTGCGCAAACAGAATTTCGCCATGGCCATCAGCGCGCCGGTATTGCCGGCGGAAACCACAACGTCGGCCTCACCAAGCTTCACCGCTTCGATGGCGCGCCACATGCTGGAGACGTAACGGCCACGGCGCAACGCCTGGCTCGGCTTTTCGTCCATGCTGACCGAGACTTCACAATCGTGAAAGACCGACTTTTCCCGAAGGGCGGGATACTGTGCCAGAATGGGGTCGCATTTGCTCTTCTGCCCGTAGAGCAGAAAAGTTACATCGTTGTGCCGTTCAAGCGCCTTGGCGGCACCGGGTATGGCAACATCTGGGCCGAAATCGCCACCCATGACGTCAATTGCAATTCTGATCACTCGTCCCTTATCCTTCTTGCCGCCACTCAGGCGGTTTTGCGCGAAAATACCTTTTCCGGCCCTTGTTACAATAAAATTATTTCAGCCCGGTCGGGCCATTCAGTCTTTTTTCCAATCTTTCAGCACGGCAAAGGGCGACGGGCGCTTTTCCTCTTCGGGCTCCTTTTCAGCCGCTTCGGGAAATTCCGCATCCGGCTTGCGCGGATAGGGATCGATTGCAAGTGCGGCAAATTCGGCAACCACGGCACCAACATCGATGCTGTCACCGGTGAACTGGTCGGGAATGTCCGGCCCATCGGGATCGAGCACGATCTCGCCTTCCTCGTTTGTGACCATCCGCGCCAGTTTCGAGCCTTCCGGAACGAAAATCTGCTCGATGGCCTCGTCGATCTTGCTCGAGACCGGCTCCAGCGTAACGACGCAGGATTGGGTTATCGCCGCATGCACCTCACCCTTGACCTTCACGCCATCCTTCTTCCAGCGGGAGACCTGCAGCTCCGCCTTCAGATATTCGACGGAAACCACATCCCAGAATTTTGCCAGCGCCTTCAGTTCCTCGGCACTGGCCTCGAGACCAATCCTGACGGGATTGGCGGAAATATGGCCTACCTTTACGGGATAGGAAAAAGGCAGGTCGTCATTTGCGGGGTGTCGCGCGTTCATCGTGAACCTCATTGTCCAGGCAAGGGCAGCGTCAGGCTTCCGGTTGCTATCGTCTCTTCGGACTGGGCGGCAAGGGCTTGCGATGTTTCCATCATCCAGCCCGCCAGCCCCTCCATCTCGGGTGCCTTGTCGTCTGCCTGCGGATATATATTGCGCCGGAGCGCTGCGGCAAGAGCAACCCGGTCGGATGCATCGAGCGCCGCCGCATAGGATTCGAGCCGCCCATAGAACATGCCGGCGAATTTCTTCATGCGTTTCGGCACGCCCTGATCGCCTATGCCCAGCTCACGAATGGAGTGGTCGAGGTCCTGAAAAAAGGCATCGACGATCTCCTGGGCGATCTCTTGCCCGCTGACACCGGAAGACTTGGTACGGCGGAAATAGAGAATCATGATGACCGACAGCATCTCGAAACGGCCCATGACGGTGTCGGGAACACCGAGATCAAGATAAAATCCGGGCGTGCGGGCAGCGGCCGTCAAGGTCGAATATTGCCGGTCGACTATGGCGCGATTGTTGTTTTTTTGTCTGAACAGCCCGAATATCATCTTTTTTTCCGAACGGGGCGGGTGAATTCACTTACCGCCCATCGCACTTGTTGCATGATCGTCAAAGCTGGTTTACCGAAGCATCCACGAATTGCAATGCTGTCGCGGTCACGTTCGTCTTTGGGCTGAAACAGTCGAAGAGAACCGGAGGAGCTCCAAAAGACCGGGAAAGCATTGAATTTGGGGAGTGATCGGGGTTTTCCGTCCCCGGATTGACACAATCATGTGCACAGACACTGTGCACCACGCAATGCCGGAAGGTGCCATTCATGATCGCAGTCGGGGAAAAGCAGTTGAGCAAGCAGAAATCCGCAAGTCACGGCAAAATTCTGAGCAAGACCGCCATCGCAATCGTGCTCGCATCCGGCCTGCTTTCCGCCTGCAGCAGCACCACCGACGTGTTCCACAACGGCTACGTCATGGACGAGCAGTCGCTTCAGCTGATCCCGGAAGGTTCCAGCCGCGAGCAGGTTCTGCTGACCATGGGCACGCCCTCCACCACCGCGACCTTCGGCAACGAGGTATTTTATTACATCTCGCAGAAGCGCGTGCGCCGCGCCGCCTTCATGAAGCCGTCGCTGGTCGAGCAGAACATTCTCGCCATCTATTTCAACAAGGACGGCGTCATCGAGCGCAAGGCCAATTATGCGCTTCAGGACGGCAAGGTCTTCGACACGATTTCGCGTACCACGCCGACCGGCGGCAAGGACCTCACCTTCCTGCAGCAGCTGCTTTCCGGCGGCACCTCTGGCGCCAATATCGCCAAGAGCATTCTCGGCCAGAACGGCAACAACCCCTGACCTTAGGGAAGAATGGAAAATTCAAAGGCCCGGGGATCTCTCCCCGGGCCTTTTCATTTGTCAGGATGTCAGCCCTCAGTGGGCAAGAACCGCCAGCAGCAGCAACGCCACGATATTGGTGATCTTGATCGCCGGGTTGACGGCGGGACCGGCGGTGTCCTTGTAGGGATCGCCGACCGTGTCACCCGTCACAGACGCCTTGTGGGCATCCGAACCCTTGACATGGCGCACGCCGTCCTTGTCGATGAAACCGTCCTCGAAGCTCTTCTTGGCGTTATCCCAGGCACCGCCGCCTGACGTCATGGAAATCGCCACGAACAGGCCGTTGATGATGACACCGAGCAGCGATGCGCCGAGCGCGGCAAAGGCCGAGGCCTTGGAACCGGAAATCAGCAAAACGCCGAAATAAACGACGAGAGGCGCCAGAACCGGCAGGAGCGAGGGGATGACCATTTCCTTGATCGCCGCCTTGGTCAAAAGATCGACCGCCTTGCCATAGTCCGGCTTTTCCGTTCCGGCCATGATGCCGGGCTTTTCCCGGAACTGGCGACGGACTTCCTCCACGATGGAGCTTGCGGCCTTGCCAACCGCCGTCATGGCGATGCCGCCGAAGAGGTAAGGTATCAGGCCGCCGAACAGCAGACCGGCCACGACGTAGGGATTGGCGAGGCTGAAGGATATCTCGCCGATGTCCTTGAAGTAAGGATAGGTATCGCCATTGGCGGCGAAATAGGACAGGTCGTTGGAATAGGCGGCAAACAACACCAGCGCGCCGAGGCCTGCCGAACCGATGGCATAACCCTTGGTGACCGCCTTGGTGGTGTTGCCGACGGCGTCCAGCGCGTCAGTCGCCTTGCGCACATCCGGGTCGAGACCGGCCATTTCGGCGATGCCGCCGGCATTGTCCGTTACCGGGCCGAAGGCATCCAATGCCACGATCATGCCGGCAAGGCCGAGCATGGCGGTGACTGCGATGCCGGTGCCGAACAGGCCGCCGAGCTGGTAGGTGCCGATAATGCCGCCGACGATGACGATGGCCGGCAATGCCGTCGATTCCAGCGAGACCGCAAGGCCCTGGATGACGTTGGTGCCATGGCCCGTGACCGAGGCCTGGGCGATGGAATTGACCGGCCGCTTGTTGGTGCCGGTGTAATATTCGGTAATGACGACGATCAGTGCCGTGACGACGAGGCCAACCAATCCGCAGAAGAAGAGATTGGTGCCGGTGATCTCCACACCGGCGACAGTGCCCACCGTTCCCCAGCCGATCGTCGCATAGGTCGCGACCGCAAGGCCCACGACCGAGAAGACGCCGGTGGCGATGAGGCCCTTGTAAAGCGCGCCCATGATGGAATTGTTGGTGCCGAGCTTGACGAAGAAGGTGCCGGCAATCGAGGTCAGGATGCAGGCGCCGCAAATCGCCAGCGGATAAACCATGGCGCTTTCCAGCACCGGTGTTCCTGCGAAAAAGATTGCGGCGAGAACCATGGTGGCGACCACCGAGACGGCATAGGTCTCGAACAGATCGGCCGCCATGCCGGCGCAATCGCCAACGTTGTCGCCGACATTGTCGGCGATGGTAGCGGGGTTGCGCGGGTCATCCTCAGGAATGCCGGCTTCCACCTTGCCGACAAGATCGCCGCCGACATCGGCGCCCTTGGTAAAGATGCCGCCGCCGAGACGGGCAAAAATGGAAATCAGCGAGGCGCCGAAGCCGAGCGACACCAGCGCGTCGATCACCTCACGCGATCCGGCCGGATGGCCCATCACTGCGGTGAGGATGTAATAATAGATCGAGACGCCGAGCAGCGCGAGGCCCGCCACCAGCATGCCGGTGATGGCGCCCGACTTGAAGGCGATATCGAGACCGGCGGAAAGGCTGTGCGAGGCGGCCTGCGCAGTGCGCAGGTTGGCGCGCACGGACACATGCATACCGACAAAACCGGCGACGCCCGACAGCACCGCGCCGACGAGGAAGCCGATGGCGGCCATGGATGAGAGAAGATACCAGGCCAGAATGGCGACGATCAGGCCGACAATGGCGATGGTGAGATACTGGCGGGTGAGATAAGCTTGCGCACCTTCACGGATATAACCTGCTATTTCACGCATGCGCTCATTGCCCTGATCGGCATCGAGAACGCTCTTGGTTGCCCATACCGCGTAAACCACGGACAGGACACCGCATAAAATCACTATGGGTATTACGGTCATGCGCACTTACCTCCCAAAAGGCCGGGTCTCACTCCCTCCCCGGCGCGGCGAAACCTTGTGCAGAGGGAGACGGACGGCCTGTCCGAAATCCCCCATTGGGCATTTGTTCCCCTCCCAAGGAAAAATGTCCTCGCACGGAGATTGCGTTGGCGCGAGGTCTCGCGTCAAGCCCACAAATTTGCCTGAAACTTGAAAGGGGTAGAGTGCCGCGCGCGACTCAGGCGGCTTTTTTGCGCGTTGTCAGAAGCAGGGAGAGGACAAGCACAAGGCAAAGTCCCGCAACCGGCCAGATGACGAGGTTCATCACCGACCAGCCCCAGGCCGTGAACACCTTGCCGGACGAGAAAGACGACAACGCCACGGTGCCGAACAGCACGATATCGTGGAAGCCCTGTACCTTGTCCGCCTCATGCGGGCGGTAGCTGGAAGTAATGATGGCGGTTGCGCCGATGAAACCGAAATTCCAGCCGAGACCAAGAAGGATGAGCGCCGCCCAGAAATTCCACAGTTCTATGCCCATATGGGCGACAATCGCGCAGGCCATCAACACGATGAGGCCCGTCGCCACGATTTTTTCCGCGCCGAATCGGGAAATCAGCATGCCGGTGAAGAAGCTTGGGCCGAACATGGCGAGAACATGCCACTGGATGCCGAGCGTGGCGAGTTCGGTCGGGAAACCGCAGCCGACCACCATGGCAAGCGGCGCGCCGGTCATCATGAAGGTCATCAGAGCATAAGAGCCAATGCCGCAAATCATGCCGGTGACGAAACGCTGGGTGCGAACGATTTCCGACAGGGGTCTCACCGCCCCCGTATGGGTGGAAGCCGCCTTCGGGTCCGGCAATTTCAGAAATGCCAGAATGGCGATAGAGACGAGACCGAGCGGCACCAGCGCGATGAATGCGCCAGCGAAGGTGACCGGTGCAAGCAGGTCCTTCCCGAGAATCGCCAGTTGCGGCCCGACAATGGCGGAGATGATGCCGCCTGCCAGAATCCACGAGATTGCCTTCGGCTTGTAGAAGGATGGCGATGCGTCCGCAGCGGCGAAGCGGATTTTCTGCGTGAAACCGCCGGAAATGCCGATCAGCAGCAGGCCAACGGCAAACAGCCAGAAATCCGAACGGAAGAGTGCAACCGCGGCAACGCCGCCGCCGATGGAGCACATCAGCGCGCCGACCATGAAACCGGCCTTGCGGCCGAGGAAACGGGACGCGGCCGCCACGCAGATGGCGCCGAGCGCCACGCCAATGTTGAAGCCGGTGAGCKGCGCGGTCGCCAGCGACTTGTCGGCACCGAGCAGCTGATAACCCGCGAGCGCGCCGACCGAAAAGCTTAAGGGCGCGGCCGATCCCATGATCGCCTGCGCCATGGAGAGGAGGAAGACGTTGCGCTTCGCCTCGTCCAGTTGAACTTCAAGTCCGGGGACGGAAACTACGCTCATCTCTTCCTCACCTGCCTGTTATTAGCGTTTTGCCTCGCCGCGCACCTGTTTGGCGATGCGGTCAAGCACCGCATTCACCAGTTTGGGCTCATCGTGCTCGAAGAACGCACGGGCGATTTCAACATATTCCGTGACGATGACGGCAACCGGCACGTCCTTGCGCTCGAGAATCTCGAAGGTGCCGGCACGCAGGATGGCGCGCACGGTGGCATCGAGACGCGACAGCGGCCAGTCTTCCAGAAGGGCGGAGCGCACCAGCGGGTCGATCTTCGTCTGGTCGCGTACCACACCCGAGACGATCGAACGGAACCACGAAGGATCGGCCTTCAGATAGGTGTCGCCGTCAACTTCCTGGCCGAGACGATGCGCCTCGTATTCGGCGACGACTTCCATCACGCCGGTTCCGCCGACATCCATCTGGTAAAGCGCCTGCACGGCCGCAAGGCGGGCCGCGCCGCGCTGGTTGGCGGGCTTTACCGAAGGCTGGCGCGGTTCGCCGCCATTTTCAACATCCGACATGCGTTCAGCCACCCAGTTTCTTTTTCAGCTCGATCATGGTGAGCGCCGCGCGGGCAGCAAAACCGCCCTTGTCCTTGTCGGAGCGGCGCACGCGCGCCCAGGCCTGCTCGTCATTTTCGACGGTGAGGATGCCGTTGCCGATCGGCAGCGATTCGCTGACGGCGAGATCCATCAGGGCGCGGGAAGATTCGTTGGAGACGATATCGAAGTGATAGGTCTCGCCGCGAATGACCATGCCGAGCGCGACGAAGCCGTCATATTCGGTGCCGTCATTGTCGGCACCATCGAGCGCCATGGCGATGGCGGCGGGGATTTCCAGCGCGCCGGGAACGGTGATGACGTCATAGGTGGCGCCGACTTCATCGAGCGCGAACTTCGCGCCTTCGAGAAGGGCATCTGCCATATCGTCATAAAAACGTGCTTCCACGATAAGAAGATGGGGTTTGGACATGTGAGGGTTCCTGGGGATTTTCCCGAAAAGCTTTACGCCGGATCATACCGGCATTTGCGGCGGTCAAACCACGGCTGGCCGTTCTTGGCAAGTATTTTCATGCATTACCCGCGCAGCATGACCCGTTTGCGCGGCATCCTGCAAGGCTTGATGTCCGTGTAGCGCGGCTGAAAAATCAGCTTTTCTGGAAAGCCAGATGTACGCCGAGCCCCATCAGCACCGTTCCGGCGGCGCGGCGGGCGAGTGCCTGCACGGCACTGGATCGCTTCAGACGCCCGACCATGGCGCCCGCCAGAAGCACGCCGACGAGATCGGCGGAGGAGAAGATGAAATTGACGGCGATGCCGAGGATCAGGAACTGCAGCCAGACCGGAAAGGCGGCCGCCGGATCGACGAATTGCGGCAGGAAGGCCAGAAAGAACAGTGCCGTCTTCGGATTGAGCACGTCAACGATGATGCTGTCGATGAAAGCGCGACGGGCCGATTTCGGCTCGATGGTCAGATTGACCGCCTCGCCTTCCATCTTGCTGCGCAGCATCGAAAAACCGAGCCAGACCAGATAAAGCGCGCCGCACAGCTTCACCGCAAGGTAAAGCCACGGCACCGCCTGAAACAGCACCGAAAGACCCGCAGCAGCCGCGAAAATGTGGAAATAGCAGCCGACATGGATGCCAAGCACCGCCATCAACCCGGCAAACCGGCCACGCGCCATGGTTTGCGCGGCCGCATAAAGCATGGCCGGGCCGGGAATATAGGCAAACAGGGCAGTGGTGATGAAAAAGGCTGTCAGCAGTTCAAAAGACGGCATGTTGTATTTCCCCTCCCCGTTTTGGGTGAAAACGGCTGAAGAGACGTCTTATAGTATTTTGAGCTTCATCGGAAGCAAGGTAGCGACCATTATGCGGTTTGCTGTACTCGTCACGATCGTTCCGTCATACCGGCCTTGAGCCGGTATCCAGTCGACGCGCATCTGCGCGGCGGTCACGCCCTCTTTCAGCCCAAGGACTTGGGCTGGCTGGATCCGGCTCGGGGCCGGAATGACGGGTGGACGGGGCGTCGGCGAGCATAATAACCCGCCGTGTCCCTTGTCGGTCTACGCCGAGGGAAATTCCGCAAGCCTTGCGGCATAACGCGCCATCGTATCAACCTCGAAATTGACGAAATCGCCCGGCTGGCGTTCACCCCAGGTGGTGACGGCAAGCGTGTGGCGGATCAGCAGCACGTCGAAATCGGTGCCTTCAACGGCATTGACGGTGAGCGAGGTACCATCGAGCGCCACGGAACCCTTGGGGGCGACGAATTTCGCCAGATGCTCCGGCGCGCGCAGGCGGACGCGCACCGCCTCGCCTTCCGATTCGACCGACAGTATTTCCGCCCTGCCATCGACATGGCCGGAGACGATGTGGCCACCGAGCTCGTCACCGATCTTGAGCGCCCGCTCCAGATTGACATGCGTGCCCTTCTGCCAGCCTGCGATCGTGGTGAGGCGCAGCGCCTCTTCCCACGCCTCGACCTCGTACCAGCGCTCATTGCTGCCGTCGTCAGGCAGCTTTGTCACGGTCAGGCACACGCCGCCATGCGAGATCGAAGCGCCCATGTCGATGGTCTTCGGATCGTAATTGGTGGCCACCCGCAGGCGGACACCCTCCGGCAGCGCTTCCAGTTCGGACACAGTTCCGACATCGGTGACAATTCCGGTAAACATCAAATCGGCCTTTCATATTCGAAGCAGCGATCCGGCCCGTAGGCTGTCTCGCTGACAAGAGCATAATCGCCCGGAATATCGGCACGGCTGAGCGGCGTTTCAATGCCACCCTCACCGATCACGACCGGGCTTTCGAACAGCATGATACGGTCCACCAGCCCGGCTTCAAGGAATGATTTTGCGGCAAGAGCGCCGCCTTCGACCAGAAGTTCCGACATACCGCTTTCGGCGAGGATGTGAAGGAGGTCTTCGAGCGACGGGGCTTCGAGGATTTGCACGCCGGCGTCGGTGAGGCGTTGGCGCTTTGACTCGGGGTTACCCCCCTCTGCCCTGCCGGGCATCTCCCCCTCAAGGGGGGAGATCGGCAAGGGGCTATCCCCTCGTTCAAATAGCGACCCCGGTTCACCCTCTCTGACGGTAGATGCCGGAAGGACCGACGCTCCATCGATCTCCCCCCTTGAGGGGGAGATGCCCGGCAGGGCAGAGGGGGGTAAAGCGACAACCACCACCGGAACTTCACGCGCACTTCGCACCAGCTTAGACGTCAACGGCAACTCAAACTGCCGATCCAGCACGATGCGCACCGGCGAGCGCTCCTCCATACCGGCAATGCGCACCGTCAGTTCAGGGTCATCCGCGATCGCGGTACCGATACCCACAAGGATGCAATCACAGCGCGCCCGCAGTTCATGCACGGCATGGCGGGCCTCGGGACCGGTGATCGCCACCTGCCCCTCGCCTTTCCTGCCAATCATGCCATCGGCGGAAACAGCAAGCTTCAGAATCACATGCGGGCGTTTTTTCATCTGACGTGTGAGGTAACCGGCGAGCGCTCTCTTGCCTTCATCACGCAGCAGGCCGGTTTCCACGACAATGCCGGCATCGCGTAAAATCGAATAACCGCGGCCCGAAACGCGCTCATCGGGATCATCCACTGCCACCACGACACGGGCGACGCCGTATTCCACCAGCGCATTGGCGCAGGGCGGGGTCTTGCCCCAATGGGAACAGGGTTCAAGTGTCACATAGGCGGTCGCGCCACGCGCCGCCTCGCCGGCGATTTCCAGCGCCTGCCGTTCGGCATGCGGCCGGCCGCCGATGGCGGTCACGGCTTCGGCGATGATTTTCCCGTCTTTGACGAGCACGCAGCCGACCGAGGGGTTGGTCAGCGTCTGGCCCTGGTGGCGAAGCGAAACCTCGATGGCCCGCGCCATGAATCTTTCGTCATCGGCACGGCTCGTCACATCTATGCTCCACCATCCGTATCACGGGCGATCTTGGCGTTGATTTCGGCAATGACGTTCTCGAAATCCTCGGCATGGCTGAAATCGCGATAGACCGAGGCATAACGCACGAAGGCCACGTCATCGAGGCTCTTCAGCGCTTCCAGAACCTGCAGGCCGATTTCTTCCGAGGGGATTTCGGTCTCGCCCGAACTTTCCAGACGACGGGCGATGCCGGACACAGCACGCTCGATCCGGTCACGATCGACCGGGCGCTTGCGCAGCGCGATCTCGAAGGAACGCACCAGCTTTTCCCGGTCGAAGGGCAGCTTGCGGCCGCTTTTCTTGATGACCATCAGCTCGCGCAGTTGCACGCGCTCATAAGTCGTAAAGCGGCCGCCGCAATCCGGGCAGATGCGCCGCCGACGGATGGAGGTGTTGTCCTCCGCCGGACGCGAGTCCTTGACCTGTGTGTCTTCGGAACCGCAAAATGGGCAGCGCATCGTCTTCTTTTCCTTACATGTACGGGTACATCGGGAAACGGTCGGTCAGGCCGACGACCTTTTCACGCACCGCAGCTTCGACGGAGGCATTGCCTTCATCCGAATTGGCAACCTTCAGGCCGTCGAGAACCTCGACGATCAGCTTGCCGATTTCGCGGAATTCCGCTTCCTTGAAACCGCGCGTCGTGCCGGCCGGCGTGCCGAGACGGACGCCAGAGGTGACGAAAGGCTTTTCCGGGTCGAAGGGAATGCCGTTCTTGTTGCAGGTGATGTAGGCGCGGCCGAGGGCTGCTTCCGCGCGCTTGCCGGTGGCGTTCTTCTTGCGAAGGTCGACCAGCATCAGGTGGTTGTCGGTACCGCCGGAGACGACATCCAGACCGCCTTCGATCAGAGTTTCGGCCAGTGCCTTGGCGTTCTTCACGACCTGCACGGCATAATCCTTGAATTCCGGCTGCAACGCTTCACCGAAGGCGACGGCCTTGGCGGCGATGACATGCATCAGCGGGCCGCCCTGCAGGCCGGGGAATACGGCCGAGTTAAACTTCTTGGCCAGATCCTCGTCATTGGTGAGGATCATGCCGCCACGCGGGCCGCGCAGAGACTTGTGCGTGGTCGTCGTTGCGACGTGGCAATGCGGGAACGGCGACGGATGCTGGCCACCGGCAACGAGACCGGCGATGTGTGCCATGTCGACCATGAGATAAGCACCGACTTCATCGGCGATCTCGCGGAAACGCTTCCAGTCCCAGACGCGCGAATAGGCGGTGCCGCCGGCGAGAATGAGCTTCGGGCGGTGTTCCTTGGCCTTGCGCTCCACTTCGTCCATGTCGAGAAGGTTGTCGCCTTCGCGCACGCCGTAGGACACGACATTGAACCACTTGCCGGACATGTTGACCGGCGAACCATGCGTCAGGTGGCCGCCCGAGTTCAGGTCGAGACCCATGAAGGTATCGCCCGGCTGCAGGAGCGCGAGGAACACGGCCTGGTTCATCTGCGAACCGGAGTTCGGCTGGACGTTGGCGAAGTTGACGCCGAACAGCTTCTTGGCGCGCTCGATGGCGAGCTCTTCAGCGATATCGACGAACTGGCAGCCGCCGTAATAACGCTTGCCCGGATAACCTTCCGCATATTTGTTGGTCATGATCGAACCCTGCGCTTCGAGCACGGCGCGGGAAACGATGTTTTCCGAGGCGATCAGTTCGATCTCGTGGCGCTGGCGACCCAGTTCCTTCTCGATCGCGCCGAAAATATCCGGATCGACTTCGGCAAGCGGACGGGAGAAGAAAGCATCTGTGTTCGACATGGTGAAGGCTCCTGAAACAGTAATGCGATGGCGTCTTAGCGCCCTGCCCCGACAAGAGCAATACGGGCAGCGAGATTTGCCCGTCAAACTGCGACGTTGCGACAAAAAACGACAGTTGTTTTTATGATCGACAAAGAAAAAAGCCGCACCAGGATGGCGCGGCTCTCTTTATCGAAAATTCTGGAAGACCGATCAGTTGCGCGGCAGCAGATCGTCGTCCACCGCACCGGCCGGCTGCTCCATGCCGCTCGTGGTGTTGAGCGCCAGTTCGGCATTGCCGTCCTTGCCGTAGATATCGTCGCGGAACTGAACCACGCCGTCCTTCGCCGACCATGCGGTGATGTAGACGAAATAGACAGGAACTTCCTGCGCCAGCTTGATCGGCGTGTTAACCCGGGTGGCGATGACGCGTTCCATTTCCTGACGCGACCAGCCGGGCGTGTCGCGCAGCAGCCAGCTCGTCAGGTCGCGAACGTTCTGCACGCGCACGCAGCCGGAGGATTCGAAACGCATCAGCTTGTTGAACAGGCCCTGCTGCGGCGTATCGTGCATATATTCGTTGTTCGGATTGTGGAAGTTGATCTTCGTCGAGGACATGGCGTTGATCTTGCCGGGATCCTGACGGAACATCAGGTTCGGGGCCTTCGGGGCGAACCAGTCAACCGCGGTCGGCGAGACTTCCTGTCCCTTGCCGTCGATGAGGCGGATGTTATTGCGCTCCAGATAGGTCGGATCCTTCTGCATCAGCGGCACGATGTCCTTTTCGACGATCGAGCGCGGCGCGGTCCAGTAAGGGTTGAGGATGACCTCGTAAATCTTGGAGTTAATGACGTGTGTCGGGCGGCTGGCGCGGCCGACAACGGCGGTGTTGCGCAGCACGACACGTTCATTTTCAACGGCTTCGATGGCGGCAGCCGGGATATTCACCATCAAGTGACGCTGGCCGAGATCACCGGACATGGACTGGATGCGCACGAGGTTGGTCTGCAGCTGCGCCAGACGGATCTGCGCCGAAACATTGAGTGCCTTCGTGGTGTATTCGCCGCTGACGCCGTCCGCCGGAAGGCCATGGCGGGCCTGGAAACGCTTCAGCGCGCCATCGACATAGGAATCGAAGGCGCTGGAAATACCGGCTTCGCGCGGCAGGTCGCCCGACACCATCAGTCGCTGACGCAGCGCCTGTACGGAAGGATCGGAGACGCCGATCTGCAGACGCTGCTGGGAAGTGGGCACTTCCGGCCAGCCGCCATTCTGAACGATCTGCTGATATTGCATGATCGCCTGCTGCATGTAGACAGGGGCTTCCCGTCCGAGAACCGGATTGTTGGAAACAACGCCCACGGCTGAACGCGAGGTATTCGCGTCGAACTGGTCATCCCAGTTGCCGCGGCGCGAAGAGCCCATGAGGTCGTTGAGCGCGTTCTGCGCAAAGGCCGGCGCGGCAAGTGCTGCTGCACCAACGGAAACGGCCGAACGCAGAAGCGCGCGGCGCGATACGGAATCGGAAACGGATTTCTTTGTCATTCTACCTACCAGCCACTCTCTTCGGCATTCTGAACAATGCCTAAATCAATATGATTAACAAACACGTACAACGTGTCTGCCGGCCGGTATTACCCGATACGCATGATCAGGGCGCTGGTGTCTGGCAGTACAATCGGCACTTGCCGCAACAACAGGAGGAACAGCCGGCTCCTTAGACTTGCGCGTCCCATATCAATATGGCCGATTCGTGTCACGGCCCTCTTCTCACGAAGCTGTGTTCCCCTGAAAAACAGGGCGAAGGCCTGGCGGATAGCCGGACTTGACAGGCAAAAATGCGTGGCGGCAGGGTGTGGAATCCGCAAGCCGGGAGCAAAAAATGCCCCCGGCTTAAACAATGAAACCGTCGCGGTATTACAGGCGGTAAGCGATCGAGTCGTTCCAGAAGCGATCGAGGCGCTGCAGCAGCTTGTTCATTTCGGAGAACTCGCCGGTGCCGATGCCGCCGACCTTTTCGATCGAACCGACGTGGCGCTCATAAAGGCGGGCAACCGTTTCGGCGATTTCCTGGCCCTTTTCCGTCAGGCTGATACGGACCGAGCGACGGTCGACACGCGAGCGCTGGTGGTTGATGAGACCGAGGTCGACCAGCTTCTTGACGTTGTAGGAGACGTTCGAGCCGAGGTAATAACCACGCGAACGAAGCTCGCCAGCCGTCAGTTCGGAATTGCCGATGTTGAACAGCAGCAGGGCCTGAACGGCGTTGACGTCATCGCGACCCTGACGGTCGAACTCATCCTTGATGACATCGAGGAGGCGGCGGTGGAGACGTTCCACCAGGTGCAGCGACTCCATGTAGAGCGAGCGGATGGTATCTTCATGTGCATCGGCAACAACGGCCTGGGGCTTAACTTTGCTATTGATCATGACTGCCTCACTGTTTTGTTTGGCGGTGTGTTTGTTTGTCTCCCGCCTTGAGTGAGAACCTAATCAATGCGCATAAAATTCTACTTAAAAGCTACGATTAACAAATGCTTACCTGCATTTTCCCCGGAGGGCCCAACTTGTGGCGAAGCGGGAATGGCCATATACAGACCATTATAAATCAATGACTTAGCAATGAAAACAGGCCGGAAAACAGGCCGAATTGCTTTATTCTTATGGTAAATCAATTCTTGCGCGTTCTTCATTCTGGCGCTGATCCAGCCAGAAAGCGACCAGGAATAGTATATAAATGGTTGCCACGAGACCGTGCATGACGGGAACCAGCGTGTTGGCGCCGAAGATATGCGGCCAAACCTTATACATGGCGATCTGCGCGCCCGCGCCCATGACCCACATGACCGCACCCCAGGAGGCGCCGAGCCAGAGACCGAGAGCCGCGACCGGGAAAATAACCGCCAGTGCGCTGCCCGCCACGCGCCAGGGCAGGTTCAGCATATCGAAGCGCCCATGGCCGCCAAGCGAATAACCCGTCAGCATCGCCCAGTATTGCAGGCCGAACCAGAAACAGGAAACCGCGACCAGTCTCATGAAGACCAGAAAGAGAATTTCGGCAAGCGGACGCTTCGGCAGAGGTTGAGAATCAGGTTCCATGGCCGGAAGATACGGTCTCGATGGGCGGGCGACCAGTCCATATTGAATTCAGCCGCCTGCCTTGTCAAAGCATGATCGCCCACGCGGTACGTCAATGAGGGAAGATTGTCGCATTCGCATGGGCAACGCTTCATGCTATGCAGCTTTCGAAATTTGACCGAAGGACATTCTGACATGCAGGACAAAACGCACCTGGTCGACGAGATCACCGGCCATCGCCGCATGCGGCGCAATCGCAAGGCGGATTGGACACGCCGTCTGGTTCAGGAAAATCGCCTGACCGTTGACGATCTCATCTGGCCGGTCTTCATCGTGCCGGGCAGCAATATTGTCGAGCCCATTCCCGCCATGCCCGGCGTCAACCGCATGAGCGTCGACCGGCTGGTGGAAGCGGCAAAGGAAGCCGCCGATCTCGGCATTCCGGCAATCGCGACCTTTCCGAATATCGAGATGGAGCTGCGCGACGAAACCGGTTCGAACGCGCTCGAGGCCAACAATCTCATCAATCAGGCGACGATTGCGGTCAAAAAAGCCGTTCCTAATATCGGCATGATCACCGATGTCGCGCTCGACCCCTTCACCAGTCACGGGCATGACGGCATTCTGCGTGGTGACGAGATCGTCAATGACGAGACGGTGGAACACGTCGTCAAGGCTGCAATCCTGCAGGCCGAGGCCGGCTCGGACATTATCTCTCCGTCGGAAATGATGGACGGCCGTATCGGCGCCATCCGTCGCGGCCTTGACGCGGCCGGGCACCAGAATGTCGGCATCATGTCCTATGCGACGAAATTCTCTTCCGGCTATTACGGCCCCTATCGCGAGGCGATTTCCACTGCCGGCCTGCTGAAGGGCGACAAGAACAGCTATTACATCAGCCCCGCCAACGGCATGGAGGCGATCCGCGACGCAGCACTCGACGTGGAGGAAGGCGCCGATATGCTGATGGTCAAGCCCGGCCTGCCCTATCTCGATATCTGCTGGCGGCTGAAGGAAAATTTCGGACTGCCGACTTTCGCCTATCAGGTCTCCGGTGAATATACCCAGATCAAGGCTGCGGCCATGAACGGCTGGATCGACGGTGAGCGCGTGATGATGGAAACGCTTCTCTGTTTCAAGCGTGCCGGTTGCGATGGCATTCTCACCTATTTCGCCATCGAGGCCGCGCGCAAACTGGCGAAGGGCTAAGGTCAACGCTTATTGTATTCGGTCGTTTTCTTCCCATATTGTTTGCTGACACGGCATTCATGCCGAGCTGTCAGATCCTTTCAGGAGAAAACGACCGATGAGCCTCGAACAGAACCCCACCTATGCCGCACCGGATGACTGGCGCGCCTATAGCGGCGTCCTGAGCCGGCGGGTTTTTGCGTTCCTGATCGATTACGCGATCGTTCTGCTTCTGTGCATCCCGGCCGCGGTCATCGTATTTTTTCTCGGCGTGATTACCTTCGGCCTTGGCTGGTTCCTCTATCCGGCGCTGTTCGTCATCGTTGCGGTGCTCTATTTCGGCATGACGCTCGGCGGCCCGTCACAGGCCACCCCCGGCATGCGGGCGATGGGGATTGCGATGGCGCGCATGGATGGGCAGCGAATCGATTTCCTGCTGTCGACCGTGCACATCGTGCTTTTCTGGGTCATCAACTCGGTTTTGACGCCGCTGATTCTGCTTGCAGGCCTGTTTACCGAGCGCTCGCGCCTTGTTCACGACTTCCTGCTTGGCACCGTCATCGTCAGAACGCGCTGATATTGCCGAAAGCTGCGAAAACGTGGCTTGCAAACCCGGCAAATGCCGCATCTCGCATTGACGTTTTCCGGCATTTTGCCATTCTGTGACATTATGCATGTCGCTTGAAGCGCCGCCGCCAGCCCCGTGAAATTGCGGCGCGCTTTATAACAGACGCAGGAGGCGATCACGGTTCGATGAACACGCAGGCGACGCCCTCTCCTCAATTCTATCTTACGGCGCCGGCCACATGCCCCTATCTGCCGAACCAGATGGAGCGGAAGGTCTTCACCCATCTGGTCGGCCCGCGCGCTTCGGAAATGAATGATCTTCTGACCCAGGGCGGTTTCAGGCGCTCGCAGAACATCGCCTATCGCCCGGCCTGCGAAAACTGCCGCGCCTGCGTTTCCGTGCGCATCCTCACCGAACAGTTCCAGCCGACGAAATCGATGCGGCGTGTTCTCGCCGCCAACAGGGATGTCGTCGCCACGGTTCATGCAGCCGAACCCTCCACCGAACAATTCGCGCTGTTTCGCCGCTATCTCGACCACCGCCACCAGTCCGGCGGCATGTCCGACATGTCGGCGCTGGATTATGCGATCATGGTGGAAGACACACATGTGAACACCCGCATCATCGAATATCGCGTGCGCGAACCCGGCTCCGGCATCGATTCCAGCAAGCGTGGCGAGCTTCTTGCGGTGGCGCTCAGTGACGTGATGAGCGACGGCCTGTCGATGGTCTATTCCTTCTTCAATCCCGAGCTCGAAAAACGCTCGCTCGGCACCTTCATGATCATCGACCACATCACCCGCACCCGCGCACTCGGCCTGCCGCATGTCTATCTCGGCTATTGGGTCGATGGTTCGGAAAAGATGGGCTACAAGACCCGCTACCATCCGCAGGAGCATCTGACACCGCGCGGGTGGGAGGTTTATGTGCCGGAAGAAAAATGAGCTGTCGTCAAAGCCTCAATGAATGCTGAGCTCTTGTAAGTAAGGCAGGAAAGACGTCCCCGGCTTTGCCACCGGGAACGTCATTCACATATTATCCGCCAAACTTCCCGCTGCGCGGAAAGCCCTTCGGCACGGTACGGCCCGCCGTCGCGCGGTCGGCCAGCCATTCGCGCAGTTCTTCACCCACCTTGTTGAAGAGACGCCCGGCCGTGTCTGACCATGACAAGCCCTCGGCGAGCGCGAAACATTTCACGTCGACGACGCCGCCATCCTTGTAGCGTTGCAGGCGCACCCCCTTGCCGCGCGACATTTCCGGCACCTGCGCCAGCGGGAAAGCCAAGAGCTTGCGGTTTTCGCCGACGACGGCGACGTGGTCGCCCGTCACAGGCACTGCGAGCTTTGCTTCATCCGGCATCGAGACGTTCATGATCTGCTTGCCCTTGCGGGTATTCGCGACCATTTCGCTCTCGGGTACGATGAAGCCGTTACCGGCCGTGGAGACGAGCAGCAGCTTGCGCGATGGATCGTGCACGAAGGCGGTCAGAATATCCTGATCGTTTTCCATGTCGACCATGATGCGGATCGGCTCGCCATGACCGCGCCCGCCCGGCAGCTTGTCGGCGCCGAGCGTATAGGCCTTGCCACCTGTCGTCAGCAGCAAGAGCTTGTCGGTGGTCTGCGCCGGGAAAGCGAGTTTCGGGCCATCGCCTTCCTTGAAGGTGAGCGACGAGGTGTCGGACATGTGCCCCTTCAGCGCCCGGATCCAGCCCTTCTGCGAAATGACGATGGTGACCGGTTCCTTCTCGATCATCGCCTGCTGGATGGCTTCGATATCGGCATCCGGCGCATCCGCGAACTGGGTGCGGCGGCGGCCGATCTCGGTTGCCTTGGCATATTTCTTTTTGACCTCGCCAATTTCCCAGGCGACGGTCTGCCACTGCTTGTCATCGGAAGCGAGCAGCGCCTCGATCTCGGCCTTCTCGTTGCTGAGATCGTCGTGCTCCTTGCGGATTTCGATTTCCTCGAGCTTGCGCAGATTGCGCAGCCGCATATTGAGGATGGCTTCGGCCTGATTGTCGGTGAGCGACCACTTGACCATCATCACCTGTTTCGGCTCGTCTTCCTCGCGGATGATGCGGATCACCTCATCGAGATTGAGATAGGCGACGAGCAGGCCACCCAGAATCTCGAGCCTGCGGTCGATGGCTGCCAGACGATGGCGGGAACGGCGGACCAGCACGTCCTTGCGGTGAGCCAGCCACTCGGTCAGCACCTCGTTCAGCGCCATCACCTTCGGCACCTTGCCGAGCGACAGCACGTTCATGTTGAGCGGCAGGCGGCTTTCGAGATCAGACAGGCGGAACAGCGATTCCATCAAGAGCGTCGCATCGACGGTGCGGCTCTTCGGCACCAGAACGATGCGCACATCCTCGGCGGATTCGTCGCGAATATCTTCGAGCAGCGGCAGCTTGCGGGCGATCAGCAACTCGGCGATCTTTTCGATCAGGCGCGATTTCTGCACCTGGAAGGGGATTTCGGTGATGACGATCTGGTAACCGCCGCGACCGAGATCTTCCGTTTCCCATTTGGCGCGCACGCGGAAACCGCCGCGGCCGGTCTTATAGGCATCGAGAATATTCTCGCGGCTTTCGACGATCACACCGCCGGTCGGCAGGTCGGGGCCGGGAATGAACTCGACCAGCTTTTCCACCGTCGCATCGGGATGCTTGATGAGATAAAGCGCCGCGTCGCAAAGTTCGTGGGCGTTGTGCGGCGGGATCGATGTCGCCATGCCGACGGCGATGCCTGAAGCGCCGTTGGCGAGCAGATTGGGGAAAGCGCCCGGCAGGACGACGGGTTCTTCGTCTTCCTCGTTATAGGTAGCGCGGAAATCCACCGCATCCTCGCCGATGCCTTCCAGCAGCAACGCCGCAACTTCGGTCATGCGCGCTTCGGTGTAACGATAGGCAGCGGCCCCATCGCCATCGATATTGCCGAAATTGCCCTGCCCGTCGACGATCGGATAACGCTGCGAGAAATCCTGCGCGAGGCGCACCAGCGCATCATAGACCGACTGGTCACCATGCGGGTGGAACTTACCGATTACGTCACCGACGATACGCGCGCATTTCTTGAAGGCCGAATTGGGACGAATACCCATTTCACTCATGGCGTGAATGATGCGGCGGTGAACCGGCTTCAGGCCGTCGCGCACATCCGGCAGTGCACGATGCATGATCGTGGACAAGGCGTAAGCGAGGTAGCGCTCTTCAAGCGCCGCCTTCAAATCGACCGGATGAATATTATCGTCTCCGCCGGACGGAGGTACAAGATCTTTTCCCATGGTGCTTGACTAGCGGAAATGCCGATAACCGGCAAGAAATTCAGGGGGTGCAGCTGTGGATGAAAGCAACCTTTTCATGCGATTTTTTGTTAACCGCGTTGCAAATGCCGCAATGCCGCCGTCATGGGAATCGATCTAAATCCTATAGACCTTTGAATAATCGCGAATATAAGTATCACCATTAGCATTGAGACACGGTGCACAGCCGTACGTTGAGGGAAGAAACATCATGAGACTGAAATCCACCCGGCAGGTTCTTTTTGCGAGTGCCGCGCTTCTTACGCTTTCGGCGCCGGCCTTTGCGCTTGATGGCGGGGATCTGCTGAAGAAGATCAATGCAGCTTACGCAGCGCAGGGCGGTGAGATCGCCGCCGGCTCCGTCGCCGTCAACGGCTCGACGGTGACGCTGAACAGCGTGACCTTCAACGCGGCCGCAGATCCGGCAAAGAAGATCCCGGTCGGCAATATCACGCTTGAAGGCGTCGAGGAAAACAACGGCGGTTACAAGATCAAGAACGCCCGCTTCGACAATATCGACTACAAGCAGGAAAACATCGAGATCAAGGCGAGCGACATCTACATGTCCGGCCTTGTCATTCCGGCCGATGCCACCACGGGCAAGGTCGATGCGCTGATGTTCTATGACGAAGCCCATAGCGGCCCGATCTCCGTTTCCGTCGACGGCAAGCAGGCTTTCTCGCTTGAGGAAACCAGCGCGACGATGTCGGTCAGCGACGACAAGAACTCGATCGGTTTCGAACTCGACGCATCCGGCTTCAAGGCTGATCTCAGCGAAGTCACCGATCCGGCGACCAAGGATGCCATCGAAAAGCTGAAGCTGCAGGCGCTTTCCGGCGACATGACCATGAGCGGCAGCTGGGAAGTGGCCTCCGGTACCGTTGATGTCGAGGAATACGCCATCGACCTCGATGACGTCGGCCGTCTCAACATGTCGTTCGGTTTCTCCGGCTACACGCTCGACTTCATCAAGTCGATGCAGGAGACGGTAAAGGCGCAGGCTGCCAACCCGAACAAGGAACAGGCAGACCAGGCGGCAAGCCTCGCCATGCTCGGCCTGATGCAGCAGCTGTCCTTCGTTAATGCCGAAATCAGCTTCGAAGACGCCAGCATCACCAAGCGCGCGATCGACTATGCGGCAAGCCAGCAGGGCATGACCGGCGATCAGCTCGCCCAGACCATCAAGGGCATGGCCCCCATCATGATGGCCTCGCTCAACGTGCCGGAGCTGCAGAACATGGTGTCGACGGCAATCAACGCCTACATCGACAATCCGAAGAACTTCTCGATCACGGCAGAGCCGGAAAAGCCGGTTCCCTTCCCGATGATCATGGGTGCCGCCATGGGCGCGCCGAACACCCTGCCGAAAATGCTCGGCCTCACGGTAACGGCAAACGAATAAAACCAAAAAGCCCCGGTCATGCCGGGGCTTTTTATTTGTGCGAGATGCAGCGACGGGCCGATCAGGCCGCTTCGTGCAGGCCGTATTCCTGTAAGCCGGCTTCGCTCAGCCGGAACTGCTGCACCAGTTCCTTGAGACGCGTGGTCTCGCCGGCCAGCATGGCGCTGGCGGCATTGTTTTCCTCGACCATGGCGGCATTCTGCTGTGTGCCCTGATCCAGATGGTTGACGCTGGCGTTGATTTCGGAAAGCCCGAGCGACTGCTCCCTCGTGGCTGCCGCGATGGCCTCGATGTGGTCATTGATCGTCTTTACCGAGCCGCCGATGCGCGACAGGGCCGCGCCGGTTTCCCGGACGAAACGCGCCCCTTCCTTCACTTCGCTGCCGGAGGTCTGGATGAGTATCTTGATTTCGGCCGCCGCCTTTGCGGAGCGCTGCGCCAGTTCGCGCACCTCCTGGGCAACGACGGCAAAGCCCCGGCCCGCTTCGCCGGCGCGAGCCGCCTCGACACCGGCGTTGAGCGCCAGAAGGTTGGTCTGGAAGGCGATCTCATCAATGACGCTGATGATGCTGCCGATCCTGCCCGAGGATTGCTCGATCTTTTCCATGGCCGTGATCGTGTCGACGACGAGGTCAGCCGTACGATTGGCGTCCTCATCGGCCGAATGGGCGATCGTGCGAGCTTCCACCGTGCGATCCGCCGAAATGCGGATATTCGCCGTCAGTTCATCGAGTGCGGCGGCGGTCTCCTCCAGCGAGGCGGCCTGTTGCTCGGTGCGATGTGCGAGATCGGCAGCACTCTGGCTGATTTCCTGACTGCCGCCGTCAATCGCCACGGTCGACTGTACGACGCCGGACATGGCCGCATCAAGCTGACGGATCGTCAGGTTGAGATCGTGACGCAGCGCCTCGAAATCCGGTACGAAAGGCTCGTTCAGTTCGAAGGAGAGATCGCCAGCCGCAAGGCGGCGCWGCGCCGCCGCAAGCCCGGTCGTCGCCTGCATCAGCTTCGCCTGCGCTTCGGCCTCCGCCTCGCGCTGGAAGCGGGTCTTTTCCGCCTCGGCCTGCTGCCGGGCCGCGAGTGCCTGATCTTCCAGTTCGATCTTGGCGATGGCCGCCTGCCGGAAGATTTCCAGCGCATGGGCCATGGCACCGAATTCATCCTTGCGGCGCAGGCCGGGAACGGCGAATTCGGTTTCGCCATCGGCCAGACGGCGCATCGCGCCGGTGATTGCGGTTGCCGGCCGGGTTATCGAGCGGCCGATGAAATAGACGCCCGCGAAAAGGCTCACGACGGCAAGGGCGATGAGGGCAACGACAATCGAAACCGTCGTTTCCGCCGCAACCTGGTTTTCGAGCGCGCTTGCCTCCCTCTCCTGCCGATAGGCCGTGGAAATCTCCGTGACGATGGGCAGCAGGGCACTATAGGCGGAAGCGAGGGTTTCGCGCGCCTTCTGCTCGTCCAGCACGGCCGCAGCGTAAAAACGGAAGGACGCCGTATATATTTCCAGTGCATCCATGATGCGCTGACGTTCCGCACCCGGCCGGTATTCCAGCTTCACCAGCGCCTTGAAGGTCTCTACCTCGGCGGCATGTTTTTCCACATAGGCTTCGTCGCGCCGCAGGATGAAATCCTTTTCGTGCCGACGCATCATCAGCATGCTGGCGCGGATTTCGGCATTGGCGACGACGTCGACGAGCTTTTCGATGGAATGCACGCCATTGCGCATTGCGCCTTCCAGGCCTTCGGCGGGCGTGAGGCCAAGCTCCCTGTTCTTGGCAACAAGCGCCTTCATGCGTTCGCCATAGGCCACGGCACCCTGCGCCAGCGCTTCGAGCCGCGTCCGGGTCTGGGACGTCGCACTGCCTTCGAGGAAGCTCAGGGACTGACGTATCTTCTCGATCGTCTGATCGAACTGCGCCACGGAACTCATATCCCTGGAGAGGAGAAAATCCCGCTGGTGCAGGCGGCTTTCATGCAGATCATCCACCAGCCTCATCAGCACCCCGTCCCGCTGGATAAGTCTGTCTTCGGCGACGCGATAACGCGCCTCCATATGCCTTTGCCAAAGCAGCATGCCGGCAATGACGGCAATACCGACCAGCGCAGCCAGCGCCAGCACCGAGATACGGTGACCTATCCTGAACGTTGAAACCAGCGGAAACATTCAACCCTCGTTTGCAGAATTTCATGAGGGATAAATGGGGGCACAAGGCTTAAGAACTCCTCTACCGGGTTTGTCAGTTTGATTAAGTTTTTATGACAATTCACAAGCGACAGCGGGCCGCAACAATCCGGGAAATCACCCGTAACGCCGCTGCCGTGCGGATTGGATAAGGGACGGGCGAGCATTCCCTCTCCCGCCCCATTTATCCAGCCGATCCATGCCGATCCAACGGGACCGGGTGGAGGCTATGCGGCCTTGTCGGTAGCGCGTGGCACCTGCAAAGCGCCGGTTCCCGACCAGTCGACCCTCCGGGTGGCGAACATGGTTGCGGCAATGGCGATGAAGGAGATCACTGCGCCGGCCAACAGCGCATATTCGTCTTCGTTCAGGACCAGATACATGACGCCATAGGCGACCGCGAGAACCGTGAACAGGGCCGCACCGTTCCTGCGACTATTGGTTGCGCTCCCGAGGTAAAACGAGATCAGCACCGCCGTCGACAATGAGGCCGTGGCATAGGCGATGGTGAAGCCCGTATGTTCGGAGAGTGCCAGCAGCAGCACGTAAAAGACGATCAGCGCCAGCCCCGTCAGCACATATTGTATCCAGTGCACGACGGTACCGCCCTTGAGTTCGACGATGAAGACGGCAAGGAAAACCAGCGAGATGAAGCCGATCGAATATTTCAGCGTCCGCGCGATGATCTGATAGAACTTCACGGGTTCCACGAGGTTGATCGTCATCAGGCTGCTGGACAGCGGCAGGCGCGTCCCCTCCACCACGCGGTCTATGCCCCTTGCGAGATAGGGGATCGTCCAGCTGGCCGTGAAATCAGTGGCGGTAACCGTCTTTGCCTCCGGCAGGAACAGTCCCTCGAAACCGGGATGCGGCCAGTCGGCCTTCGCCGAAAAGCCTGTCGTCTGACCGGCGGGCGCCACCGCAAAACTGCCGGACCCGTTCAGGGAGAATGCGATGTTGAAGGCGAAACCGGTTTCGATGAGGCCTTTCCCTATCGACCTGTGCACCCCGGCATCCGACCTTATCGCGATGTCCTGACCGGCGCGGGTCGTCATTGCCGAAATATCCCGCATGCCGGGATCGAAGGGCAGAACCGGACCGCCGTCTATGCTGACACCGGCACTGGAGCGGATGCCGGTAATATCCTGAATGCTAAGAACCAGAATGGCGCTGTCCAGCCGCGGCGTGCCAGAGAAACGAGCGAGATCCTGCAGAATGCCGGGGCCGAAGCGGCCGTTCAGGACAAGATTGCCGTTATAGACCGGCAGGCTGTAGATCGACAGGCGCTTTTCCTCGGTCTTCAGGTCGGCGGTGACCTGCAGCGTTTCCGGCATCACCAGCGCCCACTCCGTCGTGCGGTCGACGATGCTGCGGCCATCCACCTCCCGGCGGCGTTCCACATCAAAAGGTACGGCGAGATAGGGACCGTTCACCACCTGATCGCTGCCCCAGCCGCTGGCAATCCGCCCGGAGACGTCTTCCGCCCGTGAGGCACGTTCTTCCGTCAGCCCCCAGACGAGCAGAAGCGGCACCAGCAGAACCATGGATATGAAGCCGATCATCAGGAACTTGGCGCCCGGCGAACGCAGGCTGACGGCGAAATTGCCGCGTGACTGGGCCGGAGACGCCTGCCCTCCCGCCGGTACAAGGTCTTTTTCCGTTTCATGTGCCATTCTGAAATCCTTCTAAATATGATCGCGCCGAAACCAAGAACGAAGTTCGGCCGGCGCTGTCCCAAGTTTAAAACCCCAAATAGTCTTGCGTCCCCCAGGTGAACGCAGGGCCTATACTGGGATCGGATTTCGGCTGATTGTGCGCGGAATTCGGTTTAATGCGCGGTAAAATTGTGACTTTGCCGCGTTCGTTGCAAAAAGGGCCGGCGTCGCCGCCAGCCCTTTGTTTGAAACCTGAATAAATCCAGATCAGTCCTTCTTGGACGGAACCACACGCAGTGCCAGTTCGCGAAGCTGGGTCGGCGTTGCCGGCGACGGCGCGTTCATCAGAAGGTCCTGCGCCTGCTGGTTCATCGGGAACAGCGTGATTTCGCGCAGGTTCTTGGCGCCAACCAGCAGCATGACGACACGGTCGATACCGAATGCGCAGCCGCCATGCGGAGGCGCGCCATACTGGAACGCACGGTAGAGGCCGCCGAAGCGCTCTTCCACATCCGTCTGGCTCAGGCCAACCTTTTCGAAGGCCTTGACCATCAGCTCAGGCGACTGGTTACGGATCGAGCCGGAGGCGATTTCGAAGCCGTTGCAGACCGCGTCATACTGGAACGCCTTGATAGACAGCGGATCCTGCCCTTCCAGCGCTTCCATTCCGCCCTGCGGCATGGAGAAGGGGTTGTGGGCGAAGTCGATCTTCTTTTCTTCCTCGTTGTATTCGAAGAAGGGGAAATCGACGATCCAGCACATCTCGAAACGGTCGCGGTCGATCAGGTTCAACTCGTCGGCAGCGCGGGTGCGCGCCTCACCGGCGAACTTGTAGAACTTGGCCGGATCGCCGGCGACGAAGAAGCAGGCGTCACCCGCCTCGAGGCCGAGCTGCTGGCGCAGCGCCTCGGTGCGTTCCTCGCCGATGTTCTTGGCGAGCGGGCCGGAGCCGCCGACCTTGCCGTCTTCTTCCTTCCAGAAGATGTAGCCGAGGCCGGGCTGGCCCTGGGACTGCGCCCAGGCGTTCATCCGGTCGCAGAAAGCGCGCGAACCACCGGTTTTCGCCGGGATCGCCCAGACCTGAACCTTGGGGTTGGAGGCGATCATGTTGGCGAAGACCTTGAAGCCCGAACCATCGAAATGTTCGGTCACGGCTTCCATGACGATCGGGTTGCGCAGATCGGGCTTGTCGGAGCCGTATTTGCGGATTGCCTCGTCATAGGGAATGCGCGGCCATTCTTTGGTGACCGGCTTGCCTTCGGCGAACTTCTCGAACACGGCCGTCATCATCGGCTCCATCGTGGTCCAGACATCTTCCTGGGTCACGAAGCTCATTTCGACGTCGAGCTGGTAGAACTCGCCCGGCAGGCGGTCGGCACGCGGGTCTTCATCGCGGAAGCACGGCGCGATCTGGAAGTAGCGGTCGAAACCGGCGACCATCAGAAGCTGCTTGTACTGCTGCGGCGCCTGCGGCAGCGCAAAGAACTTGCCTTCATGGATACGCGAGGGCACGAGGAAGTCGCGCGCGCCTTCCGGCGAAGAGGCAGTGAGGATAGGCGTCGTATATTCGGCAAAGCCCATATCGCCCATGCCGGTGCGCATGGCGGAGATGATCTGCGTGCGGCGAACGATGTTCTTGTGCAGCGTTTCGCGGCGCAGGTCGAGGAAGCGGTACTTCAGGCGAACGTCTTCAGGGTACTCGGGCTCGCCGAAGACCGGCAGCGGCAGTTCCTTGGCAACGCCCAGAACCTCGATTTCCTGCGCATAAAGCTCGATCTCGCCGGTCGCCATGCCCTTGTTGACGGTGTCTTCCGAACGGGCCTTGACGAGGCCGTCGATGCGGATGACCCATTCGCCGCGCACGGTTTCTGCAACCTTGAAGGCCGGGCTATCAGGATCGGCAACCACCTGGGTGATCCCGTAATGGTCACGAAGGTCGATGAAGAGAACGCCGCCATGATCTCGCACGCGATGAACCCAACCGGAAAGGCGAACGGTTTCGCCAACGTCGGACTTGCGGAGAGCGGCACAGGTGTGGCTGCGGTAACGATGCATTTTTTTATCCTGGAACGTGTCGTGGGCCTGTTGGAGGCCAGATGGGCGGCACTGTCGAAATTTGCCGGAAAAGCGCATGGCCAGCCTGATTTGTCAAGGCAAAGCGCAACAATGTCGCCTTGCGACTGTCCTTTCCCCCGCCTTGGCTTTAGATAGGGCTAATCCACCCCGCCAAACCGAGTCGGCCCGCAATGAGCCAGATCAGACCTCTTATCCCGCTTCTCGTCACCGCCGGCATTCTGATCGGCGGCAACGGCCTGCAGGGAACCTATATCGCGCTTCGCGGCCTTTCCGAGGGATTTTCAGCCAGCACCATCGGCCTCATCAGCGCCGCCTACAGCATCGGCTTCGCGCTCGGCTGCATTTCGGTGACGCAGCTCATGCGCCGGATCGGCCATATCCGCACCTTCGCCACCATGGCGGCGGTCGCTTCCGCGGCATCCATCGCCATGCCGCTCGTCATCCACCCCGTGTTCTGGATGCTGATGCGTTTCGTCATCGGCATTGCGGTCGCCTGTCTTTTTGCCGTGATCGAAAGCTGGATCAATGCGCAGGTCACAAATTCCAACCGGGCGCGCACGCTCTCCGTCTATCGTTTCGTCGATCTCGGCTCCGTGACGCTTGCGCAATATATCATTCCCATCGCCGGCATCGGCGGACCGGTGGTGTTTTCGCTGATCGCCATGGCCCTGTCGCTTTCGCTGGTGCCGATCTCTCTTGCCGACAAATCCAACCCCACCCCGCCGAAGCAGATTCCCTTCAATCTTTTCGCGGTCTGGCGCATCTCACCGCTTGCCGTGGTTGGCTGCGTGGCCGTCGGCCTCAGCATGGCGGCGTTTCGCAATATGGGGCCGATCTATGCCGAACAGATCGGCATGTCCGTCACCGCCATCGCCACCTTCATGAGTGCCGGCATCATCGGCGGCGTGGTGCTGCAATATCCGCTCGGCGTCTATTCCGACCGTTATGACCGCCGCATCATCATTCTCGCCACCACCGCCGGCTCTGTCATCGTCGGCCTGTTCCTCGCCTTCTTCGCCGGCACCGACGAGTGGAGCAACATCGTCGGCGTCTTCGTCTTCGGCGCCTTCGCCCTGCCGCTCTATTCGCTGAGTTCCGCGCATGGCAACGATCACGCCAAGGAAGGCGAGCATGCGATGATGTCGGCCGGGCTCCTGTTCTTCTGGTCCGTGGGCGCGACGGTCGGACCTCTTCTCGCCTCCGTGCTGATCGACCAGTTCGGCCCGAAGGCGCTGTTCAGCTATACGGCCGCGATCCAGATCGTTTTCATCGCCTATACCATCTACCGGCTGCAGGTGCGCGAGGGCGTTCCCGTGGAGGAGCGGAACTGGCGGTTCAGCTCACTTTTGCGCACCTCAGCCTATTTCCAGAAGCTCGCCACAGCTCCGCCACCCAAAAAGGATGGACCGGAGCCCGATCCGCCCGAGAAAAACGATCCTTGAGGCCGGAAAAGCGGGCTTTGTATTGACATGCGCCCGGCAAAGGGAAAGTAAGACGGATAATTTTCACGAGTGGCCATTTGCAATGATTGAAACGACTGCCGCCCTCGCCGAAGCCTGCACGGAACTGGCGAAATCGGAATTCATCACCATCGACACCGAATTTTTGCGGGAAACGACCTTCTGGCCGGAGCTGTGCCTCGTACAGATGGCGAGCCCGACGCTCGAAGTACTGGTTGATCCGCTGGCCAAGGGTCTCGATCTTACGCCTATGTTCGAACTGATGGCCAATCCAAACGTCGTGAAGGTTTTCCACGCCGCACGGCAGGATATCGAAATCATCTACCACCTCGGCGGGCTCATTCCGCACCCGATCTTCGACACGCAGGTTGCCGCCATGGTCTGCGGTTTCGGCGATTCGATCTCCTACGACCAGCTGGTGCAGAAGATCAAGAATGTGCAGATCGACAAATCCTCGCGTTTCACCGACTGGAGCCGCCGTCCGCTGACCGAGAAGCAGCTGGATTACGCGCTGGCCGATGTGACCCATCTGCGCGATGCCTATCTGGCGCTGAAGGCGCAGCTGGAGCGCGAAGGCCGCTCGCTGTGGCTGACCGAAGAGATGGATATTCTGGAATCGCGCGACACCTATGACATGCATCCCGACGATGCGTGGCTGCGGTTGAAATCGCGCCTGCGCAAGCCGACCGAACTCGCCATCCTCAAATTCGTCGCCGCCTGGCGCGAGCGTGAGGCGCGGTCGCGCAACGTGCCGCGCTCCCGCGTGCTGAAGGACGACGCCATCTTCGAAATCGCCCAGCAGCAGCCGAAGGATGCCGAGGCGCTGTCGCGGCTGCGCACCATCCCGAAGGGCTGGGAACGGTCCGCCTCCGGCACCGCCATCGTCGAGACGGTGAATGCGGCACTGGCGCTGCCGAAGGAAGAGATGCCGAAGGCGCCGCGCCACAGCCATGCACCGGAAGGCTCCGGTGCTGCGGTGGAGCTTTTGAAAGTTCTCCTGAAGCTGACGGCAGACAAGCACGGCGTCGCCGCCAAGGTCATCGCCAATAGCGACGATCTGGACAAGATCGCCGCCGAGGGCGAGAACGCAACTGTCGCGGCGCTGACCGGCTGGCGGCGCGAGCTGTTCGGCGATGTGGCGCTGAAGCTCATCAATGGCGAAGTCGCCCTGCGTTTCGCCGGCAAGAAGGTCGAGGCCGTAGAGGTTGCGGCGAGCGAGTCGTAACCGCTCGCCGCTTTCCACCCCAATTTTGCCCGCATCGCGCCCCATCTCTCTGCTGATGGTTGCGCGATTCCAAGGGTATTTCCATGAAACCTGCCCGCATTCCGCTGCTCGCCGCACTTGTCGCGGCGGCAGGCATTCTCCCCTCTCTTCCCGCCCACGCCGCTGAAGGCAAGGTCGACCTTCAAGGTGAATGGACGACAGACTGCCTGAAGATCGGCAAGAATGACCGCCACGGCATCGTCACGCGCCTCACCATTCGCGGCGAGCGCATGCAGGCCGTCTCGCAGCTTTATGCCCGCAGCGGCTGCCAGCAGCCAACGGTGCAGGTGCGCTACGAAGGCACGCTGGACGGTGGCCTGAAGGATCAGGACAGCCTGCAGTTTGCCCATACCGTCACCTCGATCACCATGACGCCGAATGACAGCGACGTCGTCGAGCACTATAATCGCGACCCGAAAGGCGCCGGCTGCGGCCTGACTGGCTGGAGGGAAAATATCCCCTTCGACGTCGATGGTCGAACCTGCGCGGCGATCGCCTTCGCCCGCAAGGGCGATACGCTGTTCGACCGGGCCTGGATCGACGGCAACAGGCTGCGCTTTGCCGCCTTCCCGATCAAATGGTCGAACCGCACGCAAGAGGACCGGCCGCAATCCCCGCTTGAAACGGTCTATTACAGAACCTCCTATTAGGGCGGTTCCAGAAAAGGCGGATCGCGGTTTCGCGCCCCCAAAAATGCGACAAAACATCTCAGCCGCAACGGCGCATCCGCACCCGTTTTGCGGCAACGGGGCAACAGCCTTGCCAATCCTTCATGCAACCTTACCGATTGCTCACTTTTTGCGGCGCTTTTTCCCCATTAATGTCGCATATGACCTGAACAGATGCTTCGCCCGAAGGGAGCGGCGGGCCTTCCCTTCCCGAGACCAGAACCGATATGAGAAAATTGCTGCCCATCCTGGATTACGTGGTGCTCTTCGTTGCCGTGGCCGGCAGCGGCGTGGCCTACGCCTTTCTGGAATATGGCGGCGGCGCGTTGATCGGCGCCACCTATGCGCTCTTCGCCTGCGCGCCGATTCTCGCTTTCGAGCGCGGTTACATCATGCCCGGCCTGTCGCGGCAGGTCAGCGCCCTGCCGACGCCTGCCTATATCGCCGTCGGTCTCATCATCTACGCCATCCTCGTCTTTTGCGGCTTCGGGCTCGGCGGCACGATCCTGTGGCTGAGCGGGATATTCCCCGGTACCTGGAAACGGGCCGTGCATGCCGAGGTGCAGACGTTGATCTTTACCCTGATCGTCTGCGGCATCATCGTCTTCATCATGCGTGTGCGTGAGCTTCTCGGCCGCGATATCTTCATCGATCTCATTCTCGGGCGCTATCGCCGCCCGGTCAGCGAAGACCGCGTCTTCATCTTCATCGATCTCGTCGGCTCCACCTCCTTCGCCGAAACCCATGGCGACCTGAAGGCCCAGGAGTTTCTTGGAGAAATCTTCGCAAGCTATGCCGCACCGGTGAGGAAACACGGCGGTGTCATCGATGATTATATCGGCGATGCCGCCATCATCACCTGGCCCTATCACATGGCGATCCGGCGGGCGGCCTGCGTGCGCTGCGTCTTCGATATCCAGGCCACCATCGAGGACAAGCGCGACATCTGGCTTTCCCGCTTCGGCGAAGTGCCGCGCCTGCGCTTCGCCATCCATGGCGGTCCGGTCATCACCGCCGAAATCGGCGTCGACCATCACAAGATCACCTATTTCGGCGATACGGTGAACACGACCTCGCGGCTCGAATCGCTGAGCAAGATGCTCGGCCATCCGGTGCTGATTTCCGCCGATCTTGCTCACCAGCTGGTGCTCCCGAAGGGCGTGCGCAGCGAATATCTCGGCGAACATGCGGTGAAGGGCCGTGGCCAGACGCTTGGCGTCTGCACGCTCAGCCAGCAACAGGCCTCCGCCGCATAAGGGCCTCTCGGCCCCCAGAGGCCATCTGTCGGTGATGGCCGTCATAAAATTTCATCAAAGCTTCAAACGGCAATCACTTGCCTGTCATGCGACGACCCTATCGCGTCAATCCAGTCTTCAACAGGTATCGAGGGGTCACCATCATGAAGCACATTCTTTTCGCCTCCTGCGCGCTTCTTACGCTTGCCACCGCATCGCACGCTGCAGAGCAGGAGTTTCCGGCAAAGCTCGTCTCCCACGCCATCCTGCCGGCCAACACCATCATCGCGGCGCCCGCCGATGCGCCGGAGCACCTCAAGACCTCCGCCAAGTTCACCACCGCCGACCGCAAGCGCGCCGAAGGCCTGGGCACCGTGCCCGGCAAGGACGGCATGCGCCTGACCGGCCTTTCCATGCCGTTCAACGGCCAGCCGATGCAGGGCTTTTCCGGCATCAAGGCCATGCCCGATGGCAGCTTCTGGAGCCTTTCCGACAATGGCTTCGGTTCCAAGCTCAATTCCAGCGACGCCATGCTGATGCTTCACCACCTGAAACTCGACTGGGATGCCGGCAAGGTCAATGCGCTTGAAACCGTGTTCCTTTCCGACCCGGACATGAAGGCGCCCTTCCCCATCGTTCTCGAAGGCACTGCCAAGCGTTATCTGACCGGCGCGGATTTCGACGTTGAGTCCATTCAGCCGGTTGCCGATGGCTTCTGGGTCGGCGAAGAATTCGGCCCCTACATCCTGAAATTCACCCGCGACGGCAAGCTGACCGACGTCATCGCCACCAAGGCCGGCGACATCGAGGTGAAGTCTCCGGATCATCCCACGCTTGCCCTGCCCGGCAACCCGACACAGAAGATGCCGGCCTTCAACCTGAAGCGTTCCGGCGGTTACGAAGGCATGGCGCTTTCCAAAGATGGTTCCAAGCTCTACGGCCTTCTGGAAGGTCCGCTTTACATGGCTGATGGCCAGGTGGAAAAGACCGAAGACGGCGCAACCGCGCTGCGCATCATCGAACTCGACACCGCCAAGAAGCAATGGACCGGCCGCAGCTGGCTCTACCCGCTGGCCCAGGGCGGCGAAGCCATCGGCGACTTCAACATGCTGGACGACAGCACGGCGCTGGTCATCGAACGTGACAATGGCGCCGGCACCGCCGACAAGGCCTGCGCCGACCCGAAGAAGCCGGAAGCAAACTGCTTTGCCGTGCCCGCCAAGGTGAAGCGCATCTACAAGATCGAGTTCAATGACGCCAATGTCGGCAAGGCCGCGCGCAAGATCGGCTATATCGATCTTCTGAAAATCTCCGACCCCGACAACAAGAAGCGTCAGGGCGGCGGCAACGGTTATTACGACATGCCTTTCGTCACCATCGAGAATGTCGACCGCGTCGATGCCACGCATATCATCGTTGGCAACGACAACAACCTGCCCTTCTCGGCCGGCCGTGCGCTGGACAAGGCTGACGACAACGAATTCGTCCTGCTGGACGTCAAGGACCTGCTTGACGCCAAGTAAGACCGAAGCTGCTGTCAATCGCTTTGGCAGCGGCGAATGATCCCGACGGAGCGCCCGGCAGACACAATGTCTGCATGGCGCTCCGTTCCGATTCTCCAGAGCTGGAGCAATTCCGGTGAACACCGGTTCACCTCCATTGCTCTAACTCTTTGTTTTTGCGCATTTCCGGACGCAAAACCGAGCACAGTTTTGCTGGAAATGCTTTAACCGAAACATGCTTGCGGAAAAGAAGACATTTCATGCAGGACCATGCAGAGAGACTATATTACGCCCTGAAGAAAAGCTGGTCGGGTGAGACCAGCAGCCTTTGGTCGCGCGAAAACCCCGCCAAGGGACAAGGCAGCGTCACCGCCCTGGTGGTGCAGGATATTTTCGGCGGTGAACTCGCCAAAACCGCTGTCAGCGGCGCCGAGCATTTCTACAATATCGTCGAAGGCATTCGCTGGGACTTCACCTTCGCCCAGTTCGATATTCCGGTCGGTTATCAGGACAGGCTTGCCAGCCGCACGGAGGCCATGGCGACGATAACGCCGCTGCAATATGCCTATCTCAGCGCCTGCATCAGAAAGGCATTGGGGCACGGCTGAACCGTTTACGCGGGAATTTCGCACCTGCGGTTTACCCGGCGACTTCCGGCATGACGCGCAATTATTCCGCCCCGTTCCACAACCGCAATTTCTGCCTTTCCGCAAAGCGGTCACAATCAATGCGATAATCCTGGCTGGCGCAATGGACGCAGTGACAGGAGAGTCTTTGATGAGTGAGAGTTGTCCGGTACCGACACCGGCAGAGCGGCAGATCCAGGATATATTGGAACGCAAGGAAGCGGCGATGATGGCGAGCATTCACGCCGCCCTTGAGCGCGCCAGCAAAGAGGTCGCTGAAGCGTTCAAGACCGTCGATTCGGACATGCAGCCACCGCCCCATGACTATTTTGCCGCAGTCGCGCATCAGCAGCTCTTCCTGCTCCTATGCGGGGCCGACCCGAAGACCTTCGAGGGCGGAGACCCTGAAATCGCCGGTCACATCATTCGCAACGCTCGGAACATAACCGAGCACTATTGGGAGAAAAAAGAAACCCCGGTCGATGTCACCGTCAGGTGATGCGCCTCATGAAGAGAAGACGTCTGCGCGAGCAACCGGCGTGATCCGCACTTGAGAGAAAAGCCGGCGGCCACGACCGGACTGCTTTCACCATCCCGCGTCACAGACCCTTCATCATCCCCGGTTAAGCAGGCGCGAAATCCGGAGACTGGAATGGACTCGACCGCTCAGATCAAGCGCCCGAAAATCGCAGAGACCGTTATTCATGCGACAGCGAGCATAAGGGATTCAAGCATCGGTGAATGCTGCGAAATTCTGGCTGATACCTCGCTGCATAATGTCGAACTCGGGAGCTACTCCTATCTCGGTCCCCGCTGCATGGTAGGGGACGCGATAATCGGAAAGTTCTGCGCCATCGCCGCGGAAGTCAGGATCGGTGCGCCGAACCATCCGATGGACCGGCCATCCATGCATCGTTTCAGCTACTGCCCGGAATATTACTCCGCCGATGCGGTGCGCGACGACGCCTTTTTCGACCAGCGAAAGCAGGATCGCGCCATCATCGGCCATGATGTCTGGATCGGTCACGGGGTCATCGTCTTGCCGGGTGTAACGGTTGGAGACGGCGCGGTACTTGCCGCCGGTGCCGTGGTCACCAGAGATGTGCCGCCCTACACCATCGTCGGCGGTGTTCCTGCGAAAATCATTCGCGAGCGCTTTTCGCGATCCATCGCGGCGAAGCTTGCTTCCATCGCCTGGTGGGACTGGCCATTCGAGACGATCATGGCGCGGCTTGCCGACTTTCAGTCGAGCGATATCGAAGCCTTTTGCGAGCGCTGGTCGTAGCCAGCGCCGCAAGACGGGCATCGCCGCTCGTCACTCGAATACGAAGGCCAGTCGCTTGCCCGTCAGCTTCGCCAGCTGCTGCAAACGGCCATCCAGACGCTCGCCCGCGAAATCGCAATAATCATGCGGCACGACGAATTCCAGATCGAGATCCGGATTGTCGGATTTGCGGAATTTCAGATGGTCGACGACGCCCGGCATCGAGGCCGAAAAGAGGTAGACGACACGCAGCAGGCCGCCGAGCAGCTTGCCGAGTTCCTGCAGACGTTCGCCTGCCATTACCGCAAGCGGCTCCGTGGTGCCGTTATCGTTCAGGCCTTCGAAGCGATAATAATTGGCGAGCGCAATATAGGCGCGGCCGGGATGGGTGATCGCCACGAAGGACGAATGGGCGATGATGTTGAGCGCCTGCAAGCCGCGATAGTCCGGATGGGCGCGCCAGCTGATATCGGCCAGAAGGCAGGCCGCCTGCCGGTAACGGCTCTCCTCTTCGGTCTCATCAATGCCGAAGACCGGAAAGGTGCGACCGCTCCAGTCCGCCAGTTCGCGCGCATGTTCTGGCGAGCGGGCGCGCAGAATGGCAAGCTCATCCGCCGCGACCAGCAGCGGATCGGAATCCCGCTCCTCTTCCGTCAGCAGCGAATAAAGATAACCTTCGCGCACACCCTGCGCCGAAAAGGCGATCTTTGCCGGTTTCATCACCTTCAGGACTTCGCGCATGGCGATGGCGCCGAAGGGCAGCAGCGAACGGCGGTTCTTGGAGACCGCCTGCCAGGCCGGATCCTTGCTGTCCCGGGAGACGATGACCTCCTCCAGAAAATTCAGCATTTCCTCCAGCGGCAATTCATATCCCTGCATCATATGCAGCGAATAGCCGGTGATCTCCATATGCAGTTTGGCGATGTTTCGCCAGGTGCCGCCGACCGCATAAAAGGTGCGCCCCTCACCCGCCGCCAGAAGCTTCGCAAAGGATTTGACGTGTTTTCTGGCGATGGTGGCTGCCTTTTCCAGCGAGCCGTCCGATTGTTCCGACAGCCGCAGGCCGCCGAGCGGCAGGGTGATGCCCTCGCCGCAGCTCTTGCCCTTGATGTCGATGAGCTCGAGCGAACCGCCGCCGAGGTCGCCAGCGATGCCATCGGGATCATGGAAACCGCTGATCACGCCATAGGCCGAATAAAGTGCTTCCTTTTCGCCGGACAGCACCTCGATCTCGCAGCCGAGAATGGCTTCGGCTTCACGGATGAAATCCGGGCCGTTTTCCGCTTCACGCGCCGCAGCCGTCGCCAGCACATAAAGCTTCTGCGCCTGCGCCTGTTCGGAAAGCACATGGAAGCGCCTCAACGCCATCAGCGCCCGGCTGACACCTTCCTCATGCATGCGGCCCGTCAGCGCCAGTCCCTTGCCAAGGCCGCAAAGGACCTTTTCGTTGAACAGCACCGCGGGCGCGCGGGAAAGGCCTTCATATACAACGAGACGAACGGAGTTCGAACCAATATCTATGACGGAAACGGGGGCAAGGCCGGTCAGCCGCCCCTGTGCTTCTGATCGAGTCATTCAGCCTGTTTCTTGCGGGAGGAAATCAACCCGGCAATCAATTTGGGCGCACTGGATTTCAGGGCTTCACCACGTCCGGAAAGGCTGGGATTGGTCATGAAATAGTGCTGCGCGTTGAACGGTTCTTCGCCTTTACGCACCTCGATGCGCCTTGACGTTCCGTCCGCAAGTATCTCGTAGCTCTGCTGGTTGTCAATGAGATTGCCCAGCATAATCTGTGAAAGAACCTGCTCGTGCACGGTCGGATTGGTGAGCGGAACAAGCGTCTCGACGCGACGGTCGAGGTTGCGCGGCATCATGTCGGCCGAGCCGATATAGACCAGCGCCTTGTCCGAAGGCAGCCCGAAACCATTGCCGAAGCAGAAGATGCGGCTGTGTTCCAGGAAGCGGCCGACGATGGATTTGACGCGGATATTGTCCGACAGTCCCGCCACCTGCGGGCGCAGGCAGCAGATGCCGCGCACGACCAGATCGACTTCCACACCCGCAGCGCTGGCGCGGTAGAGCGCATCGATGATCTCCGGATCGACCAGCGAATTCATCTTCATCCAGATCGCCGCCGGCGCACCGCGCTTGGCGTGCTCGATCTCTTCATTGATGTGCTTCACGATGCGGGCGCGCAGCGTATAAGGCGAAACCGCCAGCTTCATGCCCTCTTCCGGCTCGCCGTAACCCGTGATGAAGTTGAAGATATTCGCCATGTCATGGGCGATCTTCGGATTGCAGGTGAAGAAGGACAGGTCAGTGTAAATCTTCGCCGTGATCGGGTGGTAGTTGCCGGTACCAAGGTGGCAATAGGTTCTGAGCTTGCCGTCTTCACGGCGCACCACCATCGACATCTTGGCATGGGTCTTCAGTTCGATGAAGCCGAACACCACCTGCACGCCGGCGCGCTCCAGGTCGCGCGCCCAGCGGATGTTTGCCTCTTCGTCGAAACGCGCCTTCAGTTCCACCAGCGCAGTGACGGATTTACCGGCTTCGGCCGCATCGATCAGCGCGCGAACGATCGGGCTGTCATTGGAGGTACGATAGAGCGTCTGCTTGATGGCGAGCACGTCGGGATCGCGCGCGGCCTGCAGCAGGAACTGCACGACCACGTCGAAGCTCTCATAGGGATGGTGGACCACCATGTCCTTTTCGCGGATGGCGGCGAGGCAATCGCCGGCATGTTCGCGCACGCGCTCGGGGAAACGGGCGTTATAGGGCTCGAACTTCAGGTCGTCGCGCGGCGCGCGCACGATTTCCGAGATGGTATTGAGCGCGAGAAGGCCGGGCAGAACGGCGACACGATTGTCCGGAACGCCCAGCTCATGCACCACGAACTGGCGCAGCGACTGCGGCATTTCGCTGTCGGTTTCGATACGGATGACGGAACCGCGACGGCGGCGCTTCAGCGCGCTTTCGAAGAAGCGCACCAGATCTTCCGCCTCTTCCTCCACCTCGATATCGCTGTCGCGGATGATGCGGAACGTGCCGGAACCGCGAACGGTATAGCCCGGATAAAGGCGATGAATGAACAGGCCGACCACATCTTCGAGCGTGATATAGCGAATGGCGTTCTTTTCATCCGGCAGGCGCACGAAGCGGTCAAGCGCCGGCGGCAGGCGCAGGAGCGCCGTCATCGGCTCGCGGCCGTTGACGCTGTCGAGCTGCAGGCCCATGGAAAAGCCGAGATTGGGAATGAAGGGGAACGGGTGTGCCGGGTCGATGGAGAGCGGCGTCAGCACCGGGAACATGCGTTCCTCGAACTCCGTTTCCAGCCAGGTACGGTCCGCATCCGAAAGTGCGGCCGGCCGCACGATGAAGATTTCTTCCCGGGCAAGATATTGCTGCAGAACGGCAAGCGAAGCCTGCTGCTCCATCTGCAGATTGTCGATTTCCTTCAGGATATCTTCCAGCTGTTCGGCCGGGGTCTTGCCATCGGGCGTCTTGACGGTGATCTTCTGGCGTACCTGGCCTTCGAGGCCGGCGACGCGGACCATGAAGAATTCATCGAGGTTGGCGGCCGAGATGGACAGGAAACGCAGCCGCTCCAGCAGCGGGTGATCCGTATTCAGCGTTTCTTCGAGGACGCGGCGATTGAACTGCAACCAGGAGAATTCGCGGTTGATGAAGCGCGCCGGGCTATCCCAGAGGTTCTCGCCCTCGTTCACTGGCTGAACCTTGTTGAAATCTTCCTGCGCGACAGCGTCCATGCCCTTTTCCATCCCCTTAGCTGTTTCCGTCCCGTGATCCTGTTGCATCGCGTGATCGTCCTTCTTGCCCGTATAACAGTTTGACGACGGAACTGTGACAGTTATTCGTCGTCCAATCCGCTGCCCGTGGGTACCGTGTCCATCGCATTGAGAACTTCCGCCACCAGCGGACGGGTTATCCGTGTTGCGCGCGCGAGCGCCAGCCGATCGATCCGCTCCACAATCGTCTGCGCGGTATCGAGCGAACGCTCCATTCTATTGACGATGTAGCCTATGAGTTTGTCGTCCATATAAAGCTGCCGGTCAGCGAAAAGTTTCACCAGCACCTGCGCCAGCAGCGCCTCGTCCGGCTCGCCGGTCTCCACCACCGTCACGGCCTTGAGGCGCGAACGCAGATCCGGCAGCGTCACCGGCCATGCGGCCGGCCATTGCCGGCTGGTCATCAGGAGCGTGGTGCCGTGCTGGCGCACGCTGTTGATGACATGGAAAAGTTCCGTATCGTCGAAACCGCGCCGATCGGCGTCCTCGAAAAGAACCGGTCCCGTTTCAGCCGCGCGCGCGGCATCCGCACCGGCCTTCGGGTGAATATCGCGGGCGTCGCTAATATTTTTCCAGATATTGGCGAGATGCGATTTCCCCGAACCCGGCGGCCCGGCCAGCACGACGACGGGCGAGCGCCAGTTCGGCCATTCGTCGATGAGGCTGACGGCAGCCGAAAGCGAGGCGGAAACGAGGAGATCCTCCCGGCCGGAAGCGGACTGGTGCGAGAATGCGAGCGGCAGCTGCTCGGCCTTCGACCGGGCGTTGTCGGTTTTGATTTGGTCAGTCATCGTCAGCTCTGAGAGTCAACCTTGCCGGAGGACGTTCCCCTTCTTCCAGGGCAGGATTTGTGTCCCAGGGAAGGTTGGCGGCGTGCCCGTGATAGAGATCGCTTTCAAGATACCGCGACAAGGCGAAGCGGACAAGCACGCCGACCGCCGCGGCAGCCGGCACCGCGACCAGAAGCCCGACGAAACCGAAAAGCGCACCGAAGGCGAAGAGGGCGAACATCAGCCACACCGGATGCAGGCCGACGCTTTTGCCGACAAGCTTCGGCTGCAGGATGTTGCCTTCGATGAACTGGCCGGAAAAGAACACGACGAGTGTCAGGAAGACATAGATATAGTCCGGCCAGAACTGCACGATGGCGACACCGACCGCAAGGATGAGGCCGACCATCGAACCAATATAGGGAATGAAGCTGATGAGGCCGGAGAAAAGGCCGATCAGCAGGCCGAAATTCAGGCCCACCAACGACAGGCCGACGGCGTAATAAACCCCGAGAATGATGCAGAGCGACCCCTGCCCGCGCACGAAACCGGCGATCGTCTTATCCATGTCGCGGGCGATCTGGCGGACGGTGTGCACGTAGTCGCGCGGGATCCAGCTATCGACCTTGTCGATCATCCGGTCCCAGTCGAGCAGCAGGTAGAAGGCGACGACGGGCGTGACCACCAGAAGCGACATGACATCGACGAGCGATTTTCCGGAATTCCAGATCTGCGTCAAAAGCGTGCCGATGAAACCGGCGCCTTCGGTCAGAAGCTTGGAGAAATTCTCCTTCACCGCGTCGATCTGGCTGCTCACCCAGTCCGGCAGGAGGTTGGTATCGGCGCCGGCGATCAGCTGCTGCAACGAGGAGACATATTGCGGGATGCGCGTGATGAATTCCGATGCCTGGGCGACGATCAGCGGAATGATGATGATGAGCGACAGTGCAAAGATCAGCACGAAGGAAACGAGGATGACGACGGTCGCCATCAACCGGCTCAAGCCCCGCCGTTCCAGCCAGTCGGCCACCGGATCGAGGAAATAGGCAAGCGCCATGCCCGCCACGAAAGGCAGGAGAATGGAGCTGAAGACCATCAGGAACAGGACAAAGACGGCAAGCACGCCGATCCAGAAAAACACCTGCCGGCGCAGGCTCGTGCCGCTCACATGGGGTTGCATCCGTTCATCCTTCTGTCGCCGTGCCGTCATCGCCCATCATGGAGATAGGATGCGCGGATGCATATGGTCAAGGCCGACGCTGTTGCCCTGCATGCCTGCAAAGAGCGCCCACTGGCCGCCGGGTCCTTCGCGCAAACCCCGCATGCTGGTAAAATCGCCCATTTCCAGCCAACCCGCCGCAACGGCAGGTTGACCCGCGACAAATATTAGATAACGATCAAATATCGCCGGGCGGGCCAGCAGCGCTCTTCATGCCCGGTGGCCGGAGGCACGATGCAGAGCACCAGTGAAAATGGCATCGCGGAATATAATGCGGGTCTCTTCGATAACCCCGAAGTGGCCGCATGGTATGACAACCAGCAGCTTTACCCCGCCGAACGCATCATTCTTGAAGACTTCCGCCATGCCTATGCCGGCAAGCGGCTGCTGGACCTCGGGGTCGGCACCGGCCGGACGACAAAACCGCTTCTGCCGCTGGTGGGCGAATATATCGGCATCGACCTTTCGCAGCCCATGCTTTCGCTTGCGCGGCGCAATTTTCCCGAGGCCACCTTTCTTGACATGGATGTGCGGGCGATCGGCCAGTTCGGGGCGGAGCGCTTCGATTGCGTGCTCGGCGCACTCGCCATCCTGAGCGCCTTCGACCATGAGGACCGGCTTGCCATCATTCGTGCCGTCCGCAGCATCCTGTCACCAGACGGGTACTTCATCTTCTCGTTTCATAACCGGCAGTGGAAGCGGGCCGGCGGCATGCCGCTGCATCGACGCTCCTGGCATCCGCGTGAGGTGGTGAATTCGCTGCATCCGCAAAGCTGGATCAATTATCTGCGGCTGCAATCCGCCACGCGGCAAACACCGGAATATGCCATTCTCGCGGATCAGGCGCACCGCTGGAGCGGCCTGTTTTATTTCATCGACCTTGCCGCCCAGACCCGCCAGCTGCAGGATGCGGGCCTTGAGGTGGTTGCCCGTTACGGCGAGAACGGACGGCGGATCGAGGAAAGTTCCGATACGTCCAATGACGGCCTGCTTAATCTCGTCTGTCGCGCCGCGCCGCAGTCATCCTGAGCCCCCGATACGGCAAGCCCCGCCAAAGCCGTTAAAAACCGGAGCTTTTGCCACTCAAACCCTTGCATCAGGCCCCGTCCCGTGCGAATGGCGACGCCAAAGGAACCAGCGGAGACGAGAGCCATGAGCCAGTCGGGCAAGAACGGTCTTACCTATAGTGATGCGGGTGTGGATATCGACGCCGGCAACCTGATGGTCGAAAAGATCAAACCGGCGGTGCGCTCCACGCGGCGTCCCGGCGCGGACGGCGAAATTGGCGGCTTCGGCGGCCTGTTCGATCTGAAGGCGGCAGGTTTCACCGATCCGGTTCTGGTGGCTGCCAATGACGGCGTCGGCACCAAGCTGAAGATCGCCATCGACGCGGACTATCACGACACTGTCGGCATCGACCTCGTCGCCATGTGCGTCAACGATCTCGTCGTTCAGGGCGCAGAACCGCTGTTCTTCCTCGATTATTTCGCCACCGGCAAGCTTGACCCGGATCAGGGTGCGGCGATTGTTTCCGGCATCGCCGCCGGCTGCCGCGAATCCGGCTGTGCACTGATCGGCGGTGAAACCGCCGAAATGCCCGGCATGTATTCCGATGGCGACTACGATCTCGCAGGCTTTGCCGTGGGTGCTGCCGAACGCGGCCAGCTTCTGCCGGCCGGCGATATTTCCGAAGGCGACGTCATTCTCGGCCTCTCCTCCTCCGGCGTTCACTCCAACGGCTTTTCGCTGGTGCGCAAGATCGTATCGACCTCCGGCCTTGGCTGGGACGCCCCGGCCCCCTTCGCCAATGGCAAGAAGCTCGGCGAAGCCCTGCTGACGCCGACCCGCATCTATGTGAAGCCGCTTCTGAAGGCGATCCGCGAGACCGGCGCGCTGAAGGCGCTGGCGCATATTACCGGCGGCGGTTTCCCGGAGAATATTCCGCGCGTTCTGCCGAAGCACCTCGCCGCCGAAATCGATCTTGCCGCGATCGAGGTTCCGGCCGTCTTCTCCTGGCTTGCCAAGACCGGTGGCGTCGAAGCGAAGGAAATGCTGCGCACCTTCAATTGTGGCGTTGGCATGATCGTCGTTGTTTCGGCTGAGAACGCCCAGAAGGTTACAGAGGTTCTGACGGCGGAAGGCGAAACCGTCTTCCCGCTCGGCCGCATGGTTGCGCGGCAAGAGGGTGAACACGGCACGATCTACAAGGGCACCCTCGGCCTATGATGCGCGCCGCCTTCTCGTCCGGCCGCAAGCGCGTCGTCGTTTTCATCTCCGGCAGCGGCTCCAACATGGTGTCGCTGGCCAAGGCCTGCCAGGCGACGGATTTTCCGGCGGAAATCGTCTGCGTGATTTCGGACAAGGCCTCTGCGGGCGGGCTGGAAAAGGCCCGCGCTCTCGGCATTCCGACGCTGGTCTTCGAGCGTAAAACCTATGCCAGCAAGGCCGAACATGAAGGCGCCATTCTGGCCGCACTTGGCGAGATCGCGCCCGATATCATCTGCCTTGCCGGTTACATGCGGTTGATTTCGGGGGAATTCATTGCGCCCTATGAAGGCCGGATCATCAATATCCACCCTTCCCTGCTGCCGCTCTTTCCCGGTTTGCACACCCATCAGCGCGCCATCGACAGCGGCATGAAGATTTCCGGCTGCACTGTGCATTTCGTTACCGAAGGCATGGATGAAGGCCCGACCATCGCGCAGGGTGCCGTCCCGGTGCTTTCCGGGGACACCGCCGATACGCTTGCAGCGCGCATCCTGACCGTCGAGCACCAGCTTTACCCGCTCACGTTGAAGCGGCTGGCGGAAGGCAAGGTACGGATGGAAGGCGGCAAAGCTGTCTCCACGGACAATGACAGTAAATCAGAGTATTCAATCCTGATTTCCGCTTTCTGATAAATAAATTTCTAAAGTACAAAAATAAATCAGAAGTGGTATTTTTCGGAAAAATAAACCGATCATTTACCATAATCACTCTTAATGCCCGCAACGGCCCCTATTTCAGGCCCTCCGGTCATTCAGGAGTGATCATGCCATTTTCGAGATTCTCACTGCCGCTTTCGGCTCTTCTGCTGATGGGCGCCAGCCTGCCGGTCATGGCCGAACAAGGCGGCGTTACAGCCTCGCTGGATGCGGGTGTTCTCAATCTCCGTGCTACGGAGACCGTTCATCTGGGCGGACGCAAGGTGAGTGAACTCGAATGGGAAACCAAAAACGCCGTGGCGTTGCGCGGCTCGCTCGGGCTTGAGCTGGCGCCTGGCTGGCGCGTCAAGGCGGAAGGCCGCGTCGGCTTCGAAGGCGACGGCTACATGACCGATTATGACTGGATATGGCCTTTTTCCAGAGATAGCTCCAAAGAGAATTGGAGCCATCGCTCCCAGCATGACGATACGCGGCTCGACCATTATTTTTCGGGAAGCCTCGAACTCAATCGCATGTTGCTGGAAGATCCCCAGCAATATCTCAGCGCCGGCGTCGGCTTCCGTTATACGGATGTGCAATGGTCTGCCTATGGCGGCAAGGGCGTCTACAGCCTTTTCTCGCCAAGGGACCTGAGCGTAAGATTCAATGATGACGTCAAAGGCATCACCTACCGTCAGCAAATCCCGGTTTTCTACGGCAACCTGACGGGCGGCCAGAGGTTCGGCAACTGGTCGCTGAATGCCGGCGTCGAAGGCGGCGCGATGGTCTATGGCAAGGCAACGGACGACCATCACCTGCGCGACATGCGCTTCACCGACAAATTCGATGTTGCCGGCATGTTCGGGGTAAAGGCAGGCATTGCCTATGACCTGACCGAGAATGCCTCGATCTATCTCGACGGCGCCTATGACTATACCAGCCTGGGGCGCGGCGACACCCATTACAGCGGCGCAGGTGCGGGAAATCTCGCGTCAGAGAAAAATGCCGGCGGTGGTGACCTGCAGTCGATTTTCGTGGGAATGGGCGTCAAAGGACGGTTTTGACTAAAGGGCCGAGCACCAAAGAAGAGTGAGTTTCGCTCCCCTTGGCCAATAACACGGTCCTCGCACCCCATGACAAGGAGCTTGCCGTAGTTGCCAAGCTGAAGAACGTATCCTTCGTTTAGGGTTTTCTCAAAACCGCACGGTTCAACATTGCCCATTGCAGCAGAATGATCGTCTTGGAATCGGTGATTTCGCCTGATGCGATCATGGCGAAGGCCTCGTCGAGGCCATAGGTCAGAACCTCCAGATCCTCGCCTTCGCTCTCCAGCCCGCCGCCGCTGCCGGCCTGCACGTCGAGATCGATGCGCGCGACGAAGAGACTGACCTTTTCCGTCAGCGTGCCGGGGCTGGCATACATGTCGAAGAGATATTCGACCTTTTCGACCGCATAACCGGATTCCTCCATTGCCTCGCGGCGAATGGCATCGGCGGCATCGTCCTCATCGAGCAGCCCGGCCGGCACCTCGATCATGAAGCTCGGATCGCCGTTCACGAAAGCGGCGGGACGGAACTGGCGCACCATCACCACGCTGTCGCGTTTCACGTCATAAAGAAGAATGGCGGCAGCGACGCCATGGTCGTGCACTTCCCGCACGATGCGCATTGTCCTGCCATCCGGCATGCGCTGGTCGAAAATGAGCTTCTGCATGTGCACGAAGCCCTTCCAGACCGTTTCCTTTTCCACCAGCCGGATTCTGCCGGCATCCATGTCGGCCGAAAGGTTTTTCGCCTGCGTCTGTGTCACCGGATATGTCCTTGCCTGTCGTGGGATTGTTTCAGACTGCCTGTGTTGCGGTGCAATATCAAGCCTCGCCGGCCTCGTCGTTTCGGCGGAGCCACACCTTGTTGTCGTGAAACGCCGCGCCGCCATAGGGGGCGACGGCATCGGCACCGGTCAGAACATTGATGCCCTCGCCGTCCAGATGCGCCTTGTTCGGCCACAGGCCCTCGGCAATCAGCACGCCGGGCCTTGCCCCCTCCACGATCTTCGCATGGAGGCGCACTTCGCCGCGTTCATTGCCGATACGGACGATGTCGCCATCGGCGATACCCTGATCGGCGGCATCCTCGGGACAGACCATCAACTCCGGACGGCCTTCTTTCTGCACGGAAGTCTTGGTTTCCGCGAAGGTGGAGTTCAGGAAATTGCGCGCCGGTGATGTCGCCAGCCGGAAGGGATGGTCCGCATCCGCAACCTCGATGACGTCGACCTGATCCGGGAATTTCGGAAACTCGGAGACAGGCCCCATGACACCGATATTCTTCGGCGGCTTGTTCGGAGAAGGTCCGGTTGCCCAGTCGGGGCTGAAACGGAATTTTCCATCGCCATAACCAAAGCCCTCGAGATAATGCGCCACCTCGAAAGGCGGCTGCGCGTCGATCCACTTCTCTTCGGCCAAACTGTCGAAATCGCCCCAGCCGCTGACTTTCAGCATACGGTTGACATGCTCGCGGGCAGAAAGGCCGAAGCCCGGCATGTGGTCTATACCGAGGCGCTTTGCCAGTTCCTCGATGACGAAGAGGTTGGTGCGCACCGTCTCCGGCGGCTCCACCAGTTTCGGGCCGAGCAGAATATGGTTCTGGCCGCCGGCGCGGTAAATGTCGTCATGTTCGAGGAACATGGTGGCCGGCAGCACGATATCGGCCACATCGGCCGTCTCAGTCATGAACTGCTCGTGCACGGCCACGAAAAGATCGTCGCGCAGGAAACCCTGTTTCACCAGCCGCTGTTCGGGCGCGACATTGACGGGATTGGTGTTCTGGATCAGCAGCGCCGTCACCGGGCCGCCATGGCGCAGCGCCTCCGCGTCCCCCGTCAGCACGCGGCCGATCTGCGACTGGTCGAGCTGGCGCACTTCGGGGTCAGCATAGGCCGTGCCCATCAGCTCCGCCTTGTTGAGCCGGAAGATCTCACCATTATTGTGGAACGCGCCGCCACCCTCATATTGCCAGGAGCCGAGAACCGTGGCGATGGAAAGCGCCGCATGCATGGCGACCGCGCCATTGCGCTGACGGGCAAAACCGTAACCCAGCCGGAAGAAGGTCTTTTTCGTCGTGCCGACGAGTCGCGCGAAAGCCTCGATCTCCTCCACCGAAAGACCGGTGATTTCGGATGCCCATTGCGGCGTCTTCGACTTCAGATGCGCTTCGAGCCCCGCCGGATCGTCGGCGAAACGCGCCATGTAATCGCGGTCGGCGTAACCGTCGCGGAAGGCGATATGCATGACGGCGCAGGCCAGTGCGGCATCCGTTCCGGGCCGGACGACGAGGCGCATATCCGCCTGTTTCATGGTTGGATTGTCGTAGATATCGACAACGACGATCTTCGCGCCGCGTTCCTTGCGGGCCTTGACCGCATGAGTCATGACGTTGACCTGGGTGGCCACCGCATTGGTGCCCCAGATGACGACGACATCGGCCTTGCCGATCTCGCGCGGATCGGGGCCGCGCAAGGCGCCCGTACCCATCACATAACCGGTCCAGGCCATGTTGGTGCAGATCGAGCCAAAGAAGCCGGAATATTTCTTGGCATGGCGCAGCCGCTCGATGGAATCGCGCTGCACCTGCCCCATCGTGCCAGCGTAAAAATAGGGCCAGATGGCCTCGGCACCATGCCGGGCTTCCGCCTTGACGAAAGCGTTGGCCACCTCGTCCAGCGCCGCTTCCCAGGAAATCTCCTGCCAGTCACCGGCACCTTTTGCGCCCTTGCGGCGCTTCGGCGTCAGCAGACGACCGGGATGGTAGATGCGCTCGGAATAACGCGCCACCTTGGCGCAGATCACGCCGGCGGTATATGTATTGGCATTGGCGCCGCGCACACGGCCGATGCGGCCATCGGCATTGATGTCGACCTCCAGCGCGCAGGCGCTCGGACAGTCATGCGGGCAAACCGTGTGTCCGATACGGACTTCGGCCTTGGCGGTGGCTTTTTCAGCGGAAATCGGGGTCGCAACGTTCATGTCTTTTGTATATTGCATCAACGATGCGGCAAAAAGGCCGAAGTGACGTCCATCAAGAATATTCATCCTGACCATTCATCCCGATACACGGCAAGCGAGACATATCCATGAACTACCGCCACATCTACCACGCCGGCAATTTCGCGGATGTCCTCAAACATGCCGTTCTCGCCCGCCTCGTGCGTTATCTCCAGAACAAAGACAAGGCCTTTCGTGTGCTGGACACCCATGCCGGCATCGGGCTTTACGACCTCACGTCGGAAGAGGCGCAGAAAACAGGCGAATGGCAGACCGGCATCGGCAAGCTGATGGAGGACGATCTGCCCGCGCCCATCGCCGAATTGCTGGAACCTTATCTTGCCGCCGTGAAGGAACTCAATCCGGAAGGCGGTGTAAAATTCTATCCCGGTTCGCCGAAACTCGCCCGCATGCTGTTTCGCCCGCAGGACCGGCTTTCGGCCATGGAACTGCACCCAGATGACAGCCGCGCGCTGGCACGGCTGTTCGAGGGCGACTATCAGGTGCGCGTCACCGAACTGGATGGCTGGCTGTCGCTCGGCGCGCATCTGCCGCCCAAGGAAAAGCGCGGCCTCGTCCTCGTCGATCCGCCCTTCGAGCTGGAAAACGAATATCAGCGGCTGGCCGATGGCCTGAACAAGGCCTATCGGCGTTTTTCCACCGGCACCTATTGCCTGTGGTATCCGTTGAAGAAGGGCGCGCCGATCAAGGATTTCCACGAGCGGCTGCAATCCTTCGAGATTCCGAAGATGCTGTGCGCGGAACTTTCCGTCAGAAGCGACCGGCTGGATGGCCTGAGCGGCTCCGGCCTCATCATCGTCAACCCGCCCTATACGCTGAAGGACGAGCTGCATGTGCTGCTGCCCTATCTCAAGACGGCGCTGGCGCAGGACAGGTTCGCCTCGCAACGCGCCTTCTGGCTGCGTGGCGAGGACAAGCCGGAAGAGAATTGAAGGGCTATCTCAGCCCTTCCCTTTTCTGCGCCGCTGCAAGCTGTGATCGTTCGAAAAACAGGATCACGAACAGCGCCATGATGAAGGGGATGATGAGGTAGAACAGGCGGAAGACCAGGAGTGCCGCGATTACATCCGCGGGGTTCATATCCGGCAGGCCGGTGACGAAGACCAGTTCCAGCACACCGAGCCCGCCGGGCGCATGCGAGATGAGCGCGGCGGAAAAAGACACCAGAAATATGCCGAGAATGACCATGTAACCGGGATTTCCGGCCTCCGGCAGGGCGAAATAGATGATGCCAGCTGCGCCGATCAGCTCGATCGGGCCAATGACGAGCTGTTGCGCCACCAGTTTCGGCGCGGGGTAAGGCAGCACGAAGGAGCCGATTTTCAGGGGCTTCAGCCTGAGCAGGCTGCCGAGAACATAAAGGCTGACGACGAGGAGCAGCAGAACGCCGGTAGTGGTCGAGGCTTCAACGGGCAGGATGCCGGTGAACCGTTCGGTGATGTCAGGCTCATATAACAGTACCAGACCGATGAGCATGATGGTGCCGATGAGGAAGGTGAAGGAGCAGAGGCCGACAAGGACGCCCACTTCCGCCACACTCAATCCTTTGGACGTATAGGCCCGGTATCGCACCACGGCGCCCGAGAATACGGATGCCCCGACATTGTGGGACAGCGCATAGGTGGTGAAAGAGGTGAGCGTGATGAAGAACCAGTTCACCTTGCGGCCAAGATGTTGCAGCGCGATGCGGTCGTAACCGGCAAGCGCGGCGTAGGCCAGCAGGGTTGCAAGGCCGGAACACAGCCAGTCCCGCACGCGAATGGCTTTCAGACTGTCCCAGAGATCATCGAGCGACAGGCCACGCAGTTCGTGAAAAAGCAGCCAGGCGGAAAAACCGATCGTCGCGAAACCAACGACGGGCCAGATGTATTTTTTGAATTTCATGCGGTCATGCCGCCTATTTCCCCCAACATCGCCCCAGCCCTGTTTCCGTCTTTCGCGGAAGATTCGTTCGACTCTATTCGTTATGCGGCGAAGCTTTCAACCTTTTTGCCCGTTTGCCTCGTTCACAAATTTATGTAAGACCGGATCGTCGCCCAAGTGCGATATGAGGTGGTCCACTTTCCGGGGAACGTGCACGGAATGAAACGTTATGCGGGTTTCATCGCCTTGGGTCTTCTGTCGCTTGCAGCGCTTTGGTTCGCGCAGGAAAAACCCGCCCCGAGCCGCCCCTCGAATGACTGGACCATGTATCCGCCGACAGCGCCGGCCGGAAGCCCTCCGTCGGACAATGCCCGGCGCGATGAGGGCGGCAGATCAGTCCCACGCGGTGCCGGCTTTGATTTTTACGTACTGTCCCTGTCCTGGTCGCCGGCCTTCTGCGCCAGCTCCGAAGGTTCCGGCAATCGCCAGCAATGTGGCAGCGACAGGCGTTACGGTTTCGTCGTGCACGGGCTCTGGCCACAGAACGAGAACGGCTATCCCGAATTCTGTCGAAGCAGCGAGCCGGACCGGGTTCCGGACGCCATCGGTCGCAGCCTGTTCGATATCATGCCGTCGATGGGCCTGATCGGCCACCAGTGGCGCAAACACGGTTCCTGCTCCGGCCTGTCGCAGAAGGATTATTTCGCGGCGACACGGGCCGCCTTCGAGGCGATCAGGCTGCCCGGAACGATCGCCTCGGGTGCCGGTGCCACCACCCTTTCCGCCGAAGCCATCGAAACCGCCTTCACCGATGCCAATCCCGGCCTGTCGAAACGCGGTGTTTCGATCAGCTGCGATGGCAGGCGCCTTGAGGAAGTACGCATCTGCCTCAACAGGGACCTGACATTTCGCGATTGCCCTGAACTGGATCGCAAGGGTTGCCGCGCCAGCGCGACCGAGATCATACCCATACGCTGATTACCCCATATCAACCCCATAGGACCCGACCATGGAACTGCTTTATTCGCCCGCCTCCCCCTATTCCGCCAAGGTGCGCATGGCTGCCCGTCATCTCGGCATCGATGTCACCTCCGTGCGCGTCGACACCAATGCCGAGCCTGCAACGCTGATGGACAATAATCCGCTCGGTAAAATCCCGGTCCTGCTGCTGGACGAAGGCGGCTCGGTCTATGACAGCGTGACAATCATGCATTATCTCGACCGTCTTTCGGGCGGCAAGCTCTACCCAAAGAAGAACGGCAAGCGCACCGAAGCGGAAATTCTGGAAGCTCTATGCGACGGCATCATGGATTGCCTGCTGGCCATCGTTTACGAGCGGCGTTTCCGCCCGGAAGACAAGATCCACCAGCCGTGGATCGACAAGCAGTGGAAAAAGGTGGTGAAGGGTCTCGACCATCTCAACGCCAACCTGCCGAAAACCGGCAAGAAGCTCAATGGCGGCCATTTCGCCCTTGCCGCGATGATCGGTTATCTCGACCTGCGTTTCGCCGGTGAGTGGGCCGAGGGACGCGAGGCGCTGGCAGGCTGGCCGGAAACCTTCAGCAAGCGTTCGATGCCTATGCGGAAATGAAGGCCGCCGCCTGACCATATATCGGAGTGATGCCCGGCCTGATCGCCGGGCATCGCTCCGGCCGCATACCACAAAACAAAAAAGCCGGGGCGAAAACCCCGGCTTTTCTTTAACCGATCCGCGAAGGATCAGAACTTGACGCCGATACCGGCCTTGACGGAATGATCGTCGTAACCACGCGAGAACGCGCCGGAGTCAAGGCTGTAGTCCTTCTTCTGGTAGTCGCTGTAGCGATATTCCAGACGAGCGGTGATGTTGTCGGTCACCATGGCTTCAACACCGGCACCAACGGTGTAACCGAGGGCGGTGGCGCTGTCCTTGGAGGTCGCGTCACGGACCTTGTTGTCGGAGACAGCAAGACCGGCCGTACCATAAAGCAGGAACGGATTCATGTCGTAACCGACGCGGCCACGCAGCGAGCCGTTGACGCCCTGCTTGCCTTCGACGGCGTTGCCGGCAACCGTACCGGCGGAGCCCTTCTCGTCGCCCAGGTTCACGTCTGCTTCAGCACCGTAAACGATCTGGCCGCTCTGCATGTTGTAACCACCGTAGAGGCCGCCACCGAAGCCCTTGGCGTCACGACCGTCATTGCTGGAGCTGAAACGGCCCCAGTCATAATTGACCGTACCACCGAGGTAGGCGCCGGACCAATCCTTGACCGGTGCGGGCTGGTCGTAGGATACCGGTGCCTGCGGCACTTCATTTACGGCGTCAGCGGCGTGCGCAGCCGAAAAGCCGGCGGCTGCCATGGTCGAAGCCATAAGGGTTGCTACGAAAATACGCATGCTATTCTCCTTTCAGGACCGCTCTGTACTCAAAACATCGTTTTCAGACGCGGCATAATTCGTCGGGTTAATCGCCCCTCTGGAAACCGAATTTGATGGGAGAATGCGGAGATCAAAGAGCCAAAATGTGAATTGTTTGGGGCAGAGACGTGACTAGAATTAGACGTTGCCTAATTGCCACAAGGGTTTTATTAACCCTAACAGAAGCCTAACCAGCAATAGATCGCTTTTAAACTTAGTTATATTCAAATTAAACCGAACTTTCATTGCGAATAAAAAATCGCCCAATTCTTTTGGGGCTGAGTGACAGCTTGCGATTTGCATTTATATCCAGCAAATAGGGCGTGTATGAGCAAATGCAGGTCCGCCGTGAAAGAACATATACCGAAGACAGTCTTGATAACGGGGGCCGCCCGCCGGCTTGGTCGGGCAATCGCCACCGATCTGGCCGCCCATGGCTTCGCGATTGCCGTCCATGCCAATGAATCGATGGCCCAGGCCGAGGAATTCGCTAACGAAATAAGGCAAAACGGTGGCAAGGCCGCGGCCGTTCAGGCAGACCTGACACAATCTGCGCCCACCATCGCGCTTGTCGAAAAGGCCGCCTCCGCACTCGGGCCGATCGGCGTCGTCGTCAACAATGCGTCGGTTTTTCTCGACGATTCGGCGGAAACGCCCGATCCGGCGGTCTTCGATGCGCATTTCGCGGTGCATGTGCGCGCCCCTTCCCTCATCGCCGCCGCCTTCGTCGAGCAATTGCCTGCGGACAAATCCGGGCTGATCGTCAATATCATCGACCAGCGTGTGCTTGCGCTCACACCGCGTTTTTACTCCTATACGCTTTCGAAATCGGCGCTGTGGACCGCCACCCGAACGATGGCGCAAAGCTTCGCGCCGCGTGTGCGGGTCAATGCCATCGGGCCGGGTCCCACCTTCAAAAGCGAAAGACAGGCGCCCGAGGACTTTCAGGCGCAGATTGACGGCCTTATATTAAAGCGTGGTCCCGCACCGGATGAGTTCGGGCGGACGATTCGCTTTCTTTTCGACACGCCGTCGGTCACCGGACAAATGATCGCGCTCGACGGCGGCCAGCACCTTGGCTGGGAAACCCCTGACGTGGCGGAGATAAATGAATGAACGGAAAGAAGCTGCCTGATGGCGGTATTCTCTTCGATGAAACCGACGACGAAGACGACGATGCCAGCCTTGCCGCGACGGAAGCGGCTGAGGCGCCGCGCGACGTTGCCGGCGTGGACTGGAATGCGGGCTGGAAGAATGAATCCGGCCTGAAGGGCATGGACCTCATCGGCGAATTCGTCAAACACCTGCCGAATTCGCCGGGTGTCTACCGCATGTTCAACGAGGCTGGCGACGTGCTCTATGTCGGCAAGGCGCGCTCGCTGAAGAAGCGTGTCGGCAACTATGCGCAGGGTCGTGTTCATTCCAACCGCATTGCCCAGATGGTGCGTTTCACCACCCATATGGAGTTCGTCACCACCCGCACAGAGACCGAAGCGCTTCTGCTGGAAGCGAATCTCATCAAGCGCTTGCGGCCGCGCTTTAATGTGCTTTTGCGCGACGACAAGTCCTTTCCCTATATTCTCATCACCGCCGACAATCGCGCGCCGGCGATCTTCAAGCATCGCGGCGCCCGGGCGCGCAAGGGCGACTATTTCGGACCCTTTGCGTCGGCCGGTGCCGTTGGCCGCACGATCAATTCGCTGCAGCGCGCCTTCCTGATCCGTACCTGCACCGACAGCGTGTTCGAGACCCGCACGCGTCCCTGTCTGCTCTACCAGATCAAGCGCTGTTCCGGGCCCTGCACGCATGAGATCAGCGATCAGGGCTATGCGGAACTCGTCAAGGAAGCCAAGGATTTCCTGTCCGGTAAGAGCCAGAGCGTCAAGACCGCGATTGCGCAGCAGATGAACGAGGCGGCCGAAGATCTCGATTTCGAGCGCGCCGCGGTCTATCGCGACCGGCTGGCGGCGCTTTCCCACGTCCAGAGCCATCAGGGCATCAATCCCGCCGGCATCGAGGAAGCGGATGTCTTCGCCATTCACCACGAAGGCGGCATTTCCTGCATTCAGGTGTTCTTTTTCCGCACCGGCCAGAACTGGGGCAACCGCGCCTATTTCCCGAAAGCCGATCCCTCCCTGCCCGGCTCGGAAATCCTCAATGCGTTTCTCGCACAGTTTTACGACGACAAGCCGGTGCCGAAGCAAATCCTGCTTTCCGAAACCGTGGAGGAACAGGAACTGCTGGCCGCCGCACTCGGTGAAAAGGCCGGGCACAAGGTGACCATCAGCGTGCCGCAGCGCGGCGAGAAGAAAGACATTACCGACCATGTGCTTGCCAATGCCCGCGAAGCGCATGGCCGCAAGCTGGCGGAAACCTCGTCTCAGGCGCGGCTGCTGAAGGGTTTTGCGGAGACCTTCGGTCTTTCCACCGTGCCGCGCCGGATTGAGATTTACGATAACTCGCACATCATGGGCACCAATGCCGTGGGCGGCATGGTGGTGGCGGGGCCGGAAGGTTTCGTGAAGAACCAGTATCGCAAGTTCAACATCAAATCGACCGACATCACCCCCGGCGACGATTTCGGCATGATGCGCGAGGTGATGACCCGTCGTTTCTCGCGCCTCTTGAAGGAAGAAGGCAAGCCCGATCGCGAACGGGTGCCGACACCGGAAGAAGCGGCCGACATGCCCTTCCCCGCCTGGCCGGATGTGATCCTGATCGATGGCGGCCAGGGCCAGATGACGGCGGTGCGGGCTATCCTCGATGAACTCGGCATTCGCGACTGTGTGACGGCCATCGGCGTGGCGAAAGGTGTCGACCGCGAGGCGGGTCGCGAGCGCTTTTTTGCGGATGGGCGCAGCGATTTTTCCCTGCCGCCGCGCGATCCCGTGCTTTATTTCATCCAGCGCATGCGCGACGAGGCGCACCGCTTCGCCATCGGCTCACACCGGGCGCGGCGTAAGAAAGAAATGGTGCGCAATCCGCTCGATGAAATCTCGGGAATCGGGCCGGGACGCAAACGCTCCCTGCTGCAGCATTTCGGTACGGCCAAGGCGGTTTCCCGCGCCGGCCTCAACGATCTGATGGCCGTCAGCGGCATTTCCGAGACGGTTGCGCGGCAAATCTACAATCACTTCCACGAGAGCGGCAGCGATTGACGCAGAACGGTGGGACCGAACTGCTAAAAAAACATAATGACGTGTTGACGCTATGCCCTAGCGGCGGCATCAAGGCAGCTGATCTTTGACTGACAGGTTTCCCATGGCTTCGCGCGCATACAGCATTCCCAACCTTCTCACCTATGGCCGGATTCTTGCGGTTCCCGTCATCGTTCTGTGCTTTTTCATCGAAGGAAAGCTGGAAAGTTCGGATTTCGCACGCTGGACGGCGTTGTGGCTGTTCATCATCGCCTCGCTGACCGATTTCCTCGATGGTTATCTGGCGCGCATCTGGAACCAGACTTCCAATATCGGCCGCATGCTGGATCCGATCGCCGACAAGCTGCTGGTCGCCTCCGTGCTGCTGCTGATGGCTGCGGATGGCACCATTGCCGGCTGGTCGCTCTGGGCGGCCATCACCATTCTCTGCCGTGAAATTCTGGTTTCCGGCCTGCGCGAATATCTGGCGGCGCTGAAGGTCAGCGTTCCCGTCACCCGCATCGCCAAGTGGAAAACCACCATCCAGATGGTCGCCATCGCCTTCCTCCTGGCGGGCCCCGCGGGCGACAAGGTGCTGCCCTACACGACCGAAATGGGCATTACCCTGCTGTGGATTGCCGCGGCGCTGACCATGTATACCGGCTATGACTACTTCAAGGCCGGCCTGAAACACATCGTGGACGAAGACTGATGACACGGATCGTTTATTTTGCCTGGGTGCGTGAGAAGATCGGCACGGATGAGGAAGAGCTGGACATCCCCTCCTCCGTCACCACCGCCGGCGAGCTGATCGCCTGGCTCACGACCCGCGGCGAAAATTACGAGGCCGCCTTCGAGTTTCCGGATGTGATCCGCGTTGCCGTCAATCAGGAACACGTCGAACACGACGAGAGCATCGTCGGCGCACGCGAGATCGGCATCTTTCCACCCATGACGGGGGGATAAACGGATGCAGAAAGCCCTTGAGCCAACGGTCCGCGTGCAGGCAGGGGATTTCGACGCCGCCGAAGAAACCCGCCTGTTGACACAGGGCGACAGAAGCATCGGCGCTGTCGTGGCCTTCACCGGGCTCTGCCGGGACGATGGCGGCACGCTGACTGCCCTTGAACTCGAACATTATCCCGGCATGGCGGAAGCGGAAATCACCCGCATCGCCAAACTCGCCATGGAACGCTTCGGCCTGCTCGGCCTCACCGCCATCCACCGCCACGGCAAGATCGCCACCGGCGAGAACATCGTCCTCGTCATCGCCGCCTCCAGCCACCGGCAGGCGGCCTTCGACGGCGCGAATTTCGTGATGGACTATCTCAAGACCTCCGCCCCGTTCTGGAAAAAGGAACATGGCAAGGATGGCACGACGGGCGATTGGGTTGCGGCGAAGGCGACCGACGATACGGCGAAGGGCAAGTGGCGATAGCGCTTCTTCTTTTCTCGCATTTCCGAACGGAAAACCGGAACCGAGTTCTCCTGGAAATGCTCTAAGGCGCTTCAGCCCTGCTGCGCATGACGATCAGCCAGCCGACCAGCAAAGCCAGCACCGCCGCATCCCGCCAGGCAACAGGGCCGTAACCCACCCAGAATGTTTCCGCAAAACCGACGGCAGCGGCTCCGAGGCCGCAGATGAACGGGCTGGCATAACCGCCCGCCGCTGAAATCAGTACGACTTTCAGCCCAAAGACCAGACCCGCGCCGAAATCCATGGTGCCGTAATAAAACGTCGCCAGCACGCCGGCGATGGCGGCGACGAGGCCCGCTGCGCAATAGGACAAGAGAAATATCCTGCCCGCATTCACCCCGCAGAGCGAGGCGGCAAAGGCATCATCCGACACGGCCTTCCAGCGCCTGCCGAAAGCCGAGCGGCGAAGATAAAGCGAGCCTGCGAGAATGAGCAGGCAGAAAGCCGCCGTGTTCAGCATCTGCAACGGCGTCAGGGTCACGGCAAAACCCCCGTCAGACCAGAAACGGACCGGGTTCGCGAGAAGCGGCGGAAGCCATAATTGCCTTGTATCGGCGGCCAGCCTCGCGCTTTCGGTCAGCGCAATCAGCACGCCGACAGAGGCGACGGTGACCGCGTTGGGAGAGGCCTTTGCCAGTGGCCGCATCACCGCCCTGCCGATAAACCCCGCCGCCCAGAGCCCGCCGAACAGGCCGGCCCCTGCCCCCAGCGCCAATGTTGCCGGCAGAACCAGCCACAGCCGGTTCCAGCCGAAATCGGCAAACAAGAGGCAGGTCTGGCCAGCAAAAGCGAATATGGCGCCATAGGTCACATCGGCGCGTTTCGTGACCGAAAAGGCGATGGCGTAACCGAAGGCCAGAACCGCATAAAGGGCGGCGACCGGCACGGCATTCAGCAATTGTTGCAGGAAATAAGCCAAGCCCGTCCTCCCGCCGCGATTATAACTGTTAAAACGCATTTTGATAGTTATAATATGCGCATGACTTTTCGCTGGACGGAACATCGTTTTGCAGGGGGAGCATTGGCGCTCGATGTCGCCAATAGCGTCATCCTGCGCTCGGACGCGGCAAGAACGCTCGACCGTTTTGCCGTGCCGGAACAGATCACCGCCTTTGCCGAGGCCGCGACACGGCTTGGCACGGAGCGCGACAGGTTTCCCGACCTCATCGCGCCGGAAGCGGAAAAACGGCCGGTTTTTCTGGAGCTTCGCGAGGCGATCGACGATCATTTCCGTTCGTCTGTCTCCAGCGGGGCCGATGACGATGGCAAGCTGGCCCGGCTTCTCCTGGCTGGCGGCATGGCGCTGCGGATATTCCCCAGGGCCGAAAGTCTCGCCAACGCCACGGCCCATTCCGCTCTGTCTCTGCTTGCCGGCGAGACACGGGAGCGGCTGCGGATCTGCGGCAATTGCGGCTGGCTGTTCATCGACCGCAGCAGGAACAAAAGCCGTATCTGGTGCGACATGGCGGTGTGCGGCAACCGGCAGAAGGCCAGCCGGCATTATCACCGCAAGAAGGAGGTGCAATCGTGAAAAGAATTGCCCTGCCCCTGCTGGCGATTGCGGCGATGCTTTCTCTTTCCGGCTGCCAGCGCGACGAACCACGCGAGGTGGCGAAAGTTTCCGGGCGCATGTTCGTTTTCAACTACCGTGTGGCCATCGCCACCTATCTGGTGACACTTCAACGCATCGCCCCCATCCGCGACGGCAGCAGCGTGGAAGCGGCCTTCGAAAACCCGCGCGGCGGTCCCGATCTCACCACCCGGGAAAAGATTTTTCCCAAGGACGAAAAGATCACCGTCCAGAGCCCGCCGGTCGAATGTGTGAAACAGGACCGGCCCTATAAGGTCACCATCCGTATCAAGGGGCCGGATGGCGATATTCTGCAGACGATCGAGACCACGATCCGTTCCGATACTGACCAGTCGGCTCTTCCGGCCAAGCCGCTGGTGGTCGGGCCGCTCTATACGCCCAATCCGGAGGTGTTCAAGCCGGATGGCACGACGGATATGCGGCCGGTTCAGGGGTGCCCGGCGTCGTAACCCTTCACCGCACCTCAACAAAAAACGGAGCCTTTCGGCTCCGTTTCTTCGAGTCTTTTCAACGGCCTCAGCCAATCACCTGACACAGCGATTCAAGCCGTTGAGATTTTGAATCAGCCGACGATTTCGGTTTCGGCGAACCAGTAGGCGATTTCCTGTACAGCGGTTTCCGGAGCGTCGGAACCGTGAACGGAGTTTTCGCCGATGGAAAGCGCGAAGGTCTTGCGGATGGTGCCTTCAGCGGCCTGGGCCGGGTTGGTGGCGCCCATGATTTCGCGGTTCTTGAGGATGGCGTTTTCGCCTTCCAGAACCTGAACGATGGTCGGGCCGGAGGTCATGCCTTCAACGAGTTCGCCGAAGAAGGGGCGCTCTTTGTGAACGGCGTAGAAGCCTTCGGCTTCGCGCTTGCTCATCCAGACGCGCTTGGACGCGATGACGCGCAGGCCGTTGTCTTCAAATACCTTGGTGATCGCGCCCGTGAGGTTACGCTTGGTTGCGTCCGGCTTGATCATCGAAAATGTGCGTTCAATCGCCATGTGTCCGTTTCCTTTTCCTTCAGAGAAAGTGGGCGGTCTTTACCCGCCCAAAAGCCCGAAAACAAGGGGGATCAACGAGATTGCGATGATCACGGCAGACATTTCACGCCGCTGTCACACTGCGGCCTCTTGCATCGTAGAGATCGAGGCAGCCTTCGAACCAGTCCAGCACCGGGTCATTATCGGCAAACAGATCGGCCCCGGTGGTGATCCGCGCCCATTGCAGCGCGCCGAACACGATGTAATCCGCAAAGAGCGGCGATGTGCCGCCGATAAAGGGCTGGAAGTTCAGCATGCGACGGATCGGTGCCAGCAATGCGGGAAAGGCGGCGATTTCCGTCTCGCGGTTGGCCACCACCTCCTCAAGCGGGCGGCCGAGCGCCTTCGTCCGGCTTTCGCGGAAATAACGGCGATCGGGCTCGTCCAGCATATTGTGGATATCAAGCACGGCAATGCGGACGATGGCCGGGTGAAGCACCGTCTGCGACCAGCTTTCGACAAAACGGGCCATCGCCTTGCCGCCCTCCCCGTCAAACAGCGACGGCCGTTCCGGGTAAGCCTCGTCAAGATAAAGCGCGATTTCGAAACTGTCGCTCACCAGCTGGTCGCCATCGCGCAGGATCGGCACGGTCTTCGAAAACCCATCCTCCACCGTCGGGATCACCGTGAAGGGCAAGGGACGCTCTTCGAAATCCAGCCCTTTATGGGCCAGCGAAAGCACGGTTTTCCAGCAATGGGGAGAAAAAGGCCGGGAAATATCGCTTCCGCACAGCGAATAAAGCGTTCTGGAATTCGTCATGGGCTGCCCTTCTTCTGCAACATCGATGAGCGATATTAAGAACGGCCACCGCATGAAATCAAATCAGGATTTGTCATGCAATCGATCAAGGAACGGCCACCGACCCGCATACGCGGCTGCGGCAGAAATTTACCCTTTCACGGGGCCAAAAATCTTTGCGGATTCAGTCTATTTTAAACCGTTACTTGTAAGAATAGCGTCATTCAACAATCGGTAATCGCCGATCAATTCATAATATTCTATTCGTATGGGGCTGTCAGTGACGACATCGGCGGGCGATAAAAAACGTGAACAGGCAAGAGGTGCTCTTGTCGTTACCAAAATCACGCAGTTCATCGCCAAGATGAATATTGCGCCGCTGCCGCGCAATTACGAACTGATCTATGAAATATTGTCGGGACATAACCCGGCCATGGGCCGTGATATCCTTGCACTTGGCAACGCCCCGCAGCAGCATGAAATCGACCTCATCGGCCAGCGGCACAATCTGCCCGGCTTTTCCCGGATCGAGGCCGAACAGATGGCAAGCGAGGCCTTCGAGACGCTGACGCGGATTTCCGCGCGGCTGGATGCAAGCCTTCAGCGCACTGAGACTTTCATGGACAGCCTTCAGCAGGACGGGGATGGCGAGCCGCCCGCAACGGAGCGTTTCGTGGAGCTGCTGGGCGATATTCACGAGGAACAGACGAGCCTTCGGCATTTCATCGCCATGGGGCTGGTGAAAATCCGCGAAGTTGAACGAAACCGGACGGAGCTTCAGGCCGCCTCGCTGCGCGACAGCCTGACGGCGCTTCCCAACCGGGCCGCCTTTCTTGAAAAGCTCGGCGCCCTGTTTGCGAAGGACCGGGCGGCATCCGCCACCTCGCTGGTGCTGATCGACATCGATCATTTCCGGGAAATCAACGGCAAATATGGCTCTTCCGCCGGCAACAAGGCGCTTAGAAGGCTCGCCGCCCTGTTTCGCAAGACCATCAAGAAGGACGATTTCGTCGCCCGTATCGGTGGCGATGAATTCGCCTTTCTGTTTGCCGGCGTGCCGCAGAATACGGCCGAGGCGATTGCCGAGCGGCTGCGGCAAAGCGTGGAGGCACTGCGCTTTGCGACCAGCGGCGGTGACGGCGAGCATCTGACGGTGTCGATCGGCGTCGCGGAGGTGGATGGCACCACCACGCCCGCCGAATTTTTCGGCCATGCCGAACTCGCCCTGCTTTCCGCCCGCTGCGGCACGCGCAACTGCGTTATCGGTTATTCGCGGGACGTGGCACAGCACAGCCGCAGCAGCTATCTGGCTCAACTCGGCGCGTGAGGCAGCATTCTCTCATGGTGTGGCGCGGGCGCTCTTGCCTTGGCCAGACAGTTCGGCCAAAACGGCGCCATGATTACGATTACCGATCTTTCCGCCCGCATTGCCGGGCGTCTGCTTCTTGACCATGCCAGCGTGACGCTTCCCGCCGGTGTGAAGGCGGGTCTCGTCGGCCGCAACGGCGCCGGCAAATCCACCCTGTTCCGGGTCATCACCGGCGATCTGGCGGCGGAAAGCGGTTCGGTGACAATCCCGAAACTCGCTCGCATCGGCCAGGTGGCGCAGGAAGCGCCGGGCACGGAGGAATCACTGATTTCCATCGTGCTTGCCGCCGACAAGGAGCGCAGCGCGCTTCTGGCGGAAGCGGAAACCGCGACCGATCCACACCGGATCGCCGAAATCCAGATGCGGCTTGTCGATATCGACGCCCATTCGGCCGAAGCGCGCGCCTCGAGCATTCTTGCCGGCCTCGGTTTTGGTCACGAGGCGCAGCTTCGCCCCGCCTCCTCCTTCTCCGGCGGCTGGCGCATGCGCGTGGCGCTCGCCTCGGTGCTGTTTGCCGAACCCGACCTTTTGCTGCTCGACGAGCCGACCAACTATCTCGACCTCGAAGGCACACTCTGGCTGGAAGATTATATCCGGCGTTATCCGCACACCGTCATCATCATCAGCCACGACCGCGATCTTCTCAACAACGCTGTCAACTCCATCGTGCATCTCGACCAGAAGAAGCTGACCTTCTACCGCGGCGGTTACGACCAGTTCGAGCGGCAGAAGGCCGAGGCCGACGAATTGCAGATGAAGGCGAAGGCGAAGAACGACGCCGCGCGCAAGCACCTGCAAAGCTTCATCGACCGCTTCCGCGCCAAGGCCACCAAGGCACGGCAGGCGCAGAGCCGCATCAAGGCGCTGGAGCGCATGGGCACCGTTGCCGCCGTGATCGAGGACCATGTCCAGCCGATCACATTTCCCGAGCCGGAAAAGCAGCCCGCCTCCCCCATCGTCGCCATCAATGGCGGCGCGGTCGGTTACGAGCCCGGCAAATCCATCCTGAAGCAGCTCAATCTCAGGATTGACAATGACGACCGCATCGCGCTGCTCGGCTCGAACGGCAACGGCAAATCGACCTTCGCGAAGTTCATCTCCGGCCGGCTTGCGCCGCAGGCGGGCGATCTCCGTGTCGCCCCGGGCCTCAAGATCGGCTTCTTCGCGCAGCATCAGCTCGATGACCTCGTGCCGGATGAAACGCCGGTCGAACACGTGCGCAAGCTGATGCCGCTGGCGCCGGAAGCGCAGGTGCGTGCCCGCGTGGCGCAGATGGGTCTAGCGACGGAAAAAATGGCGACGGCGGCGAAGGACTTGTCCGGTGGCGAAAAAGCCCGGCTGCTGATGGGACTTGCGGCCTTCCACGCGCCGAACCTGCTGATCCTCGACGAACCGACCAACCATCTCGACATCGACAGCCGCCGGGCGCTGATCGAGGCGCTGAACGATTATAGCGGCGCGGTCATCCTCATCTCGCACGATCGCCACCTGATCGAGGCGACGGTGGATCGGCTGTGGCTGGTGGCTGACGGCACGGTCAAGACCTTCGAAGGCGACATGGAGGAATATCGCGATCTCGTCGTTTCCTCCGGCAGGAAGAAGGAGGACAAGGCAGAGGCGGCCAACGATCAAGCCTCGAAGGCTGACCAGCGCAAGGCCAATGCGGAAAAGCGCGCCCAGCTGGCGCCGCTCAAGAAAAAGATCAACGAAATCGAATCCCTAACGGCAAAGCTTGAGAAAGTGATTCAGTCGCTCGACAAGGAACTGGCGGACCCTGCTCTATACGAAAAAGCGCCCGCCAAGGCCGCGCTGAAAGTGAAGGAGCGCGGCGAGGCCGCCAGCAAGCTCTCGGACGCCGAGGAGCAATGGCTGCTGCTTTCGAGCGAATACGAGGACGCGATGGCGTCCTGATGCATGACCGGAGGGGCCGGCGGCTGGAAGCCGCCGACCCCTGTTTTCTGATGCTTACTTTGCGCTGATGGCGCTGAGGCCTTCGCGGGCGCATTCGGCGTCGATCGCGCCCGACGGTGCGCCGCCGACGCCGATGCCACCGACCAGCGCATCGCCGATCTTGATCGGCAGGCCGCCGGCCTGGATGACCATGCGCTCATCCATATCGCGAAGGCCATCATTGGCCGGCTTGGAGGCGATGAAATCCGCGATCTCGCCGATGTCACGTCCGAGCGATGCGGCCGCAAAAGCCTTGCCGGTTGCGCTGGAGACGGTGTGCGGGCCGGAACCGTCCGCCTTCAGCACCGTCTTGGTGGCGCCATCGCGGGTGACGATGGCAACGGTGACGGCATTACCCTTGGCGGAGCAGGCCTGCAACGCAGCCTTGGCAGCCTTTTCCGCCATTTCGAGCGGTAGATAGGGCGCGGTCGGCAGCGTCTGCGCCAATGCGGCCGAAGGAGCGATCAGGGCGGAAACGATGAGAAGGTTGCGGATCATGAAAAGGTCCTCTTGCTTGATGAGGACCCCAGCTTAGGCGGATGGCGCGGGGCTGCGAATCCGTAAGATTTGCCGGCCGCTCGGTAGTTCTACTGATCCGCGCCGGCCTCCAGCCACAACCGCGTCATTTCCGCCTGCGAGGTGGTGCCGAGCTTGAGGCCGATGGCGGCGCGGTGGCTATCCACCGTGCGCGGCGACAGGACGAGCCCATCGGCGATCTGGCGCGTGGTGAAACCGAGCGCGATACGTTCGAGGATTTCACGCTCGCGCGCTGTCAGCTGCGCCAACAGCGCCCTCGTCTCGGCATGCAGCGCTTTCGCGTCGAGCGTGCGGGCCAATATCCCGTGCGCTTTCTGGATTGCGTCGATGAGATCCTGCTCATCCACGGGCTTGGAGAGAAAATCCACCGCGCCATTGTGAAAGGCACGGCGGCAGGCTTCGATATTGCCATGCCCGGAAATGATGATGACCGGCCAGTCGACGCCCTCCTCCGCCAGCTTTTCCTGCAGCTTCAATCCGGTGATGGCCGGCATGCGGATATCGAGAATGAGGCAACCCGGCTCGAGACCGGAAAGCTGGCCGAGAAAAACCACCGGATCGGCAAAGCCCTTCGCCTTGATGCCAACGGTGGACAGCAGCAATATCAGCGCCTTGCGCACGGCGTCATCGTCATCGACAAGATAGACGGGCAGCGTCATGGGTTTCGCGCCTCCGCCGCGACGGGCAGGATGACGCGGAAAAGCGCGCCATTCTCATTCTCGACATAAAGGATTTCGCCGCCGGCGCGCTCCACCAGCCGCTGGCTGAGGGCAAGTCCCAGACCCATGCCGTCCTTTTTCGTGGTCGCGAAAGGCGTAAACAGGCGGGCGCGCAAATCCGGTGCGACGCCGGGGCCGTTGTCGGCCACGTCGAATACCGCAAAATCGCCGTCGCGGCTCAATGTGGCGGTAATGGCTTTCCTGCCTTCAACGGCTGCGAGCGCATCGAGCGCGTTGCGCAGCAGATTGAACATCACCTGCTCCATTTCCACCGGATCGGCCCGCACCGGAAGCGCCGTCTCCGGCATGGCGATATCGATACTCGCCTCGTGCCGTGCCGCCTCGCCGGCAAGCAGCGCATCGACATTGCGCAGAGCGGCACGCAGGTCATGCGCGGCGGCGGGCTGACGGTGCGGCAGCGACCAGTTGCGAAACCGCACGAGCATGCTGGCGGCACTTCGCGCCTGATCGATCATGTCATCCAGAGCGCCGGAAAGGGCAGCGGTATCCTGGCGCGCTAGCAACCGTCGGCCAGCCTGCGCCTGCGCCAATATCGCCGTCAGAGGCTGGGTCAGCTCATGCGCCAGACCGCTCGCCATCTCGCCCAGCGCATTGACCCGCGAGGCATGGGTGAGCCTTGCCTCCATGCCGCTCAGCTCGGCCCGCCTTTCGGCGGCGCGCATGCGCGTCCTCTGCTTCGCCATTACCATGCCGATCAGGAAAACGACGGTGGAGCCGGCCATTCCCGCCAGCAGGGCGCGACCCGGCAAAAGATCCCGCCAGGTGATCGAAAGGGCGGCCTCGAGAAGCAGCGGTTGCGTGGCGCTGCTCAGCTGCCGGACATATTGCGGCTTTTCCGGCACCGTCGGCGGACCGAACAATATGGTTCCATCCGGCATTTTCAGGCGGATCACCGCCTGTTTCGACAACCAGAACGGAGCATCGGACGCCAGAAGCTGCGCCGCGTCGATGGCAAGAACCAGAACCTTCGATGCCGTCTCGCTGTTGGGGCTGCGCTTGACGATCATGTAATGCCCGGGCCTCAAGGCGCTCGCTACCAAGGCCGGCCGGCCGGAAAACACCGATGCCGCCTTGCGGATCACCCCAGCCAGTTCGTTTTCCAGAGGCCGGGTGCCGATCACGGGGCCTCCATCGTTGAGGGACACCAATTGAAGCTCATCGATGCGCGGATAAAATTGCAGAATGGGAGCGGCAACGTCGAGCAACAGGCCGTAATCCGCCCCCTGCTCCGCCTGCGCCACCGCCGAAAGCGCGGTGACATGGGCGTCATGCTGGTCGGCCCGGCGCGATACCTCAGCCCGCAGCGCGTCGCTCTGCCGCTCCAGTTCGCCAAGCAGGCTGACATAATGGTAAGCGGCCAGAGCGGCAATGACGGCTGCCATGAGCAGCGCCCAGGCTAGAACCACCCTGGGCAGGGACCATGCCGCCAGCGGGCGCGGGCCACCCGGCAAGTGCTGAGCCGGCTTTCCGGGCATGTCACTCCATGCGTCGTCGTTTTCAGGCATCGGCTCGCTCGCGCGACCGGAAAAGGCGGTCGCAACATTGGTTCGTCAAAGGACTTTTCTCAGCACAGGCCGCGGAAACATTCAATCCGGCATGGCCGAATTTCCTTCCCGGCGCCATTGGTTCGCTGAGACAATGCCTTCGGTCCCGGCGTGCTAGGCGCACTCCCTGCGGGGCCGCAACCGCTCCAGCGGCACGGCGGGCGAATAAAGATAACCCTGTCCGAAGCGGATGCCCATCTGCATGAGAAGCCGGCTCTGCTCCTCCGTTTCTATGCCTTCCGTCACCAGCTTGGCGCCATAGCGTTCCGCGCTTTCGAAGGCGAGCGCGATGGCCTCCCGGAACCGCGACTGACCGAGCCGGGATGTCATCCAGTGATCGATCTTGACCTCTTCGAACGGGAACCGCGCCAGCAGGGTGAGCGCGGCATAACCGGTGCCGAAATCATCCAGCGCCAGCCGCACACCGGCGGCGACCAGCGTATCGAAATTCTGCTGCACGACATCGATGGTCGGCATCCTGCTCATCTCCGTCACCTCGATCGACAGGCGATGCGCGGGCACCGCCATCTCCCGCAGGAACGCCACCACCCGGTCTCCGAAATACGCGGTCGCAAAAGACGAGGCGGAAATATTCACCGCCAGGTGAAAATCCGGATCGAGGCTGCGCAGTTCGCGCAGGTCACGGACGACGGCATCGATCGTCGACCATTCAAACTCCACCAGCAGCCGGTGACGTTCGGCGATCTCCAGCACATAATAGGGTGAAAGCCTCTGCCCGCGCGCGTCGACCGCGCGCAAAAGCGCTTCAGCGCCGATCATACGGCGATTGTGCATTTCAAATTTCGGCTGGTAGTGGATGGGCGGGCTGCCGGATTTGATCCAGGTGACCAGCATCTGCCGCACACCCTCATCCCGTGTCGCTTTCTCGGCGAAGGAAAAGGGGAAAATCTGCACCGGATTGTCGCTGCCTTTCAGCGCCAGGCTGAGATGCCGGAGGAAGGAGGCGACGTTCTGCCGGGAAAGCCGGTCGAGATTCGCCGCGCCGATCTTGAGGTGTGGAACCGGTCCCGCCTCCGTCGTTCGGGAAAAGGCGCTCAGCCCGTCATGCAGGCGCATCATCAGTCGTGCGCTTTCCGACTTCTCCAGTGAAATCCCCTGAATGACGACCGCAAGCGTCGTATCGCCGAACATGAAGCTGCTGGGCGCGTTGGAACTCGACAGCAGACCGTTGTTACCGTCGCAGACCTCCTGCGCCAGCCGCGGCCAGAAAAGATCGCCCCAATCCTCACCCTCGCAGGCGGCGACATCGGCGATATTGACGATTTCGATCAGAACGAGAGCGTGCGGAACGGTCGGATCATGCCGCATGGTTGTTTCTATGTGGTCCTTGAGGGCACGGCGGTTGGGCAGGCCCGTCAGTGGGTCCGTCCGCGCCGCGGCATCGCGTTTTTTGTCCTGTTCGCGCCCCCGCGCCTCGCTGCGCAGCAGGACGAACAGGCAGACGATCATCGGCAAGCCGACAATCGAGCCGAAGATGCGCCGCCCGACATTGCTGAGGAACAGTTCCTGATTGATCATGCCGAGACTGTAGGTCACGGAAACGGCGCACAACACTGCAAAGACCCTGATCGAGAATACTCCGGCGACTTCCCGGACACCGATCTCGGTCAAGCTGCGCCTGCGCATCCAGCCATACATCATTATCCCGAATGCGGAGATGATGCACATATCCAGAAAGGCGGCCCCGAAGAGGGCCGGACCACCGAACAGAAAACGCCCGGCGGAAACGAATGCCAGACTTATCAAACCGCCTTGCCAGGACCCCAAAACGCCGGCCAGAAAAAGCAGGTCGGAACGGATATAGGGCTTGGAGGGCAGCTTGATGAATTCGGACACCAGCGACGTCAGCAGAAAACCGGCCACTCCGAACACGATGCCGAAGTAGATTTTATAGCGCGGGTCTTCCAAAGCGATATTGCGCCGCAGAAGGATCAGCACGGATATCATGCCGACGACGGCGGCGGCCTGGAGCAGCAGGAATGGAAGCTCGGCGGCGGAGGCTGCCGCCTGGGCGGCGATCAATTCCATCATCTGCAAATCCCCGGTTATTATTTATTATGGCGCCGGATCTCCGGCGTATCGCCTGCGCAGGACAGAACTATAGCACATCGTCAGGTCTTCGGTTTTCCAAGCTTTGCATGCCCTGGAGCGACACCGCGTTTCGACGCCGACGACCTTGGCCGATCCGCAACATCCCGCTATATGTCCGGCGGCAGGCATCAGCGCCGCGCCAACGGGCAGGCAAAGGCTGCGGAGAGCGGCGCGAAAATCAAGCCATCGACAGCGAATTGATGCCTGCTTTCATTGGCTTTTTGAACGAAGCCGGAAAACGGCCATCTTCAAACAGAACCATCATAGACCTGCTTTTCAAAAATTCATTTCAGTGAAATGCAATATTGTTATCGAATGTTCACAGAACATACCTCGTTGAAACCAATATTAAAACCGTTAAAATCAAAAATAAAACTTCAAATTCCGGAAAATATTTGCAGAATCCAGATATCACCTGATAAATAAACAATAATTACGGAATTTTTCTTATAAAGTTACAGCTTGAAAAAAGACGCCCCGCACAGGGACGATTGCCTTGCTCCTTCGAGCGTTTCTGCTAAAAACTTGTAAAAATCACACTTTATCCCATCATGCAGCACTCAAACGGGTTCCTCTCCATGTCAGCCACCAAGCTTGCCATTGTCGGCGTCGGAAAAATCGTTCGCGACCAGCATCTTCCCGCCATCGCAGGCAATCCGGATTTTGAATTGATCTGCACCGCGAGCCGTCACGGCACCGTGGATGGCGTCGCTTCCTATGGCACCATCGAGACGATGCTTGCGGCGGAGCCGCAAATCAACGCGGTTTCTCTGTGCATGCCGCCGCAATATCGTTACGAGGCGGCTTATGCGGCACTGAATGCCGGCAAGCATGTCTTCCTCGAAAAGCCGCCGGGCGCGACGCTTTCTGAAGTGCAGGATCTCGTTCGTCTCGCGGATTCGAAGGGCCTTTCGCTGTTCGCCAGCTGGCATTCCCGTTATGCTCCCGGAGTAGAAGCCGCAAAAGCCTTTCTCGCCTCGACGAAAATCGACAGCGTGCATGTGATCTGGAAAGAAGACGTGCGCCATTGGCACCCGAACCAGGCCTGGATCTGGCAGGCAGGCGGCCTCGGCGTGTTCGATCCCGGCATCAATGCGCTCTCGATCATCACCCACATCCTGCCGCGCGCGCTGTTCCTGACCAAGGCGACGCTGGAATTCCCGGAAAACCGCGACGCCCCGATTGCCGCCGACCTGCATTTTTCCGACGTGACGAAAATGCCCGTCCACGCCGAATTCGACTGGCGCCAGACCGGCAAGCAGAGCTGGGACATCGTTGCCGAAACGGCAGCGGGACGAATGGTGCTTTCGGAAGGCGGCGCAAAGCTCTCGATCAACGGCGAGGAAAAGCTGTCCGAGCCGGAACGGGAATATCCGTCCCTTTACGAGCGTTTTGCCGAGATCATCAAGGCCGGCCGCTCCGACGTCGATCTTGCGCCGCTCACCCATGTGGCCGACGCCTTCCTGCTCGGCCGCCACAAATTCGTGGATTCCTTCTACGACTGAGCAGCCGCAGCGCTTGCCAAAACACAAGCCTCAAAGGGCGCGACTGATGAAACGGTCGCGCCCTGATTTTTTGGCCTGATTCAAACCGCGCCGCCGAGACCCTTCGGGCTTTCCCAGACCCCGGATGCGAAAACCGGTAATTGACGCCACATGGGCCAATCAGGCCTTTTTCTGCCAGCGGCCTTCAGGAGACTGCTGCCAATAGGTCAGGGAATGCCCCTCCGTCTTCAGCCTTTTCCAATGGTTACGCGCCATTTCCAGCTGGTAGGCGTCGTATCCGTCGAACATGAACACGACGCGCTCATAGGCCTCCACCGCCGGCGGCTCGGCGCCATCGACCAGAAAGCGCACATTCGCGGCATTGCCGTTCTCATCCGATGCCGTCAGAAGAATCCGCTGGTTTTGCGGTGCCGGAGAGGCGTCCGTGGCGTGCGGCAGGAAACTGTCGTCGCGAAAGGTCCACAGATGCGAGTCGAGGAAATCGCGGCGCTCCTCATCCACCGTCTGGATCGCGACTTTCCAGCCGCGTTCCAGCGATTTCTCKAGCAAAGGCGGCAGCGCATCCTCCAGCTTCGATTCCGTCAGATGGTAGAACAGAATTTCAGTCATCCGCAGACGTGCCGCTCCGCTTTCTTCAATCTTCGTAATGGGCACGAACGAGTTCGTTCAGCAGACGCACGCCATAACCCGATCCCCAGGACTGGTTGATCTCGGTCAGCGGCGACCCCATGGCGGTTCCGGCGATATCGAGATGCGCCCACGACGTCTCGCCAACAAAGCGTTTGAGGAACTGCGCGGCGGTGACGGAACCCGCCAGGCGGCCGGAGCTGTTCTTCATGTCGGCGAATTTGGAATCGATGATCTTGTCGTAATCCTTGCCGAGCGGCATGCGCCAAAGCTTTTCCGCCGTCACATCGCCCGCCTGCGCAAGACGCGCCGCCAGCTCATCGTCATTGGAGAAAAGCCCGGCCTGAAGATTGCCGAGCGCAACAGTGATCGCGCCTGTCAGCGTAGCGAGGTTCACCATGAATTTCGGGTTGAAGCGATCCTTGGTGTACCAGAGCGCATCGGCCAGAACCAGCCGGCCTTCGGCATCGGTATTGATGATCTCGATGGTCTGGCCGGACATGGAGGTGACGATGTCGCCGGGGCGCTGGGCGTTACCATCCGGCATGTTTTCGACAAGGCCGATGACGCCGATCACATTCGCCTTGGCCTTGCGGGCGGCGAGCACATGCATCAGGCCGGTCACGGCGGCAGCTCCGCCCATGTCGCCCTTCATGTCTTCCATATTGAGGCCAGGCTTCAGCGAAATGCCGCCGGTATCGAAAACGACGCCCTTGCCGACAAAGGCGATCGGCTCGTCCTTCTTGTTGCCGCCGTTCCACTGCATCACCGCAAGCCGGGGCGGACGGGCCGAGCCCTGCGCCACGCCGAGAAGCGCGTTCATGCCGAGCTTCTTCAGCTCCTTCTCACCGAGAATTTCAACATCGACGCCGAGCTTGCGCAGCTCTTCGGCTTTTTCGGCGAATTCGACGGGGCCGAGAACGTTCGGCGGCAGGTTGACGAGATCGCGCGCCAGAATCACGCCGCCTGCGACAGCTTCGGAAACGGCAAAGGCCTTTTCGGCTTCCTGATGGGCGGCGGTTACGATGACGACATCGACCTTCTTCGGCGTCTTTTCATCGTCGGACTTCTTTTTGGTCTTATAGGCATCGAAGCTATAGGCGCGCAGCAAAATGCCAAGTGCGAAATCCGCAGCCGCCTCAGCACCGACCTCGACGCCCGGCGCATCGAGATAGACGACGACCTTGTCGGCTTTCCTGAAATTGGCAGCGGCGGTGCCGCCGGCGCGCAGCCAGTCATGCGCGACCAGCTTGGAGGGCTTGCCCAACCCGACGACGAGCAGCCGGTCGGCGGTGGAACCCTGCGGCGCGATCACGTCGAGCGTCGCCATGGACTTTGCCGAAAAGCCCGAAATCTTCGCCGCCCTCGCGATCACACCACCCGGGTCTGCCTCGGAAGCACCGGCGACGGCCTGCGCCTCACCCGAGGCCTGCAGCACGACGGCGAGCGCGTTTTCAAGCGAGGCGGAATTGGCGAAAGAAATATCGAATTTGGCGGACATGTTTTCCTGCTCTTCCTGGACAACCTACATGATGCGCCCGATCATGGCCTTTTCGGCTCCCGGCGCAACCCTGCATTCTTTAAAGACCTACAGTCGTTAAAGGAAAGGCATTTTTGTGGAATGCGAAATCACGTCATGAAACCGACAGCTTGTTCCACAAAAAGACACAGGCGGTGGAAAAATCGTCGCGCAAAACATATTTGTGAGCACGCCGGAATAGCCAATTGCAAATGATGCGATTAGATAAGCGGAAATTCGGCGAGCGATCGCACGAAAAAACAATATCGAACAGGGCCGTATGAAGCTTCTCGAGAACTATATCCTGCGGCGGACAACGCAGATGTTTCTGGTCGCGCTGCTGCCGGTGCTGGCCATCATCTGGACCATCCAGGTTCTCCAGAGAATCAATCTCGTCACCGATACCGGCCAGTCGATGGGCTCCTTCATGGCGCTCGCGACGATGATCCTGCCGACGCTCATTCCCGTCGTGCTTCCTTTCGCGCTGGTGATCGGCATCACCCAGATCTTCACTGCAATGAACAACGACTCGGAGCTTGCCATCATCGATGCGGCCGGGTCGCCGCGTTCGGTCATGTATCGCCCGGTGCTCATTCTCGCCGCGGTTTTGAGCGCTCTTTCCTTCACCATCACCAATTTCATCGAGCCGCCTGCGCGCAGCTCCGCCCGGCAGATGGTGGCCGCCGCCTATGCCGACCTGCTGTCTTCGGTGATCGAGGAAAAGACCTTCCGCACCATTCAGGACGGTCTTTACGTGCAGATCGCCCAGCGGCAGGGCCGCATCCTCAAGGGCCTGTTCGTCGCTGACCGCCGCGATCCGAATTTCGACCTCATCTATTATGCCAAGGAAGGCATGATCGACGAAAGCGGCACGTCGCTGACCATGCGCGACGGCGAAGTGCAGCAGAAGACACCGGACGGCAAGGTCTCGATCGTCAAGTTCCTGTCCTATGCCTTCGACCTTTCGACCATGTCGGAAAAGCAGGATTCCGAACCGTCGCTTTCCCCCGGCGACGCCAGCCTCGGTTTCCTCCTCTCACCCGACGAGAACAATGCAAGCTACAAGCGCTCGCCGGAAAACTTCCGCAGCGAGCTGCACAAACGCCTGTCGGACTGGATGTTCGCCTTCTCCTTCGCGCTGATTTCGCTGGTCATCGCCGCCGACGCCCGTTCGCATCGCGAGGCGCGCCTGCATCCGATGGTCGCCGCGCTGGTAACGGCCTTCATGCTGCGCTGGCTCGGTTTTTACGTCACCAATCAAATCAAGCAGAGCGCGGCCTTCATTCCGCTGGTCTATGCCGTGCCGGGCCTCAGCGGCGGTGCCGCCGCCTTCATCCTGCTGACCGGCCGCAAGCCGAAAATGCCGAGAACCATCGCCGATGCAATGGGCCGCCTGCGCCGCCTCTTCTCCAGCCGGCTGGCGAAAAGCTCCGGGAGCGGCAACACATGATCTTCAACACGCTCGCCCGTTATTTTCTGAAGCGCTATCTGATCACCGCCGTCTGGTTCGTGCTCGGCGTATCCTCGATCATCTATCTCGCCGATTTCAGCGAAACCGCGCGGCGCATGTCCGGCCTGCCCGGCTATTCCGTGCCGGCCGCACTCGGCCTGACCGCGCTTCGCCTGCCGCTGATCCTGCAGCAGACCGTTCCCTTCATCGCGCTTTTCGTCGGCATGACGACGCTGATCTCGCTCAATCGGCGCTACGAACTGGTGGTGACCCGCGCCGCCGGCATTTCCGCCTGGCAATTCATCCTTCCCTTCGTGCTCGGCGCGGTTTTCATCGGCATTCTGTCCGTCACCATCCTGAACCCCATCGCCGCATGGGGTCAGAACAAGTCGCTGGCCATGGAGGCCGGTCTGCGCAACGAAGCAGGCGGCGGGCGCCAGCAGGAGATCGTTCCGTGGATGCGCCAGTCGAGCGGCGGCCAGGATACGATCATCGGCGCCAAGAGCTTCGAAGACAACGGAACGATGCTTCTCGACGTGGTTCTCATCGACATCGACAAGGACGGAAACATCGTCTCGCGGAAGGATGCGAAGTCGGCTAAGTTGGAAGATGGTTACTGGCTTCTTAACGGCGTTTCGGAAACGCGCGCCGGACATGTGCCAGTTCGGCAAGAGAGCACGCGGATCAGTACCAATCTGAGACGGGAATTCGTCCAAGAGCGCATGACGCAGACGGAAACCGTTGCTTTCTTTGACCTTTCTCACAAGATCGAAGTTGCAAAGTCCTTTGGACTATCTTCAAAGGCGCTTGAGACGCAGTACCATTTCCTGCTATCGACGCCCCTGCTTCTGGTCGCGATGACCTTGATCGCCGCGACCGTTTCATTAAAGTTCAGCCGCTTCGCCCAATCGCGCTCCGTGATTCTGGGTGGAATCGTTTCCGGCTTCGTGCTTTATGTAGTAACCGTGCTCGTAAGGGCATTCGGGAGTGGTGGTGTTGTCCCTCCCACCGTCGCGGTCTGGGTTCCAGTTATCGTGGCGTTGGCTTTGGGGGCAACCATTCTGCTTCATCAGGAGGACGGCTAGTGGCGGTATATGACCGCGGGAATATCAGGCGGCTTTGGACGGCCCTTCTGACAGGTGCCGCTGTGTGCGCGTATTTGGCATCCAGCCCGGTCGCTTTCGGCCAGGATGGACTGCTTGCGTCGGCAAGCCAAGACGATTCGAAACTCCTGCTTACGGCAAATGAACTGACCTATAATCGCGATTCCCAGCGCGTGATCGCAAAGGGCGTAGTTCGCATGAAATATTCGGGCTACCGCATGGTGGCCCAGCAAGTGGAATACAACCAGCAGACCGGCCGCGTGATCGCCCATGGCAATATCGAGTTGATCGAGCCTGGCGGCAACAAGATCTATGCCGACGAGATGGACGTCACCGACGATTTCGGCAAAGGCTTCGTGAATGCCCTGCGCGTCGAGACCACGGACAATACCCGTATCGCGGGTGAAAGCGCCGAGCGTCTCGAAGGCGACGTGATGGTGCTCAACAACGGTGTGTACACCGCGTGTCTGCCCTGCGCCGAACGGCCGGAAAAGGCGCCGCTGTGGCAGGTCAAGGCTGAGCGCGTTATCCAGGACGGCAAGACCCACACGGTGCGGCTGGAAAAAGCCCGCCTGCAGCTTTTCGGTCGCTCGATCGCCTATATTCCGTTCCTCACGGTTCCGGACAATACGGTGAAGCGGAAGTCCGGTTTCCTGTTCCCGCAGATGAGCATTACCGACAATCTCGGTTTCGGCATCGGCGTTCCCTATTTCCAGGTTCTGTCCGACACGTCGGACGTGACCGTCACACCGACCTATTACACGACGCAGGGTCTGCTTCTGCAGGCGGAATTGCGCCAGCGTTTCGAAACCGGCATGCATACCGTGACGATCGCCGGCATCAGCCAGCTGAAGTCCGAGACCTTCACGGCCGGAACCAGCGACGCCCTCAATGACAATCGCGGCATGATCGCAAGCAAGGGTGATTTTTCGATCAACCCGCGCTGGGCCTTTGGCTGGGATGCCATGGTGCAGACCGACAATAACTTTTCGCGCACCTACGGGCTGAAGGGTTACAAGAGCGACGTCCAGACCAACCAGATTTATCTGAATGGTTCCAGTGAACGGAACAGCTTCGAAGCACGCGGCTATTATTTCAACGTTCAGGATACGGACAATACCGAATCCAAGGAACGCAAGCAGGCGATCGTCCATCCGGTCGTCGACTATCGCTATTTCGTGCCGGATCCGGTCTATGGCGGCGAGCTTTCGCTGACCACCAACCTGACGAGTATTACGCGCCTCAAGCAGGATGCTTACGCACTTGGCGGTTATCCGCGCTTCAGCGGGCTTGAAGGCGATTACACCCGCCTTTCCACCGAAGCCGAGTGGAAGCGCACCTTCACCCTGGATAGCGGCCTGCAGATCACCCCGATCCTTGCCGCGCGCGGCGACGCACTCTGGACGGACATGTCCCCGGCGTCCTTCACCTCAGGCGGCACCTCCTATGCCTATGAGGGCATGATGAATGACGGCGCGGCTTTCCGCGGCATGGTCACCGGCGGTCTGGAAGTGCGTTATCCCTGGCTGTTCACGGCGCTCAACAGCAGCCACGTGATCGAGCCGATTGCACAGATTTTCGTGCGTCCGAACGAACAATATGCCGGTCGTCTTCCGAACGAGGATGCGCAGGCATTCGTCTTCGACGCGACCAATCTGTTCGAACGCGACAAGTTCTCCGGTTTCGACCGGATCGAAGGCGGCACGCGCGCCAATATCGGTTTCCGCTATAACGGTACGTTCGACAACGGCTACGGCGTTCGCGCCATTGCTGGCCAGTCCTTCCATCTGGCGGGCGACAATTCCTTCGCCTCCTACGATCTCGTCAATGCCGGCGCCAATTCGGGCCTCGAATCCGACCGTTCGGACTACGTCGCCATGGCCGCTTTCGATGCGCCGATCGGTCTTTCGCTGTCGTCGAGCCTGCGTCTCGACAAGGACGATTTCGACATCAACCGCTCGGAGACCGGTATCAGCTATTCGGACCGCCGCCTTACCGGCAAGCTCAGCTATACGCAGGTCAAGGCGCAGCCGAAATACGGCTATAACGAAGACCGCGATATCATCCAGGCTTCCGGCACGCTGCGCATGGACGACAACTGGTCACTGTTCGGCTCGATCAACTACGATCTGAACGGAAAATTTGCTGCAGAGCGCCGTATCGGCATCGCCTATCAGGATGAGTGCACCATCCTGACGGTCAGCTATTCCGACGAAGGCAATATCAATTCCAGCCGGCAGGCCGCCAATGACTGGTCGATCAATGCCCGCCTGGCCTTCCGCACGCTCGGCGATGTCAGCATCGGTTCAGCAAATGAGGACTGGAGCGAGATGGATATTGGCTGGAAGCCGAACAATTACTGAGTTTAAAGGCAGACCACACAGCATCGTGGCCTGCCTTTTTGCAATCCGGCCAGTAAAAGTCACGGTTTTGCCGCAACAACGCGCCAGTGTCGGCTCGGCATGAGACCGTATCGGGGCTTCTTTCAACAAACCGACACATTGCCGTTTTGCGGATCACGATGATATATACGTGGCAAATTCGCAGTGCGGATGCACAAATGCAGGTCTGAAATGGCGGGGTTTGGATTATTCCCCGTCATCAGGCGGAACAGATTGGCGGGACAGGAAACAGAAACCTGCCCGACGAAAGGGAGAAGGACATGATGAATTTCGGAAAGTCGGCTTTGCGTGGCGCTGCTTTCGCCTTTGCGATATTCGCCGTTCCCATGGCCGTCTTGCCCTCCGCAAGCCCGGCCTTTGCTGACAGCACGGTCAAGATCGTCGTCAACAAGACCCCCATTACCAATGATGATATTGCCAGGCGCGTCGCTTTTCTGAAGCTGCAGCGCCAGTCCGGCAACCTCAACGAAAAGGCCCGCGAACAGCTGGTCGACGAAGCGTTGAAACGCGAGGAAATCGGCCGCGTGAAAATGTCGGTCAGCACCGACGATGTCGATGCGGCCTTCGCGCGCTTCGCCGGCAACAACAAGATGACCCCGCAGCAATTGACGAAGGTGCTTTCGCAGGCGGGTGTCGGCGCCGACCATTTCAAGGCCTTCATCGCTGTGCAGATGAGCTGGCCGCGCCTCGTCAACGCCCGTTATGGCGCACGCGGCAAGATGTCGAACCAGGATCTCGTCACCCGCCTGAAGGAACGCGGCGAAAAGCCGGTGACGACGGAATATTTCCTGCAGCAGGTCATTTTCGTCATCCCGGAATCGAAGCGCAACGCCATTACCGGCAAGCGCAAGGCCGAGGCCGAAGCCTCGCGCAAGCGCTATCCCGGCTGCGATCAGGCCATGAGCTTCGCCGCAACCATGCGCGATGTGGCGATCAAGGATCTCGGCCGTATTCTGGCGCCGGAACTGCCGGAAGACTGGAAGGCTCTGGTTGAGAAGACCAAGGAAGGCGGCACCACCGGCACACGCGTCACCGAAAAKGGCGTCGAATATCTGGCGATCTGCAAGCAGCGTCAGGTTTCCGACGACTATGCGGCGGAAATGGTGTTCAAGTCCGAAGACCTGATGAAGGCCAAGGACGGTGAAAACCCGAACGAGAAGAAATATATCGAGGAACTGCGCAAGAAGGCGCAGATCGTCAACACCTGATATTGATACGAGAGCCGGGTCTTTCCGTGACACATGCATCCCTGCCGCTTGCCCTAACCCAGGGAGATCCAGCCGGTATCGGCCCCGATATCGCCATCACCGCCTGGTCGAAACGCCGGGAGAACGGCGTGCCGCCCTTCATCTTCATCGGCGATCCCGATGTGGTAGCGAGCCGTGCGGCGCTGATCGGCGTCCCGGTCAATATCGAGACCTGCGATACGGAAGACGCCGTCGGCCTGTTCGACCGCGCCTTCCCCATCCTTCCCCTTCCCGTCGGTTTTGAGGTGCAGGCAGGGCAGCCGCATGTCGGCGCAGCGCACGCGACGATCAAGGCCATCGAGACCGCCGTGTCTTTGACGGTCGAGGGCAAGGCCGCCGCTGTCGTTACCAATCCGATTGCGAAATCCGTGCTTTATGAAGCGGGTTTCGGTTTTCCGGGCCATACGGAATTTCTGGCCGATCTTGCCCTGCGCCTGACCGGCAGGCAGGTGACGCCGGTGATGATGATTGCCGGCCCCAAGGTCCGCGTCGTGCCGGTAACCATCCATATTCCGGTAAAGGATGTGCCGACCGCCCTGACGGAAGAGCTGATCGTCACGACCTGCCGGATCATCGACACCGACCTTCGGGAAAAATTCGGCATAGCGGCGCCGCGTCTGGCTGTCGCCGGTCTCAATCCGCATGCCGGTGAAGATGGCGCGCTCGGCACCGAGGATCGCGACGTGGTTCATCCAGCCACAATCCGCCTGCGCAAAGATGGCATCGACGCGTTTGGGCCCCTGCCCGCCGACACCATGTTCCACGATGCCGCCCGCAAGCGTTATGATGTGGCGGTGTGCATGTATCACGATCAGGCGCTCATCCCGGCCAAGGCGCTCGGCTTTGACGATTCGGTCAATGTCACGCTCGGCCTGCCCTTCATCCGCACCTCGCCCGACCATGGGACCGCCTTCGGCATTGCCGGCCAGGGCATTGCCAATGAAGCGAGCCTTGTGGCGGCGCTGAAGATGGCGGCGGAAATTTCCGCCCGCAGCCGGGTGGCCGCATAATGGCCGCCATAGACGGACTGCCGCCGCTACGCGATGTCATCCAGCGCCATGGGCTCGATGCGAAGAAATCGCTCGGACAGAATTTCCTGTTCGACCTCAACCTCACCCAGAAGATCGCCCGCACGGCAGGGCCACTCGACGGCGTGACGGTGATCGAGGTCGGCCCAGGCCCCGGCGGCCTCACCCGTGCCATTCTGTCGCTCGGCGCGAAAAAGGTCATCGCCGTCGAACGCGACAGCCGTTGCCTGCCCGTTCTTGCGGAAATCGAGGCGCACTATCCCGGACGTCTGGAAGTCATCGAGGGCGATGCCCTCAAGACCGATTTCGAGGCTCTGGTTCCCGCCGGTGAGCCGGTGCGGATCATCGCCAACCTGCCCTATAATGTCGGCACGCAATTGCTGGTCAACTGGCTGCTGCCGAAGGCCTGGCCGCCCTTCTGGCTTTCCATGACGCTGATGTTCCAGAAGGAAGTCGGCCAGCGCATCGTCGCCGAAGAAGGCGACAATCACTATGGCCGCCTCGGCGTCCTCGCCGGCTGGCGCACCGTTTCGGAGATGGCCTTCGACGTTCCGCCGCAGGCCTTCAGCCCGCCACCGAAAGTGACCTCGACGGTCGTGCATCTGCTGCCGAAGGACAAGCCCTTGCCCTGTGATGTCAGCAAGCTCGAAAAGGTCACGGAAGCCGCCTTCGGCCAGCGCCGCAAGATGCTGCGCCAGAGCGTGAAGAGCCTTGGTGGAGAAACGCTGCTGGAAAAGGCGGGCATCGACCCCACACGCCGGGCGGAAACGCTCTCCGTGGAGGAATTCGTGACATTGGCGAACTGCCTGTAAGTTCCGCGATGTAATGTGCTGTTCCAAACGGGGCACGGGTTCGTGGACACCCGCAAATAGAGGAACAAGCGCGTGGAGAGTGCCGGTTTTCACTACAGGCTCGACATTCCCGCCGGGATGCCCGACTGCGTAATTGTCTTGCTGCATGGATCTGGACGAATGGAAGACGACCTCGTTTCTTTTGGCCGCGCCGTCTTTCCCAAGGGCGTATTATATGCGCCGAGAGGTGCTGTTCCCTGGGAGAATGGTTTCGCATTTTTTCGCAGAACACCCGACAGACTGCTAGATCTCGACGATCTGAAACATCAGGCAACCAGACTGCGCCACTTCATTGCTTTTGTGGCACAGCAGACGGGGCAGAGACCCATTCTCGTCGGATATTCGAACGGCGCGATCATGGCGGCTGAAACGATATGTCAGGACCGTCATCTGTCGAAAGGCGCCATTCTGCTTCGCCCATTATCACCAAGAAAAGAACAGCGTCTTCCGAACCTTGCAGGGTATCCCATACTCCTGCTGGCGGGCGCCCGCGACGATCGGCGTCATCCCTCCGATGCGCCGCATTTGGCCGAGCAATTGTCATCAGCCGGTGCGGAGGTCGTTCTGGAGACGATCGACACGGGCCATGGCTGGGCAGAAGATGCAGCAGACGCGCGGCTGTCGCGCCAATGGCTGGCGCAAGGACCGATCGCGTAAATCAGAGCTGCGGCTCTTCCTCAAGCAACGCCCTCACGAAGTCGAACATGCCATGGCGGCGGTCGCGACGGACACGTTCGGCCTTGACGATCGCTTCAATGGCCTCGAAGGCGGCCTGCAGGTCGTCGTTGAGGATGACATAGTCATAGTCGCGCCAGTGCTCGATTTCGGCACGGGAATTGAGGAGACGGGTCTTGATGACCTCTTCAGTATCCTCGGCGCGGCGGTGCAGGCGTGACTGCAACTCGGTCATGGTCGGCGGCAGAATGAAAATCGAAACGACGTCGGCCTTCATCTTGTCCTGCAGCTGCTCGGCGCCCTGCCAGTCGATATCGAACAGCATGTCACGGCCGGCGGCCATAGCCGCTTCGACCGGCTCGCGCGGCGTGCCGTAAAAATTGCCGTGGACTTCGGCCCATTCCAGCAATTCATCATTGTCGCGCATGCGCTCGAAATCGCGCTTGGAGATGAAGTGGTAGTGGATACCCTCGATCTCGCTATGGCGGCGTGTCCGCGTCGTGACGCTGACCGAAAGGCTGATATTCTTGTCTTTCTCGAGCAGGTTGCGCGCGATCGTGGATTTGCCCGCGCCCGATGGCGAAGAAATCACCAGCATCAGCCCCCTGCGGGCAATCGTGACGTGAGAATTATTCACCGGGACCATGGGGTCTACTCCAGATTTTGGACTTGCTCGCGAAACTGGTCGATCACCACTTTCAGCTCTATGCCCGCTGCGGTTACCGCACTGGCATTCGATTTGGAACAGATTGTATTCGACTCACGGTTAAATTCCTGTGCAAGAAAATCGAGCTTGCGGCCCACCGGCCCGCCATTCTCCAAAAGCTCGCGAGACGCCTGCACATGGGCGCGCAGCCGGTCGATCTCCTCGCGCAGATCCGCCTTGGTGGCGAGCAGCGCCGCTTCGGCATGCAGGCGGTCCCGGTCGAGCCCGTGCATGCCTTCACCGATAAGCGCGATCTGCTGGGCAAGTCGCGCCGCGATCTGCGCCGGCTGGCGGGAGGGATCGTTTTCGATGATGTCCACAAGCTGTTCAATGCGGTTGATATGGCCGGACAGGATGGCAAACAGCGAAGCCCCTTCCCGCTCGCGCATATCCTTCAGTTTTTCAACGGCAACGGCAAAACCGGCAAGCACATCGCCGTTGCGCGCAGCCTGCGCCGCCTCATCGTCTTCCGCCTCGCGAAAATCGACCAGACCGCGCAGCGTGAGCAGGGTATCGAAGCTCAGCGGTTTGTCGTCAACAACATCGCCAAGTTCTTTCTTGAGCGCCAGAACCGCAGCGAGCGCATCGCGGTTGATGACAGCTTCCAGCCGGTTTTCCGCAATCGCCAGCGTCAGCCCGGCCTGAACATTACCGCGGGAAAGGCGCGCGCCGGCGATTTCCCGCAGGCCGGTTTCCAAGGCCTCCAGACCGGTGGGCAGGCGCAGACGCACATCGAGCCCCTTGCCGTTCACCGAACGCAATTCCCACGCCCAGCGGTAACGGCCGGAGGTCCCTTCGCTGCGCGCAAAGCCGGTCATCGATTGCAATGTCATATCTGGAAGCCCCCCGTCATGCCGTACAAAACCGGGCCCTGTGGATCGCAGGGCCCGGTCGCGATTATCAGTTGTTGGCCGGTTTTTCCGCCTCGGCGCCGCCCGGCTGGCCATCCACGACAACTTCGGGATTGCCGCCGGAGGCCGCCTTTTCGGCCTCGATCTTGCGCCAGCGGCGCACATTGGCGTTGTGCTCTTCCAGCGTCTTGGCAAAGACGTGGCCACCCGTGCCGTCGGCCACGAAATAAAGGTCGTCCGTGCGCCATGGATTGGCAACGGCCTCAAGCGCCGCCCGGCCCGGATTGGCGATGGGCGACGGCGGCAGACCCTTGATCACATAGGTGTTGAACGGCGTCTGTTTCTGCAGGTCCGACTGGTAGATCGGACGGTCGGAGGGTTTGCCCTCGCCGCCGAACAGGCCGTAGATGATCGTCGGATCGGATTGCAGGCGCATGCCCTTCTTCAGGCGATTATAGAAGACGGAGGCGACATGGGCGCGCTCGTCATCCTTGCCGGTTTCCTTCTCGACGATCGAGGCAAGTGTCACGAATTCCTCGACGGTCTTGATCGGCAGGTCGGGGTCGCGCCTTTCCCAGATCATGTCGATCAGCTTGTCCTGCGCCGCACTCATCTGGTTGATGATCTCTTCGCGCTTGGTGCCTCGGGTAAAACGATAGGTATCGGGCCGCAGGCTGCCTTCCGACGGCAGGGCCGAGGGCAGTTCGCCGTCCAGCACGTCGTCTGCGGCAAGGCGCGCGAACATCTGCTTCACGGTCAGGCCCTCCGGCAGCGACACGGAATAAAGGATCGACTTGCCGGATTCCAGCAGCAGCATGATGTCCTTCATCGATGCGCCGGCCTTGATCTCATATTCGCCGGCCTTCAGCGTCTGGTCCTTTTGCAGGTAGCTGCCCGTCATCAGGCGGAAGACGCGGGCATTTGAAATAACCTCGTTGCGCTCGAGATTATTGGCGATCTCGATGATGCCCGCACCATTGCGCACCGTGAAGTGGGTGTTCGTCTGAAGCGGACCGGGCTCCTGGAACGCATTGATCATGTAATAAAAGGCGACAATGGCCAGCACACAGACGGCGACCGCAAGCGTCATCAGGAAATTCAGGAAGATCACAAGCTGGCCATGGGCCTTGCGGGAGCGCTTCGGCGGCGCCGGCACCTTTTCCGGCCGCAGGGCCTCCGTCGGGGATTTCGGAATGATCGGGCCGCGATTGCCTTCGCCCGCGCCGTTTTGTCCGTATGGTCCCTGGCTGTTCTGGTTCGTGTCGCTCACCGTCGGTCCTTTTCAGTTCGGCGTTGTCAGCGCTTTTTGCGCAGGTAATGCGGCAAAAACAGGTTCGGAATGCCTTCCCGCACCACATGGAGATATCGTGAAGCCCTGATATGCTGCTTCACGAACATCGTTTCGGACAAAGCCGCTGGAGGAAGCCGCCTGCGGCCGGAAATTATCCCGAACCGGCAAACGCCTTCCATAAACGACTACAATATCGGCGCGAAAATCGGAATGACTTTCGCAAGCCGCAATGCGTTCTTCAAAGGAAAGAACATGCTTGTCAGCGTCCGGCAGGAGAACGCCGCAACCGCCACGAGCGGCTTGCGGCGCGGACGCCACCGCGACGGCAAACCGCCGCCGCGATTATGCTTCGTAACGACGCAGCACGAGGGAGGCGTTGGTGCCGCCGAAACCGAAGGAATTCGAGAGCGCCACATTGACCTGCCGCTTGCGTGCCTTGTGCGGCACGAGGTCGATCTTCGTCTCGACATCGGGATTGTCGAGGTTGAGCGTCGGCGGAACGATGTTGTCGCGGATCGCAAGCGTCGCGAAAATCGCCTCGATGGCGCCGGCAGCACCGAGAAGATGGCCGGTGGCCGACTTGGTGGAAGACATGGAAATCTTTGGAGCCGATTCGCCGACCAGGCGCTCCACAGCACCAAGCTCGATCGTGTCAGCCATGGTGGAGGTGCCGTGGGCGTTGATGTAGTCGATATCATCCGCCGTCAGGCCGGCGCGCTTCAGCGCCATCGACATGCAGCGATAGGCACCGTCGCCGTCCTCGGACGGAGCCGTGATGTGATAGGCATCACCGGAAAGGCCGTAACCGACGACTTCGGCGTAAATCTTCGCGCCGCGTGCCTTGGCATGCTCGAGTTCTTCGAGAACGACGATGCCGGCGCCCTCGCCCATAACGAAACCGTCGCGGTCGCGGTCATAGGGGCGCGAAGCCTTCTGCGGATCGTCGTTGTGCTGGGTCGAAAGCGCCTTGCAGGCGGCAAAACCGGCAAGCGAAATGCGGCAGACCGGCGATTCGGCGCCACCGGCGACCATGACGTCGGCGTCGCCAAGCGTGATCAGGCGGGCTGCATCGCCAATGGCGTGCGCGCCGGTCGAGCAGGCGGTCACCACGGCGTGGTTCGGTCCACGCAGCTTGTGGCGAATGGAAACCTGGCCGGATACGAGGTTGATCAGACGGCCGGGAATGAAGAATGGCGAAATGCGGCGCGGGCCCTTGTCGCGCAGCGTGTAACCCGCCTCGACGATGCCTTCCAGACCGCCGATGCCGGAGCCGATCAGAACGCCGGTGGCAATCTGGTCCTCATCCGTTTCCGGATGCCAGTTGGCATCGGCAAGCGCCATGTCGGCGGCAGCCATGCCGTAAACGATGAAGGGATCGACCTTGCGCTGTTCCTTGGGCTCCATCCAGTCATCGGCATTGAAGGTGCCATCGGAGCCATCGCCGACGGGAATGCGGCAGGCGATCTTTGCGGGCAGGTCCTCGACCTCGAATTCCGTCACGAGACGGGCGCCGTTCTGGCCGGCCAAAAGCCGTTCCCAGGTCACTTCCGTTCCGCATCCAAGAGGAGATACCATGCCGGTACCGGTGATAACGACACGCCTCATCGCCAATGCTCCGCCCTTATCCAAATCATCGGTCTTTCTGCAACGCCGGGCACCGTGGAATGGCGCTCGCGACAGGCTGCAGTATTTCTAAATCTTTGCACGAAAGTTACAGGCAGCGTTGTTACGGCCCGTAACCCCTTGCGACACCCGGAACCCGCGCCCTTCGGGCACGTCCCGCCTGCCTATAAAACATTGGCCCGGACAAGCCGGGCCAAGACGGGAAGATATGCCACCTTCCCGATGAAGGTCGATCAGGCCTGGGCCTTCTCGATGAACTTGACGGCGTCGCCAACGGTCAGGATCGAGTCAGCTGCGTCGTCGGGGATTTCAACGCCGAATTCTTCTTCGAAAGCCATGACCAGTTCAACGGTGTCGAGCGAATCAGCGCCCAGATCGTCAATGAAGCTGGCGCCTTCAACAACCTTGTCGGCGTCAACGCCAAGATGATCAATTACAATTTTCTTTACGCGTTCTGCGATATCGCTCATGTCGGTTTCCTCGACCTTTATTTTGAAAGGGAATGCCTTTCGGCACCCTGCCCTGTTAGAAGCCCTCATGCGCCGTTCAAATCCGGCACCGCTGGCAAACCCGTTCAACCCGGTCCAAGCTAGACATCGTCACACAAAATCGCAACGGCTTCCTGTCTCTCCGGGACGACTGTTCACAGTCTTGGCCCGCTTAACATGGTTTCAATCGGTCGAAAAGCCTGAAAACGCGCTAAGCACAGCGTATGACAGGCAATTTCGCCGGAACCGGCAAGCGGAGCCTTGCGGCGCGGGACACCCGGGAGGATGCCTGAACAGCGCCGCAATCATTTCAAGACGCCTTGGGAGCGCCTCAGATCATCGCCATGCCGCCATTAACGTGCAGGGTCTGGCCCGTCATGTAGCCCGCCTCGTTGGAAGCGAGGTAAAGCACGGCCGAGGCGATTTCCGCTCCCGTGCCCATGCGCTTCATGGGAATGGCGCCCATGATGGCCTCTTTCTGCTTGTCGTTCAGCTTGCCGGTCATGGCGCTTTCGATGAAGCCCGGGGCCACGCAATTGACGGTGACGTTGCGGGTGGCGATTTCCTGCGCCAGCGACTTCGAAAAACCGATCATGCCGGCCTTGGAAGCGCAGTAGTTGACCTGACCGGGATTGCCGGTGACGCCGACGATGGAGGTGATGTTGATGATGCGGCCGAAACGGCGGCGCATCATCGGGTGCGTCAACTCGCGCGTCAGACGGAACATCGCCGTCAGGTTCACCTCGATGACATTGTCCCAGTCCTCGTCGCTCATGCGCACGAAGAGGCCATCCTTGGTGATGCCGGCATTGTTGACGAGAATATCGACGCCTTCCAGCTCGGCTTCGGCCTTTTCACCCAGCGCCTTGACTTCGGCGCGGTCGGAAAGGTTGGCCGGGAAAATCTTGACGCGGTCGCCAAGTTCCGCCGCCAGGGCCTCGAGCTTTTCAACGCGGGTGCCGTGCAGGCCGACGATTGCGCCCTGGGCATGCAGGGTGCGGGCGATTTCTTCGCCGATGCCGCCGGTCGCGCCGGTTACGAGAGCCTTGCGGCCTGTCAGATCAAACATGGTTCGTTCCTTCTTTATGGCAAGTCCGCAGGAAGTTTTGCGGCTCTGCATCGGGAATTGTCAAAATAAAAAGCCGGTGCGGGGCAAAGCCCGCCTCAGCCGATAAGCGTGGCAAGCAGCTGGTCGATATCGGCCGCACCGTTGACGGCAACGCCGTTCACCGTCTTGTCGATACGGCGGGCAAGGCCCGTCAGCACCTTGCCGGAGCCGATTTCGTAAAGCTGGGTTACGTTGTTGGCGGCGAACCACTCAACCGTCTCGCGCCAGCGCACCTGGCCCGTCACCTGTTCGACCAGCAGGGCGGCGATCTCATTGGCGTCGGAAACGGGAGCGGCGCGCACATTGGCGATGACCGGCACCACAGGATTGTGCTTTTCGACTTTCGCCAGCGCCTCGCGCATCGCTTCCGCCGCCGGCGCCATCAGCGCGGAGTGGAAAGGAGCGGAAACCGGCAACATGATGGCGCGTTTGGCGCCCTTTTCGGAAGCGATCGCGGCTGCCTTTTCGACGGCAGCCTTGCCACCGGAAATGACCAGCTGGCCGCCGCCATTGTCGTTGGCGATCTGGCAGACGCCGAGCACGCCCGCTTCCTCGCAGATGGCTGAGACCGCATCATGCTCCAACCCGATGATCGCAGCCATGGCACCCTCGCCGACCGGCACGGCGGCCTGCATGGCATTGCCGCGAATGCGCAGAAGACGGGCTGTATCGGCAATCGAGAAGGTGCCTGCGGCGCAGAGCGCCGAATATTCGCCGAGCGAATGGCCGGCCACATAAGAAACCGTATCGGACAGCTTGAAGCCGCGCGCCTCGAGAACGCGCATGACCGCCATGGAGACAGCCATGAGGGCCGGCTGGGCGTTCGCCGTCAGCGTCAGCGTCTCTTCCGGGCCGTTCCACATGATGTCGGAAAGCTTCTGATCAAGCGCCTCGTCGACTTCCTGGAACACGGCGCGCGCTTCCGGATAGGTATCCGCCAGCTCCTTGCCCATGCCGACGGCCTGGCTTCCCTGACCGGGAAATGTGAATGCAATACCCATGGGATGTCGTCCTTCTTGTCTGGCCTTGCCTTTATTCTTTCGGACTTCCATTCACATTCCCGCCGGCGAAGTCAAGGCTTGAAGCCCTATGGCAGGCTGTTGTGAGGGGTTTTGCCGTCCCGTTTTCCCCTTTCTTTTCATCATATTTTTTCTTGCACTGCGGCAATTCCCGATTAGTTTCACACCACCTTCCAAAACTGGCCAAGCACCGGGACACCTCCATGAAACAAAAACTACTGGGTCGCACGGGTATCTCCGTGTCCGAAATCTGCCTCGGCACGATGACGTGGGGCACGCAGAATACCGAAGCCGAAGCGCATGCGCAGATGGATTACGCCGTCGAAAACGGCGTCAATTTCTTCGATACGGCCGAGCTTTACCCCACCACCCCCGTTTCCGCCGAAACACAGGGCCGGACCGAGGATTACATCGGCACATGGTTTGAAAAGACCGGCAAACGCGATCAGGTCGTGCTCGCCACCAAGGTCGCCGGCTCGGGCCGCGACTATATTCGCGGCGGCCGCGATATTGACGCCACCGCAATCCGCGAGGCGGTGGATACCAGCCTCAGGCGGCTGAAGACCGATTACATCGACCTCTACCAGATTCACTGGCCGAATCGCGGCACCTACCATTTCCGCGGTGTCTGGAGCTTCGATGCTTCCGGTCAGGCGAAAGAGCGTACGCTCGCCGAAATCACCGAAAAGCTAGAAACGCTCGGCGAACTGGTGAAAGCCGGCAAGATCCGCGCCATCGGCCTCTCCAACGAAAGCGCCTGGGGCACGCAGAAATATATCGATATCGCCGAGGCCAACGGCCTGCCGCGTATCGCCACCATCCAGAACGAATATAACCTGCTCTATCGCAGCTTCGACCTCGACATGGCGGAAGTCGCCCATCATGAAGATGTCGGCCTGCTCGCCTATTCGCCGCTGGCGGCGGGTCTGCTCACCGGCAAATACCAGAACGGCGCCCGTCCGGCGGGATCGCGCGCCAGCATCAATCACGACCTCGGCGGCCGCCTGCAGCCGCATCAGGAAGCCCCGGTCAAGGCCTATCTGGAGCTTGCGGCCGCGCACGGCATCGACCCGGCCCAGCTCGCCATCGCCTTCTGCCTCACCCGGCCCTTCATGGCCTCGGCCATCATCGGCGCGACGACGATGGAACAGTTGAAGACGGATATCGCAGCGGCGGATGTGACCCTGTCGGACGAGGTGCTGAAGGGCGTTGCGACGATCCATCGGCAATATCCGATGGCGATTTGAGGATCGACCGGCGCGCTTTTTTCGCTCTTGCCCTTGCATTCCGGGCAAAAATCCGTATAAGCGCGCTGTTCACAACACCCGGTCCAATTGGCTGGTGGCTGAACGGAGGGCTGGTTCCGGCAACGGAACAGCAGGAACCATAAGGTTTTTCCGGCCTCCCGTGTCTCCGCTCTCGACCGTCTCGAACAACGCTTTTCTTGCTTTAAGGCCTCGTGCCTTTTCAGGAGCAGTCGTTGAGGCTTAGCGCCGTTGCCGGGTGAAGGACGAAACGCAAGAAAGGCAAAGCTTAAATGGCTCTTTACGAACACATCTTCCTTGCCCGGCAGGATATTTCTGCCCAGCAGGTCGACGCACTTGTCGAGCAGTACAAGGGCGTTATCGAATCGTTCGGCGGCAAAGTCGGACGCATCGAGAACTGGGGTCTGAAGTCCCTCACCTACCGCATCAAGAAGAACCGCAAGGCTCACTACGCTCTCATGGACATCGACGCTCCGGCGGCCGCCATCCATGAAGTCGAGCGCCAGATGCGCATCAACGAAGACGTTCTTCGCTACATGACCATCGCCGTCGAAGCCCACGAAGAAGGCCCGTCCGCGATGATGCAGAAGCGCGACCGTGACGACCGTCCGCGCCGCGATGGCGACCGTCCGGACCGTGGCCCGCGTGAAGATCGTGGTCCCCGCGAAGACCGTCCGCGCCGTCCGCGCGAAGACCGTGCATAAGAAGGAGTTTTGATCAATGGCTGACGCATCCTCTTCCCAGGCACGCCGCCCGTTCCACCGCCGTCGCAAGACGTGCCCCTTCTCCGGCGCCAACGCTCCGAAGATCGACTACAAGGACGTTCGTCTCCTGCAGCGCTACATTTCCGAGCGCGGCAAGATCGTTCCGTCCCGCATCACGGCCGTTTCCCAGAAGAAGCAGCGCGAACTCGCCCAGGCGATCAAGCGCGCCCGTTTCCTCGGCCTGCTGCCCTACGTCGTAGCGTAATGAATTGAAGCGAGGCTGCGCTTTTTTTGGTGCGGCCTCGTTTTATCCGTTGAAGCAACTGACTTTTAATCAGTGGGTTGCGAGTTCCAAATCCTTCCGCGTTGGGCGCGGATCGATACCATAAAACCCATGTTGGGGATGAGGCTCCAAGGAGCGATCCTCTAACTGCTTTAGTTTCAGCAGGACAGCGAAGTGCAAAAGTTGAACCAGACAGTGCTGATCACCGGCGTTCTCGCCGGCATATGCGCCGCGTTTTTAACGCTTGGCGCAACGGCACAGTCGTCCTTTTCCTTCCTGCTCTATGCCGGTTCCGCCATGCCGATCCTGATCGCCGGCATGGGCTGGGGCAATCGCGCCGCCGTCGTCGCCATCATCACCACGGCCCTTATCGGTGCGCTGGTCATGTCGCCGCTTTTCGCGCTGACCATTGCCATCTTCACGCTGATCCCGGCCGGCTGGCTTTCGCATCTCGCCAATCTGGCGCGCCCGGCTTCCGAACTTGGCGGCCCGGATGATCTGCTTGCCTGGTATCCGCTGTCCGGCATCGTGCTGCATCTTTGCATTCTGGTCTCTGTCGCCGTCGTTATTCTCGGCTGGATGATCGGTTATGGTCCCGATCTCGTCGCGCGTCTGATCGACGTGATTATGACCTCGGTTCAGAATAGCGAACCTTTGTTCCAACCCGATGTCGAGGGACTGGCGCGGGCGAAGTCGCTGTTCGTACTGATGCTGCCGATCGTTCAGGGCGGCCTCTGGGTCATCCTGCTGTTTGCGGCCTATTATTTCGCGACCCGGCTGGTCGGTTCCTTCGGCAAGGGACTTCGTCCGCGCGAAGACATTGCTTCCGCGCTGCGCATGCACCGCAATGCGATCTTCATCTTTCTCGGCGGCATCCTCGCCATGTTCTTCGGGGGCGTTGCCGCCATGGTTGGTGCCGTCATCTGCGGCACCTTCGGCGCGGGCTTCCTGATGGCGGGTTATGCCTCGCTGCATAAAAAAGCGCGCGGAAAGGACTGGCGGCTGCCGGTTCTCATCCTCGCTTATCTCTCGGCGGTCTTTGTCTTTCCGCTGTTCATCATTCTCGTGCTCGGCCTGAGCGACGTGCGCAGCACGATCTCTCTGACGCCGGCACGGAAAACCGACACAACGAACGAAACCAAACCATAGAAAGGATCAAGAAGATGGACGTTATTCTTCTCGAACGCATCAACAAGCTCGGCCAGATGGGCGAAACCGTCAAGGTTCGCGACGGCTATGCCCGTAACTTCCTGCTGCCGCAGGGCAAGGCGCTGCGCGCCAACGCCGCCAACAAGACCCGTTTCGAAACCGAGCGCGCAACGCTCGAAGCCCGTAACCTCGAGCGCAAGTCGGAAGCCCAGAAGGTTGCCGAGGCTCTCGAAGGCAAGTCCTTCATCGTCGTCCGTTCGGCTGGCGAAACCGGCCAGCTCTACGGTTCTGTTGCTGCTCGCGACGTCGTCGAAATCCTCGGCGCCGAAGGCTTCAACATCGGCCGCAACCAGGTTGAACTGAACACGCCGATCAAGACCATCGGCCTGCACAACGTCACCCTGCACCTGCATGCCGAAGTCGAGCTTCAGGTTGAGCTGAACGTTGCCCGTTCGGCTGAAGAAGCAGAACGTCAGGCCAAGGGCGAAAGCCTCACCTCCGCTGACGCCATCTACGGCGTTGACGAAGACGCGCTGCGTCCGGAAGACTTCTTCGATCCGGAAGCTGACCGCGACGGCGACGACGAATAAGATTTGGCTTAATGGCCAAAGGAAAACCCCGGATGGCGACATCCGGGGTTTTTTGTTTGCGGGCTTCGAGTTTGCCGTTGGATACCCCCCTCTGCTCTGCCGGGCATCTCCCCCTCAAGGGGAGAGATCGGCAAGCGGCGCTACCACCGCTTCGTTCGCAACTGTTGAGATAGGCAAGACCTGACCACGAGTCGATCTCCCCCCTTGAGGGGGAGATGTCCGGCAGGACAGAGGGGGGTGCCTCTCGGCACACTCCAGAGCAAGACTACTTCGCCGCCGTCTCCGCCCCATCCGGCGCCTTGCTCTTATCCACATGCACCACCACCGACATGCCCGGCGAAAGCTCCGCCGCGAGCGGCTGATCCGCATCGATCACGATCCGCACGCCGAGACGCTGGGCGATCTTCACGAAATTGCCGGTCGCATTGTCAGGCTTGATGACGGCGAATTCCGAACCCGTCGCGGGCGAGAACCGCTCCACATGGCCGGTCAGCTTGCGGCGATGCAGCGCGTCGACTGAAATCGTCACCGGCTGGCCCACCTGCATGCCGGCGAGCTGGGTTTCCTTGAAATTCGCGATAACCCAGACATCATGCGGCACGACGGCCATCAGCTGCGTGCCGGCGGTGACATATTGGCCGGTGCGGACGCCCACTTCGCCGAGCCTGCCATCCACGGGCGCGTGGATTTCGGTGTTGGCGAGGTCGATGCGAGCGAGCTCGACGGCGGCTTCGGCATTGGCGACAGCGGCCTGCAATGAGCTGCGGTTGACGATGATCGTCTGCAGATCCTGACGGGAGACCTCGAGCGCCGCTTTCGCCTGCGACAGCGATGCGCGCGCCTTTTCAAGCGCGGCATGGGCTTCTTCCTGCAGGCTGGAGGTTCCGGCACCGCTCTTGATGAGGTTATCCTGCCGGTCGGAGGCGAGCTGCGCCTGTTTCAGCGAAGCCTCGGCGCTGTCGACCGCCGCCTCGCTGGAGCGGATATTGGCATTGGCGGCATTTTCCTGCTGGCGGGAATTATCGAGCGCTGCCTTGTGGGTATCGAGCGTGGCTTCCGCCTGCGCCTGTTTCTGGCGATAGATACGGTCGTCGATCCTGGCCAGCAGGGCGCCCTGCTTGACTTCCTGATAGTCCTTCACCGGGACATCCACGACATAACCGCTGACCTGCGGGCTCATGGTCGTCACATAACCGCGCACGAAGGCGTTGTCGGTCATTTCGACGGTGGAGAGGAAGGGCGGCAGCCGCCAGGCGTAAAGCACGAGCGCCACACCGGCGACGCCGCCGAGCAGAACGAGGATGGAAACGGGAGTAAAAAACTTCTTCAGCATAATGTCACTCTTGGAGGTTCAAGACTGTGGCGCCGGCGCGGCATCGGCATTGTTCCCCGCGAGGAACGGACGGATGCGCAACCATGCAAGGTGGAGTAAAAGCGCGACCAAGGCCAGCGCCGAAACGACGGATATCAGCAGGAACGTATCATTATAGGCGAGCACATAAGCTTCCCTGCTGACCTGCTGGCCAAGCAGCGCCAGACCTTCCGCCTTCAGCAGCGCCGGATCGGTGATGACATGGCTGTAGGAGCCGGAAAGCTGCGACACGCGCTGGGCGACCAGGGGATTGGTGAGCAGGATATTTTCCACCAGAATATTGGAGTGAAACTTCTCCCGCAGCGTTACGAAACTGCCGAGCAGCCCGGTCATCAGCATCGAGCCCGTGATCTGGGTAAACAGGAAGATGGTGATGAAATTCACCAGATAGGGCGCACCTCTGGCGAGGGCCGCGGCAAACCCCTTGGACATGACCGGCGGCAGGAACATGGCCGCGCCAAAGGCAATCATCATCTGGCTGAGATACATTTGCTCGGGCCGCGTCAGATTGGTGGACTGGCTGTCCATGAACGAGCCGGCCGCAATCAGCGTCAATGCGATCACATGGGCGGTATCGACATATTTCGTCAGCATCAGCCAGGCGCAGGCGGCACCGCCAAGCACGGTGGCCAGCAGCACCAGCGCGTAAAGCGTGGTCGTCTGGTCATTCAGCAGGCCGAGCTGCTGATAAAAGCTGACCGCCGTAGAGGATTGTTCAGAAGAAACCGCGCGGTAGACGAGCAGCACCGCAATGACATGCAGATTGGTCTTCGAGAAAATCCAGCGCAGGTCGAGCAGCGGGTACTTGCGCGGCAGTTCGATGAAGGCCATCAGCGTCAGAAGCGCGATCGACGTCGCCAGAAGCGCGCCCAGCCACCACGTCTCGAACCACCAGTAGAACCGGCCAAGCGTAAGCATGATCGCAAGACAACCGAGACCGCCGGCAAACAGCAGATAACTCAGAATATCCATGCGCTCGATGACTTTCGCGCGCGGCGGCGGCGTGACCTTGAGAACGTGGATCATGGCGCCGGCGATCAGCGCAAATCCCACTTCCATGGAATAGAGCGCGTTCCAGCCGCCGATTTCCAGCAGGGAGGGCGAAACGATGCGGGCCAGCGGCGCCGACAGCAGGGTGCCTGTCAGCGCGATGCTGAAACCGAGCGAGAATTTCCGCGCCGGCGGAAAGGCCTCCAGAATATAGAGGAAGCCGAGCGAGGAAATCGGCGCCGCCGCCATGCCGCTGACGAAACGGATGACGATGGCCGAATGCAGATCCGTGACGAAGAGATTGAGGCAGGACGCGACAACGAAGGCGACGATCGAGAGTTCGGCAAAGGGCCGCAGGCCATATTGCGCCCGCACCTTGAAGAGCGCGATGGAGAAGGTGGCATAGGGCGCCATATAGGCGGCGGAAAGCCACGCCACCTCCGCCACCGTTGCGGAAAACTCACCCTGCAACTGGTAGATATTGGCCATGAGGAGGTTCATGCCCAGCCCCTGGGTAATGAAGAACGACAGGCCGGCGAAGATAAAGCAGAGCCGCAGCCACAGCGGCCGCTCAACCGGCTGCGGCGCGGCGGGAGGGGCAGGCTCCGGCACGGTCTCGCCCGCGCCCGCAGCACTTGACGGCGCAGGCGCCTCCTCTTTCGGAAACGCTGTGGTGGCGGCGGTCGCCTCGGCGTTTTCGGAAGCGGCCTCATCCGTGGTTTGCGGCAACACGCTGCTCACGATTGCGCCCTCCCGGCTGCGAGGTTTTGCAGATTGGCGGAAAGCCGGCGCATCACATCGAGCGCCATCGCCAGTTCCTGTGAGGAAATATCGGCGGCGATTTCCGAACGCAGCGTCTTTGCCACCGCCTGCACCGTTTCCGAGGTCTTCTCACCTTCCGCCGTCATGTGGATGCGTTTGGCGCGACGGTCGTTCTCATCGGAGCGGCGCTCGATGAGGTTCTGTTTCTCCATGCCATCCAGCACCCGCACCAGCGTCGGGGTTTCGATTTCCATTTCCTCGGCAAGTTCCGTCTGGGTCAGCGCACCACGCCGCGACAGCGCAAAAAGCGCACGCGCACGGGCCAGCGTCAGCCCGCTTTCCCCTACCCGCGCATCGAAAAACGCGCGCAGTTTGCGGGTGAAAGCGGAGACTTCATCCAGAAGCTGTTCCTTGTCGGTCTCGCGGGACATATCAGCAAACCTTATAATTAGGATACTATTTATTTTCTGCCTATTTATTCGGAAGCCTGACGATTTTCAAGTTTCTTTCATGCCGGGTCTGCCATGCGGTAAACTCATGGCAGCGAATCACCTCGCCGGAAAATTCCGGCACCTTGTCCCCACCACCCTGTGGATTGCTGGGGACAACTGAAGATGTGATCCAGCTGCACGGAGCAGACGTCAGCCTGCCACAGAGTGTTGCAACAATATCATTGACTGCCATGCCCCAGGAAGCCAAACCCGAGGTTTAAGGACAAAGGCAAAGGGAGATCGCGCAAACCATGAACGACGCTGTGAGAAAGATCACCCCCGCGCAGCCGGCGGAACCGCATTACCGCGAGGCGCCGAACAACATCGAGGCCGAACAGGCGCTGCTGGGCGCCATCCTCGTCAATAACGACGCCTATTACCGCGTCTCGGACTTCTTGAAGCCCGTGCATCTTTACGAGCCGCTGCACCGCAAGATTTTCGAGGTGGCGGGCGATATTATCCGCATGGGCAAGACCGCCAATCCGGTGACGATCAAGACCTTCCTGCCGGCCGATGACAAGATCGGCGACCTGACGGTGGCGCAGTACCTCGCACGTCTGGCGGCCGAAGCCGTATCGATCATCAATGCGGAAGATTACGGCCGGGCGATCTATGATCTGGCGCTGCGCCGCGCGCTGATCCAGATCGGAGAGGATGTCGTCAACATCGCCTATGACGCGCCGCTCGACATGCCACCGCAGGCGCAGATCGAAGACACCGAACGCCGCCTGTTCGAGCTGGCGGAAACCGGCCGTTACGACGGCGGTTTCCAGTCGTTCAACGATGCGGTGGCGTTGGCGATCGACATGGCGGGCGCCGCCTTCGAACGCGACGGCAACCTCTCCGGCATTTCCACCGGCATTCATTCGCTCGACGGCCGCATGGGCGGCCTGCAGCGTTCCGACCTTATCGTGCTTGCGGGTCGTCCGGGTATGGGCAAGACCTCGCTTGCGACCAACATCGCCTACAATATCGCCGCCTCGTATGAGCAAGAAGTGCAGCCGGACGGTTCGTTCAAGGCGAAGAACGGCGGCGTCGTCGGCTTTTATTCGCTCGAAATGTCGTCCGAACAGCTGGCCACCCGTATCATTTCCGAGCAGACGGAAGTCTCCTCCTCGAAAATCCGCCGTGGTGACATTACCGAGGCCGATTTCGAAAAGCTCGTCGCCTGCAGCCAGATGATGCAGAAGGTGCCGCTTTATATCGACCAGACCGGTGGTATCTCGATTGCCCAGCTTTCCGCCCGCGCCCGCCGCCTGAAGCGCCAGCGCGGCCTCGATGTTCTGGTCGTGGACTATATTCAGCTGATGACCGGCGGCGGCAAGGGCGGTGAAAACCGCGTGCAGGAAATCACCCAGATCACCACGGGTCTGAAGGCGCTGGGCAAGGAACTCAACGTTCCGATCATCGCGCTCTCACAGCTCTCCCGTGCGGTGGAAAACCGCGAAGACAAGCGCCCGCAGCTTTCCGACCTTCGTGAATCCGGCTCGATCGAGCAGGACGCCGACGTCGTGCTGTTCGTGTTCCGTGAGGAATATTACGTCAAGAACATGGAACCGCGCGATATTTCCGATCCCAAATATGCCGAGTGGGAAGCCCTGTTCGACAAGGTGAAAGGCACGGCAGACGTCATCATCGCCAAGCAGCGTCACGGACCGACCGGCACGGTGAAGCTCGCCTTCCAGTCCGAATTCACCCGCTTTGCGGATCTCGCCGATCCGAGCTTCACCCAGTACGAAGAGCATTGATCTGGATATGGCGAGGGTGAAACATCTTTCACCCTCGCCGCCAGCCCGCATTCCGAACACAAGGCCAGAATCTTTTCAGGGCCTTGGCAGACTTTTCTTACAATCCGATTCCGCGCAGCAGTGCCACGGACGCAACGCCGAGCGCGGCGGCCGGCAGCAGGCTGAGACGGAGCGCGGCGACGGCGGTTATTGCGCAGGCGATGGTTTCCGCCAATCCGCTGGCGAGCGCCGTCGGTGTGACCACGGCCATAAGAACGGCGGGCGGCACCACGCCGAGCGCCTTTTTTAGACGCGGCGTCAGGGCGAAATGATTGACCATCAGCAGGCCGCCAAGGCGTGTGGCGATGGTTGCCGCCATCATGGCAAGGATCGTCAGCAGCGTATTCGGGTCGAGCGTCATGCCGGCTGCTCCGCCTGTTCCTCACGGCCGAAGGCGGCGACGGCAAGCCCCGCCAGCGCACCGGCGGCGATATACCAGGCACCCGGAACCACCGCATGCGTGAGATAGGCGGCGGATGCGCTGGCCAGAAGCACGAAGCCGGTTTCCCTGCCCTTCCAGAAGCCCATGAGAAGCACGATGAAGACGGCGGGAAAGGCGAAATCCAGACCGATGACCGACATGTCTCCCACCACCGAGCCAAGCAGCGCACCGGCAAGGGTTGCGAGGTTCCAGACGAGATAGATGGAGAGCGCAGCACCCGTGAAGAAGGCCGCCGTCAGCCTGCCGGCGATGACCCGGAATTCCGACAGCGCCCAGGATTCATCCGTCAGCACCAGCATGGCCGCATATTTCCGCCAGCCCCTGAAATCATCCATCTTGCCGGCGATGGAGGCGCTCATCAGCACATGGCGCAGATTGACCAGCAGAGCCGCGAAACCGAGCGCGCTCCAGCTGGCCGGATGGGTCCAGAGATCCATGGCGACGAATTGCGAGCCGCCGGCAAAGACCAGCAGCGACATCAGCGAGGCCTCCAGCGGCGACAGGCCCTTGCCGATGGCGACTGCACCGAACACCACGCCGATCGGCACCATGGCGACCAGCAATGGCGCGGCGGCCCTCAGCCCCGCGATAAATTCCGGGCGTTTTCCCGATATGGACATCGCATTCTCCCTTTCAGACGAAAGGGATTACGCCCACGCCCCGCCGCGGTCTTGAACGAAAGTGATGTTGCGGAGGGAAAGATGTGCGGAACTTCACCCCGTCCGAAACTGTCCCGGCGTAACGCCCGTGCGCGCCTTGAAGTGCCGGGTGAAATGCGCCTGATCGGCAAAACCGCAGAGCGCCGCCACTTCGGCCGGCATCTCGCCGGCGCGCAGCAGACGCCGCGCCCTGCGGATGCGCACATCCGTCAGATAGGCATGCGGGGTGATGTGAAATTCCTTGCGAAAGGCGCGGATGAGATGCGCCCGGCTGAGACCGGCGATGGAGGCCAGCTCCTCCAGCCCGATATCGCTCTCGTAATTGTCGGTGAGATAATCCCGCGCGGTATGGACCGCCGTTTTCTCGCGGGTTTCGACCGGCAGGATGATGGCGCTGCCATGCCTGCCGAACAGCACCGCCAGAACCGAGAACATGCCCTCATCCGCTTCGAGTGCGCCGGTTTTCGCCTCCAGCCGCCGATGTGCCATCTGGAAGGCCGTCGCCATCTGCGGATCGCGCGGCAGGAACTTCGGAAAGGACGGCGTGCCGTGAAACGCCCTGCCCGTCACATCCTCGATAATCTCCCGCAGCAGTTCCGTATCGGGATAGATCATCCGGTAGCGATAACCGCCGCCGCCCGGCGCGCCATCGTGAATCTCATCCGGGTTGATGAGGTAAAGATGCCCCGGCCCGGTCTGTTCGGTCGTGCCCTGAATGGTGGAGATCTGCGAGCCGCTTTCGATGGCACCTATGGAAAACGTGTCATGCGCATGCGGTGAATATTCATGGGTGAGAAAAGTCGCGCTCAGGCATTCCATGCCGCCAAAACGCCGGTCACGCCAGAAACGCGTGGTTTCCGTCGTGGCAACGGGCATGAAATCAAGGGCCTGTTCCTGCGAAACATTGTGCATGAGCGAAGTTTAGAGCATTCCGTCCTTACCGTCTTGAACAAAAGTGCTAGGGTCCGAACCGGTTCAAGATCAACCGGACGCATGGCATGACAGACGACTTCGAAGACACATTTTCCGAAAACGAAACCGAAGCATTCGAAACCGCCCCGCTGAGGCTGACCGTCGATCTCGGCGCTCTCGCCGATAATTGGCGGGACATGAAGAAGCGCTCGGCAGGCGCGCGGACGGCGGCTGTCGTCAAGGCCGATGCTTATGGTCTCGGTATCGAAGATTGCGGCGCGACGCTTTACCATGCCGGCGCGCGGGACTTCTTCGTGGCGACGGTGGCCGAGGGCGCGACGCTGCGGTCCTATGCCCCGGAAGCGCGCATCTTCGTGCTTTCCGGCATCTGGCAAGGCCAGGAACGGCAGGTCTTCGACAATGATCTCGTGCCGGTTCTGGCCTCCGAGGAGCAGCTTTCCTTCTGGATGGCGACAGTCGCCGAGCGGGGCGATCACCCCTGCGCGCTGCATGTGGATACGGGCTTCAATCGCCTTGGGCTGCCGCTCGATGACGCCCTGTTTCTGGCCGACGACGTGACGCGGCCGGCGAGTTTCGACCCGGTTCTGGTGCTGTCGCACCTTGCCTGCGCCGACACGCCCTCCTCGCCGATGAACAGGGTGCAGCTCGAATCATTCCGGAAGGTTAGCGCCGCTTTCGAAGGTATCGAATCAAGCCTCTCGGCTTCCGCCGGGATATTTCTAGGCCCTGACTATCATTTCGACCTTACCCGCCCCGGCATCGCGCTTTATGGCGGTGAAGCGGTGAACGGCGTGGCCAATCCGATGCGGCCTGTGGCCACGGCCGAGGCGCGGATCATCCAGATTCGCGAGGCCGGCGAAGGCCAGACCGTCAGTTATGGCGGCACCTTCCTGCTCAAGCGCGCAAGCCGGCTCGCCATCGCATCGGTCGGTTATGCGGATGGATACCAGCGCTCGCTTTCCGGCTCCGGCATTCCGCTACGCGAAATGGGCCATGGCGGCGCCTATGGCGTGGTCAACGGCCATAAAGTGCCCGTCGCCGGCCGCGTGACCATGGACCTCACCATTTTCGACGTGACGGACGTGCCGGCAAATGCCATCCGCAGCGGCGACTATATCGAGCTTTTTGGCCCCAACGTTCCGGTCGATGAGACTGCACGCGCGGCCGGCACCATCGGCTACGAGATGCTGACGGGGCTTGGTCTGCGTTACGAGCGGCAATATCTGATGGCGGACGACTGAGGGCCGCCTTTAGCTCTTGGAAAGCCGACGCGACCTGTGCTAAAAGAGAACAAAAGGAGATCGAAATGCCCGAAATCCATTTGAGCGAGCAGGACGAGAAGTTCATCGAAGAGCAGGTGGCGGCAGGCATCTATAGCGATGCGGATGCCGTCATTCATGCGAGCCTGCAATTGCTGAGCAGTGACGAAGGCAAGAGGGCCGCGCTTAGATTGCTGATACAGGAGGGTATTGACGACGCGGAGGCTGGCCGGGTTCACCGCTATGCCTCACAAGACGATTTTCTGAGCGATATCAAACGCGTTTCCGCCCAGCAGAAAACGGGGACCGATCATTAAAATCCGGACTCCTATCTGGACCACGCGGGCAAGGCGCGATCTTGCCGAAGATCATGCTTACATTGAAACCGAAAATCCCGTTGCTGCGGATCGCCTTGTTCTCGATATCTATAACAAAATCGAATCGATAGCGGCACTTGGTTTGACCGGCGTCTCAAGACACGGATACGGCACGGGGCTTCGCAGCATTGCGTATCGAGATCGTGTGATTTTCTTTCGTGTCAACAATGGCGAACTAACCGTGATGCGCGTGCTGCATGGCCATCAGGACATTTCCGCCGAAGATTTCAAACAAGAAGAAAACTGACATAACATGGCCAAAGCCAAGACCCAATTCGTGTGCCAGAACTGCGGCACGGTTCACACCCGCTGGGCGGGAAAATGCGAAGGCTGCGGCGAGTGGAATACCATCGTCGAGGAAGACCCTATGGGCGGCATCGGCTCCGGGCCGGGCAAGACACCCAAGAAGGGTCGGCCCGTCACGCTCACCTCGCTGTCCGGCGAAATCGAGGAAGCGCCGCGCATCCCGACCGGCATCAGTGAACTCGACCGGGCGACCGGCGGCGGTTTCGTGCGCGGTTCAGCCGTCCTGATCGGCGGCGATCCCGGCATCGGCAAATCGACCCTTCTCATGCAGGCGGCGGCCGCCCTTTCGCGGCGCGGGCATCGCATCATCTATGTCTCCGGCGAAGAGGCGGTGGCACAGGTGCGCCTGCGCGCCCAGCGTCTGGGTGCGGCGGAAACCGACGTGCTTTTGGCCGCGGAAACCAATGTCGAGGATATTCTGGCGACGATCTCCGAGGGCAAGCGGCCCGATCTCGTCATCATCGATTCCATCCAGACACTGTGGAGCGACACGGCCGATTCCGCTCCCGGCACGGTGACGCAGGTGCGCACCGGCGTGCAGGCGATGATCCGTTTCGCCAAGCAGACGGGCGCCACCATGGTGCTGGTTGGCCACGTGACCAAGGAAGGCCAGATTGCCGGTCCGCGCGTGGTGGAACACATGGTCGACGCCGTCCTCTATTTCGAAGGTGATCGCGGCCATCATTACCGTATCCTGCGCACCGTGAAGAACCGCTTCGGACCGACAGACGAGATCGGTGTGTTCGAGATGTCGGACCGGGGATTGCGTGAGGTTTCCAACCCATCCGAACTTTTCCTCGGCGAGCGCAACGAAAAATCGCCGGGCGCCGCCGTCTTCGCCGGCATGGAAGGCACGCGCCCCATTCTCGTCGAAGTACAGGCGCTGGTCGCCGCCACCTCGCTCGGTACGCCGCGCCGTGCCGTGGTTGGCTGGGACAGTTCGCGGCTCGCCATGATTCTAGCCGTACTTGAGGCCCATTGCGGCGTGAAACTCGGCCAGCACGATGTTTACCTCAACATCGCCGGCGGATACCGCATATCGGAACCGGCCGCCGATATGGCGATTGCGTCTGCATTGGTTTCCTCGCTTGCCGGCCTTGCCCTGCCCGCCGATTGCGTCTATTTCGGCGAAATCAGCCTGTCGGGCGCGGTAAGGCCGGTCTCACATACGGGCCAGCGATTGAAAGAAGCTGAAAAACTCGGCTTTTCCGCCGCACTTCTGCCTTCTGCTTCGGCTGAATTGCCGAAAGGCGGCAAGGGGCGCTGGACGGAAATCGAAAGCCTTCCGGACCTCGTGGCCCGCATCGCCGGCTCCGGCAACCGGTTCAAACAGGTTGAGGACGACGAATATTGATCCTTTCGCCAAGGGAAACAGTGGTGTAAGAGGATCGCAAAATTGGCAAGGCAGCGTCTGACAAGGCGTCGCACCTCCGGAGTTGGTATATGCCCATTACAATTTTCGACGGCATCGTCATCGCCGTTGTTCTTTTCTCCGCCATTCTCGCGATGGTCCGCGGCTTCTCCCGCGAAATTCTGTCGATTGCGAGCTGGGCCGGTTCGGTCGCCGCCGCCTATTATCTCTATCCGGTCCTGCTGCCCTATGCGCGCAACTATACCGATGACGACAAGATCGCCATTGCCGGTTCGGCGGGCGTGGTTTTCCTCGTCTCGCTGATCGTGATTTCCTTCATCACCTCGCGCATTGCCGATTTCATCATCGACAGCCGCATCGGCGCTTTGGATCGCACGCTCGGTTTCCTGTTCGGCGCGGCGCGCGGCATCCTGCTGCTCGTCGTCGCGGTCGCCTTCTGGAACTGGCTGGTGGATGTGAAGACGCAGCCGGAATGGGTCACGCAGGCCAAGGCCAAGCCTTTCCTCGACGGGCTGGTGGGCAAGCTGGAGGCCGTTCTGCCTGACGATATCGAACCGCAGATCCGCGCCCGCATCCTCGGAAAACAACAGGAACCCGGCGCCACGCAGGCGCCCGCGGAAGATGTGCCGGCAGCAAATCCGCCGGCAACGAATAATTGACACAGTGTCGCGCCTTGCAATGCATGCAAGGCGCGCTATTTGTGCTAAATATCAAGCACGACACAGATGGGCCGACCGGGAGACATACTCACCGGAGAGGTCTTTCTTTTTTTCTCGGTAGAGAGCAAGGGCAAGCCGGATGATTGAGCCGCTTTCGCATTCCCCGTTCCCTGGGGCCACGTTCAAAGAAGAGATCGACGGCGATACGCTGCATGAAGAATGCGGCGTTTTCGGCATTCTCGGCCATGCCGACGCCTCGGCGCTGACCGCTCTTGGTCTCCATGCGCTTCAGCATCGCGGCCAGGAAGCAGCCGGCATCGTTTCTTTCGATGGCAAGCGCTTCCATCAGGAACGCCATATGGGCCTCGTCGGCGATCATTATACCGATCCCGCAACGCTCGCCCGCCTGCCCGGCTCCATCGCGATTGGCCACACCCGTTATTCCACCACCGGCGAAGTGGCGATGCGCAACGTGCAGCCGCTGTTTGCCGAACTGGAAGAAGGCGGCATTTCCATTGCCCATAACGGCAACTTCACCAACGGCCTGACGCTGCGCCGCCAGATCATCGCCACCGGCGCCATCTGTCAGTCGACCTCGGATACCGAAGTCGTTCTTCACCTCATCGCCCGCTCGCGCCACTCTTCCACCGCCGATCGTTTCATCGATGCCATCCGCCAGATGGAAGGCGGTTATTCGATGCTGGCGATGACGCGCACCAAGCTGATTGCCGCGCGTGACCCGATCGGCATCCGCCCGTTGGTCATGGGGGAGCTGGACGGCAAGCCGATCTTCTGCTCGGAAACCTGTGCCCTTGATATCATCGGCGCGAAATTCGTCCGCGACGTGGAAAATGGCGAAGTCATCATCTGCGAAATCCAGCCTGATGGCTCGATCACCATCGATGCGCGCAAGCCTTCCAAGCCGCAGCCGGAACGTCTCTGCCTGTTCGAATATGTCTATTTCGCCCGTCCCGATTCCGTCGTCGGCGGCCGCAACGTCTATACGACGCGCAAGAACATGGGCATGAACCTCGCCAAGGAAGCACCGCTGGAAGCCGATGTGGTTGTCCCGGTTCCCGATGGCGGCACGCCGGCAGCGCTCGGTTTTGCGCAGGAAAGCGGTATTCCCTTCGAATACGGCATCATCCGCAACCACTATGTCGGCCGCACCTTCATCGAGCCGACCCAGCAGATTCGTGCTTTCGGCGTCAAGCTCAAGCACTCCGCCAACCGGGCGATGATCGAAGGCAAGCGCGTCGTGCTGGTGGATGATTCCATCGTGCGCGGCACGACCTCGGTGAAGATCGTTCAGATGATCCGCGAGGCGGGCGCCAAGGAAGTGCATATCCGCGTCGCCAGCCCGATGATCTTCCACCCGGATTTCTACGGCATCGACACGCCTGACGCCGACAAGCTGCTCGCCAACCAATATGCCGATGTCGAGGCGATGGCGAAATTCATCGGTGCCGATTCGCTGGCCTTCCTGTCCATCGACGGGCTTTATCGTGCCGTCGGCGGTGAAAACCGCAACCCGGCACGGCCGCAATTCACGGACCATTATTTCACCGGCGATTATCCGACCCGCCTTCTCGACCAGAATGGCGAGGCGATGGGCAGCAAGATTTCCATGCTGGCCAGCAACGGCTGATACGCCTGACACAAAGCGGCCATCCGGCTTCCGGTGGCCGCTTTTTTCTTGCCTTTTGTTCAGGCCATCACATGCGACGATATGATCGCTTGCGAAAGGCCGCTAGCGCTTCGTAGAAGGAAGCGCAATCATTTCGGGGGAGACCATGACTATCGATCTCAAGGGCCGTATCGCTCTCGTCACCGGCGCGTCGCGCGGCATCGGCTATTTCACGGCGCTGGAACTCGCCAAGGCCGGCGCGCATGTCATCGCCTGCGCCCGCACGGTGGGCGGCCTTGAGGAACTGGACGACGCCATCAAGGCCGTCGGCGGCACCGCCACTCTGGTCCCCTTTGATCTCTCCGACATGAAGGCCATTGATGCGCTGGGCGCCAATATCTACGAGCGCTGGGGCAAGCTCGATATTCTGGTCGCCAATGCCGGTGTTCTCGGCGTGATCTCGCCGGTTGGCCATATCGAGGCGAAGGTCTTCGAGAGGGTCATGAACATCAACGTCACCGCCACCTGGCGGCTGATCCGCTCGGTCGAACCGCTGCTGTTGAAATCGGATGCCGGTCGCGCACTCATCCTGTCTTCGGGGGCCGCCCATAGCTGTCGTCCCTTCTGGGGCGTCTACTCCACCTCCAAGGCGGCCGTGGAGGCGCTTGCCCGCACCTGGGCTGCGGAAACGCAGAAGAGCCCGCTTCGTGTCAACAGCATCAATCCGGGTGCGACACGCACGGCGATGCGTGCCCAGGCCATGCCCGGCGAAGACCCGACCACCGTGCCGCATCCTTCCGAGGTCGCCGCAGCCATCCTTCCGCTGGCTTCTCCCGATCTGACCGAAACCGGCAAGCTCTTCGTCGTGCGGGAAAAGCGCTTCGTGGACTACCGCCAGCCGGAGTGATCACTGCCGGACATGGGCAGGATCGTCGGCGGCAAAGCCGCAATCCTGCCTTTCCTGCCTGATCGAAGAGACCTCTTCGCTCACCTGATAGCCATGATGAAAAAACTTCGTACAACTCTGCTACGAAGGGTCGGATCGTTTTTTGCCTGTGGCGAATAGACCTTCCCGATTTCCGTATAAGGCAAATTTATTTTAGGCAGATATTTCAGCTAATAAGCGTATTATTTCTGATCGTACTTCCGCATTCCGAAGCTTTGTTCACACGATGCTGCTGAACCGCCATTCTTTGCGGTTCTCTTTTCGAGGGGGAATATCCGGATGAAAAATGTTGCTTTCTGTTTCTTCGCAGCGGCCGTGCTCTGCGCGACGGCCGGAATGATCTGGGGCATCCAGATGTCGGTTTCCGAAGACCATTCTCTGTCCATGGCCCATGCGCATCTCAATCTCGTTGGCTGGACGACACTTGGCCTGTTCGGCCTTTATTATACAGTGACGCCGGAGGCCGACGGCACGGTACTTTCGAAGGCGCATCTCGCCATTGCCCTTGCCGGCGTTCTCTGTCTCGTGCCAGGCATCGTCATCGTCGTGACCAGCGGCGCACGGGTTCTCGTGGCTATTGGATCGATCCTCACCGTCATTTCCATGCTGATCTTTCTGGTGACCGTGGCAAGAAACGGCATAGGCCGCAGGCCCGCCTGACACGGCCGGGCAGGCTCTTGACCAACGGCCTGCCCCGCGCCATAACGCAAGTCATGAAAACGACGATCTGCACCTGCTGCTGAAATAATTTTTGCTGGTTCGCCACCGGCCAGATCGTTTTCGTCTCCCGCAAGGTCCAACAGACAAACGGTCCGGTCAGGACAATTGACTGCCTTTAGGGAATATCCGCATGTCCTTGCGCCTGAAACTTCACAATACGCTGACCCGCGAAAAAGCGGAATTTACGCCGATCGACGCTGATAATGTGCGCATGTATGTCTGCGGCCCGACGGTCTATGATTTCGCCCATATCGGCAATGCGCGCCCGGTCATCGTTTTTGATGTTCTTTTCCGGCTGCTGCGTCACGTTTATGGCGAAAGCCACGTGACCTATGCCCGCAACATCACCGATCTCGACGACAAGATCAACGCGCGGGCACTGCGCGACTATCCGCACCTGCCGCTGAACGACGCCATCCACGCGGTGACGAAAAAGACCGCCGACCAGTTCCATGAAGATGTGGCCGCACTCGGCTGCCTTGAGCCGACCGTCGAACCGCGCGCCACCGATTATATCGCCGAGATGATCTTTCTCATCGAGAGGCTCATCGAGCGTGGCCACGCCTATACGGCGGGTGGCGAGGTACTGTTCGATACCCGGTCCATGGCCGACTACGGACAGCTTTCCAAACGTCCGCTGGACGAACAGCAGGCCGGCGCGCGTGTCGCGGTGGAGGCCCACAAGAAGAACCCCGGCGATTTCGTGCTGTGGAAACTGTCGTCCCATAACGAGCCCGGCTGGGAGAGCCCGTGGGGTCTCGGCCGTCCGGGCTGGCACATCGAATGCTCGGCCATGGCCAGCCGCTATCTTGGCGAAGTCTTCGACATTCACGGCGGCGGGCTCGACCTCATCTTCCCGCATCACGAGAACGAAATCGCGCAATCCCGTTGCGCCCATGGCACGCATGTCATGGCCAATGTGTGGATGCACAACGGCTTCGTGCAGGTGGAAGGCCGCAAGATGTCGAAGTCCGAGGGCAACTTCGTGACGATCTACGAATTGTTGCACACGGAAAAATTCGGCGGTCGGCAATGGCCGGGCGAGGTTCTGCGCCTTGCCATGCTGATGACGCACTATCGCGAGCCGATCGATTTTTCGGTAAAGCGTCTGGAAGAAGCCGAACGCCTGCTCGCCAAATGGCCGGCAGCCGAAGTCTCCGATGCCGCGCCGGATGAAACCGTGCTCGAAGCGCTTGCCGACGACCTGAACACAGTTGCCGCCGTGCAGGCGCTGCATGCGCTCGCGCATGCCGCCAATACCGATCCATCCAAACTGCCCGCCTTTGCGGCCAGCGCCGCCCTGCTTGGCGTTTTGCCGAAAAAGACGGAAATGGACGAAGCGATCGTTTCTGCCGTGGATGCGCTAGTGCAGTTGCGCCTTGAAATGCTGAAGGCGAAGAACTTCGCGGAGGCGGACCGGTTGCGGGACGAGCTTTCCGAGAAGGGCATTCAGCTGAAGGATGGCAAGGACAAGGAGACCGGCGAGCGGACGACGACCTGGGAATTGAAGCGGTAGGGAGCGGTTAAGGCTGTAGCTCGCGGCCCCCCCTCTGCCCTGCCGGGCATCTCCCCCACAGGTGGGGAGATTAATCGCGGCTATCGCTCGCCTATCTCTAGCGCTGCGGATGGGGCCGGGAGTTTGCATCTTGCCGATCTCCCTCCTTGTGGGGGAGATGCCCGGCAGGGCAGAGGGGGGTAGCCATCACCACAATCTGCTTGCGGTTTTGAGATAGCTCAACCAATCTGGCGTAAAGTAGCTAAATGACGAGCGCCGATCATGCCGCATGCAGACGTAGACCCGATGCATCGCAAATATGCGAAGCAGATGCGGAAAGCGATGACAGATGCCGAGCTGAAGCTTTGGAATGCTATTCGCGCACATCGCCTCGACGGCTTAAGTTTCCGCAGACAAATGCCGATTGCCGGTTTTATCGTTGATTTCGCGTGCTCGGATCACCGCCTCGTTGTCGAGGTCGATGGCTCTCAGCATACGTCTGAGGCAGCATTACAATACGATCGTGAAAGAACTGCTCGGCTTCAGAAAGACAGCTGGACAGTCCTCCGTTTCTGGAACGACGATATCCTCAAGGACATCGACAATGTCTGTCTCCACATCCTGAAAACGGTAAAGGAGGAGCAAATATGAGCATTTATACGGGCGGGTGTCAGTGCGGCGCGATCCGGTTTCGCGCGACCGGAGACCTGAAAGACAGTTCCATCTGCCATTGCCGCATGTGCCAGAAGGCCTTCGGGGCCTATTATGCGCCGCTGGTTTCGGTGCGCGAGGTGGAATTCGAATGGACGCGCGGCGAGCCGAAGCGGTTTCAATCCTCCAGCGTCGTCAAACGTGGCTTCTGCCCCGAATGCGGCACGCCACTGACCTATGAGGCGCCGGATGGCATGGCGATCGCGGCCGGCGCGTTTGACGATCCCGCCGCGCTGCCGCCGACAATCCAGTGGGGCGTGGAGCGCAAGATCGATTTCGTCGACAGCCTTCACACGCTGCCCGCCGTTCCCACCGAAGAGGATCTGACACAGGTGGATTATCTCGCCGGCCTAGTCTCCTATCAGCACCCCGACCATGACACCGAACAATGGCCGCCGGAGAACAGACAATGAGCGAAAGCGGTTTTTCCGGCGGCTGCCAGTGCGGCGCCGTGCGGTTTCATGCGGGCAAGCTCGGCCGGGCCTCCATCTGCCATTGCCGCATGTGCCAGAAGCACTTCGGCAATTTTTTCGGCGCGCTGGTCACCGCCGATCAGGCGCATCTGACCTGGACGCGCGGCCAGCCCGCCCTCTTCCGCTCCTCGGCAAAAATCCATCGCGGTTTCTGCAGCAAATGCGGCACGCCGCTGACCTATCATTATCCCGGCGGCGTGGAGATCGCCATCGGCGCCTTCGATCACCCGGATGAGATCGAGCCGCAGGTGCAGGTCAATATCCACAAGCGCATGCCGTGGATCGAACAGCTATTCTCCAAACCGGCAATCGAACAGAGCGTCGACGAGGCGGAAATCACCTCCTATCAGCACCCGGATCACGATACGGCCATATGGCCGCCGGGGGATGACGCGGATGAGTGATATCCAGGCCTTCAGCGGCGGTTGCCAATGCGGGGCGGTGCGTTACCGGATCGATGGCGGCCTGCGTTATCCGCATCTGTGCCATTGCCGTATGTGCCAGAAGGCGGCGGGCAATTATTTCATGCCGCTTGCAGCAAGCAGCCGGGCGCAATTTGAATTGACCCGAGGTGAGGTGTCGTGGTTCCAGTCCTCCGACCTCGTGCGCCGCGGTTTCTGCGGTCGTTGCGGCACGCCGCTTTTCTACGACCTGCCGGAGGCCGATTTCATCAACATCACCCTCGGTTCGCTGGACGAGCCGGAGCGGGTAAAGCCCGAAGCGCAATCCAATCTTACCGGCAAAATGCACTGGTTCGGCGAACTCGATGGCTTGCCGGTCGAGCCGGAACCTGCAACCGATGACAGACCTCTACTGGTGAACAACCGGCAGCATCCGGATCACGACACGGCCACATGGCCACCCGAAGGAACCTGAGACATGACTGAAGAATTGCGCGGCTTTTACCCCGAGATCGAACCCTTCGAGACCGGCGTGCTCGATGTCGGTGACGGGCACACGATCTATTGGGAGCGGGTGGGCACACGCGGCGCAAAACCGGCGGTTTTCCTGCATGGCGGTCCGGGCGGCGGGGTGAACCCCACCCATCGCCGCGTTTTCGATCCGGCACTTTACGACGTCATCCTGTTCGACCAGCGCGGCTGCGGCCGTTCCACGCCGCATGCGGCGCTGGAGGCCAACACCACCTGGCACCTCGTCGCCGATATCGAAAGGCTGCGCGAACTCTGCGGCTTCGAGAAATGGCTGGTTTTCGGCGGTTCCTGGGGGTCTACGCTGGCGCTCGCCTATGCCGAGACCCACCCCGACCGCGTCAGCGAACTCGTCCTGCGCGGCATCTACACCGTTACGAGACCGGAGCTGGACTGGTATTACCAGTTCGGCGTTTCGGAAATGTACCCCGACCGCTGGGAAAAATTCATCGCGCCCATCCCGGAAGGAGAACGCGGCGAGATGATGCAGGCCTATAACCGCTATCTCACCGGCGCCGACGAGGCGAAAAAGCTGGAATGCGCCAGGGCATGGAGCCAATGGGAAGGCGCGACCATCTCGCTCGTCACCGATCCCGACCGTGTCGAGGATTTCGGCGAGGATAAATATGCCATCGCCTTCGCGCGCATCGAGAACCACTTCTTCGTGAATGGCGGCTGGCTGGAAGAAGGGCAATTGCTGCGCGATGCCGGCAAGCTGAGAGATATTCCCGGCGTCATCGTGCATGGGCGTTACGACATGCCCTGCCCGCTGAAATATGCCTGGCAGCTTGCCAAGGCCTGGCCGAAGGCGGATTTCCATATTGTCGAGGCAGCGGGGCACGCCATGAGCGAGCCCGGCATTCTCGACCAGCTGATCCGCGCGAACGATCGTTTTGCGGGGAAATAACCAGCACTTTCAAGCCCTTGCAACATCCGGATGAGACGATGATTCACGCGGGGAAAGCCTCGCGTGAATATTACCCTCACTCGCAATTGCAGCCCGTTTCGCAGGCAAGCGCCTTTTATTCATGCAGTTTTTCTCATGAACCCTTCACGGAAATGAATTGGCTCCCGCCAGACCGATCCGCTATAAACGGCCATCCGAACAATTGGCGGTACTCCCCATGGCACTCGACAAAACGCTCCCGACCCAAGAGGGCGGCGATAGCGCGCGCGGTTTTGCTTTCGCGCTCTCCGCATATCTGCTGTGGGGTTTCCTTCCCCTGTATATGAAGGCGGTCGCGCATATTTCGCCGATCGAGGTCATCGTGCATCGCGTCATCTGGTCGGTGCCGGTCGCGGCCGTGGTGCTTGTCGTGCTCGGACGCACGGCGGAAATCCGCGCGGCGCTGAAAAACCCGAAAATGCTGGCCATGGCGAGCCTGACCGCCGCGCTCATCAGCATCAACTGGGGTGTTTATATCTGGTCGATCGGTGCCGGCCGCGCGCTTGATGCCGCACTCGGCTATTTCATCAACCCGCTCTTCAGCATCTTCCTCGGCGCGGTGCTTCTGAAGGAAAAACTCTACCCGGCGCAGATCGCCGCCATCAGCCTCGTGGCGCTGGCCGTGGCGATCCTCACCTGGCATGCGGGCAGCCTGCCCTGGGTCTCCATCGCGCTCACCGTATCCTGGGGTTTTTACGCCTTCTTCCGCAAGACTTTGCCGATCGGCGCGACACAGGGCTTCCTGCTGGAAGTCATGCTGTTGTCAATCCCCGCCGTGCTGGTGATGGCCTGGCTTACCGCCAGTGGACAGGCGCATTTCATGGGTGGCAATTCCACCGATACCTGGCTTCTGGCGGCAAGTGGCCTCGTCACCGCCGTTCCGCTCATCCTTTACGGCAACGGCGCGAAACTGCTGCGGCTGTCGACCATCGGGATCATGCAATATATCGCGCCGACGATGATCTTCCTCATCGCCATCTTCATCTTCCGGGAACCCTTCGACACGGTGCGGATGGCAGCCTTTGCAATGATCTGGGTGGCGCTGGCGATCTATACCGGCTCCAGCCTGATGCGACTCAAGCGGTAATCTTGGCTCCTCCCCTCATTCCTGTGCTCGTCACGGGAATGAGGAAGGCAAGGCTCAATAATCCACCAGCAATTGCGGCACCGCGTCGTAGCCGAAACGCGGTTTGACGCCGAGCAGCCCCGCCGTCTGGGCGATGATCTCGCGGGTCATCGGCGCTGCGGTGGAGGCCGCCGTGCGCCCGCCATTCACACCCGTCTTCGGCGCGTCGATCATCGTCAGCACGACATATTTCGGCTTGTGCATCGGAAAACCGGCAACAAAGGCGTTGAAATTGATGTTCTTCGCGTAGCGGCCGTTGATGACCTTATCGGCGGTTCCGGTCTTGCCGCCCACATGAAATCCCTCCACCTGCGCGCCGCGGCCGGAGCCCTTGATGCCGTTCCAGTTGAAAAGATAACGGATATCGGCGCTCGTCTTCTGATTGATGACGCTGCGTGAAAGCGAGGTCGCAGCCTCTTTTGAACGCGGCAGGAAAGTCGGCGAAATGAGGTTGCCGCCATTGATGAGGGCTGCGGCCGCCACCGCCGTCTGCAGCGGCGTGGTGGCAACGCCGTGGCCGAAGGAGATGGTGACGGAATTGATCTTCTTCCACACCCTCGGCTGGGTCGGCGTGGCGACACCCGGCATTTCCGTGTCCATTTTCGTCAGCAGTCCGAGTTTCGTCAGGAACTGCTGGTGGCCTTCGACACCGACCTTGTCGGCCACCGCCGCCGTGCCGATATTCGATGAATATTGAAACACTTCCGGGATGGACAATGGGCGGTTCTTTCCCTTGAAGTCCTTGATGGTGAAGCCGCCCATGCGGATCGGCCGCGATGCATCCACCACCGAATTGAGGGTGATCGCCCCCGCATCCAGCCCCATGGCCAGCGTGAAGCTCTTGAAGGTGGAACCCATTTCGAAGGTGGCATTGCTCATGCGGTTGAACCAGCCCTTTTCATACTCCTTGTCGATGCTGCCATCGGCAAGCGTGCGGGAGGGTTCGTTGGGGTCGTAATCCGGCACCGAGGCCATGGCCAGCACCTCGCCGGTCTCCACATCGAGGATCACCGAACCGGCGGCTTCCGCCTGATAGGCGCTCTTCGCCTTCACGACGACCTCGCGGACGATGTTCTGGACCCGCAGATCGATCGAGAGCCTCACCGGTTCCAGCGGCGCGCCGCTGGCAAGGCCGACGGCGCGCAGATCGGCCAGCCCCTGCTGGTCGAGATAACGCTCCATGCCGGCAAGCCCCTGATTATCGACATTGACGTGGCCGACAATATGCGAAGCGGTCGGCCCACCCGGATAAAACCGTCGTTTTTCCGGCCTGAAACCGATGCCGGGTATGCCGAGATTGAGAATATCCGCCTGCTGCCTTGGCGTCAGCTGGCGCCGCAGCCACTGGAAGCCGGTATCCGAGCGCAGGCGGCGATGTGTTTCGCGCCAGTCGAGATTGGGGATGACGGTTGCGAGCTTCTCCACCACCTCATCAGGATCGACCACGCGGCGCGGATCCGCATAAAGCGAGACCATGTTGAGATCGGTGGCCAGCAATGTGCCGTTGCGGTCGACAATATCCGGCCTCGAGGCAACCGCCGTCGCCCCGGTATTGATCCATGCCGTCGCCACCGGTTCGGCAAGGCCATATTGGACGAGACGTGCGCCGACGATGACATAGATCACGGCAAAGGCGGCGATCAGGATACCGAGCCTCATCCTTGAATCCACCCGGCGACGCGCGGCGGAACCGAGGATCGCATCACCGCCCCGCCCGGCATTTCTCTGAATAATGAAATGCGCCCGGCTCTTGAGCCGCACCACAAAAGCAATCATTTCTGATGACACCCACTCTCATGGCGACAGAACGGAATTCCGCGACGCCAACGCCTCGGATGAGGCTGGCACAGGATCAGTCGCGGGGCCATGAAAAGAGCGGGCGGCGCGATGCCGCTGTTAAATCTGTATTAATATACATTTAAAATTGTAACGAGCCGCCAGACGGCCGTTAACAATCGTTACGCCTGTCGCTTGTCTGCCAAAAATGCGCAGCGGTTTTGAGAAGGAGACGGGCGTAGAAACAGGGCCGTGAAGCGCTTTAGAGGCGGGAGATCACCGAAGGATCGCCTTCCGGGTTCTGCTGGGCCAGCGCCCGGTCGATGATGGCGGGCACGATGTCCTTCACCTCGTCGACGATGAGCGGGTTCAAGAGATGGGCGCGGTGGATGAAGCCCTGATCGCGCATGTGCTGCACCAGCTCCAGCATCGGGTTCCAGAAGCCGTTGATATTGGCAAAGACCATCGGCTTGGCGTGGCGGCCGAGCTGCGCCCAGGTCATGATCTCGACGATCTCCTCCAGCGTACCGACGCCGCCGGGCAGGGTCACGAAGGCGTCCGAGCGCTCGAACATCATGTGTTTGCGCTCATGCATGTCCTTGGTGATGACAAGCTCGTTCAATTGTCCGAGAGAATGGCGCGTTGCCTCCATATCGACCAGAAATTCCGGTATGATGCCGGTCACTTCGCCGCCATTGGAAAGAACGCCGCTGGCAACCGCACCCATGATGCCCTTGGTGCCGCCGCCATAAACGAGGCGAATGCCGTTTTCGGCAATGGATTTCCCAAGCGCGCGGCCTGCTTCCATGTGTGCCGGATCACGTCCGGGCTGGGAGCCGCAATAAACGCAGATGGATCGAATCGCTGTATTTTTGTCCGTCATGGAGGGAAGGAACTATGTGCGATGCGGCACGTCAAGAAAATTTGGGAAATCCCTTGCAAATATGGCCTTTTGGCCACTCGCCGCTTGTCTGGCGCAAGGTAAGACGCTAGCAATCTCAACTCGTGTGAAAAGCTTGAAATACCCGGAGATTCCAGGATGAAAAACAATAAGGCCGGTTTGCTGGCGCTGATCGTGCTGGGCATTGCGTCCCTGCTCATGATCTTTTTCGTCCTGCCGCGAATTTCCAACGACGGCAAACCGATTGGCGACGCCATCAATGAAGCGGGCAACGCCGTGAAGAACAGCGTTGAAATGGGCGGCGACAAGGCGGGCGACATCCTCTCCGACGCGGCCGAGGAAACAGCCAACATTGCCGACAAGGTCGGACGTCTGGCGGCTTCCGCAACCCAGTCGATCAAGGACATGGCCTCGCTTTTCGCCGATAACAAGGTTCCGTCCGACGCCGATTTCGCAGCCGCCCGCAAGAAGGTCGAGGCTTCGCTGAAGGAACTGACCAATATCGACATTCCGGAGTCGCTGGACGAAACCACGTCGCGGCTCATCACCACGGCGCGCGCCGCCGCCGAACGCACCACGGCCTTCCTGCGCGGCCTGCCTGACAGCGCCGCTGCGGCGGCAGCACAGGTCCGTCGTCTGGCCGGCGTCTTCGCCGGCACCGACGATGGCGCACCCGAAGCCGCAAAACCGGCCACCGCGCCTGCCGATGCGGCGCAGGTCTCCTCCCCTACCGCGCCGACCTTCGACGTGCTGCGCGTCGAGCCCGATGGTTCGGCCGTGATCGCCGGCAAGGCGCAGCCCGGCGCGAAGCTTGAAATTCTGAGCAACGGCAAGGTGATCGCCCAGACGAATATCGATGGCAGTGGCGATTTCGCCGCCGTTTTCGACAATCCCCTGCCGCCCGGCGATCATGAGCTGGTGCTGCGCTCGACCGATACCAACGGCAAGGCGACGCAATCCGAAGAAGTGGCAACCGTTTCCGTGCCCGACGGCAAGAAGGGCGAACTCCTGGCCATGGTTTCCAAGCCGGGCAAGGCAAGCCGAGTGCTGGCCATGCCGGAGGCGGTCCCCCCGGCGCTTCAGCCGCAACATGCCGTGCCGTCGCAACAGCCTGCGACATCCGAAACCACCGCCAACAACGCGCCCGCGACCTCTTCCGGCACTGTGGCCCCCTCCGCGGCCGCATCGGCGGCCGGCGCTCCGCTCACGTCGAGCGTTCAGGTCACCGCCGTCGAATTCGAGGGCTCGAAGATCTTCGTTGCGGGTTCCGCGCCCGCCGGTTCGACCGTTCGCGGGCTGGTCGATGACAAGGAAGTCGGCAAGAGCACGACGGAAGCCTCCGGTCATTTTGTCATCGAAGGCGATGTCGATCTGGCCGTCGGCAGCCATATCGTCACCGTCGAGGAACTGAATGCCGACGGCACGGCGAAGGTGCGCGTGCGCGTTCCCTTCGAGCGGCCGCAGACCGATCAGGCAACCGTTGCCATGCAGGCCCCGTCGGCCTCATCTTCCGCCACCACGACAACGGCCCCGGCCGAAAACCAGAGCACGGCAAGCGACCGCGCCGCATTTGAAAAACTGCGCACCGATGTCGCCAAGGCCTTCGGCATCCTGTCCAATCTCTACAAGGATCAGGCGACGCCGGCGCTCGATCAGGCCATTGCCGGCCGCTCCGCCGTGGTGATCGCCCTGAAATCGCTTTCGGAATTCCGCACCGCCGCCGCCACCGAGCCGGCCTTCACCGCCTTTGCCGGCGAGATCACCGCCAAGGCGCGTCAGCTGCTCGCAACGGTCGAAGCCTGGCCGAATGATGTGGCAGCCATCGGCAAGGGCATCGCCTCGCTCGCGAGCCGCCTCGCCGAACTGCACATCGTCGCTCCGCCTGCCCCCGCGCCGCAGGCCCCTGCCGGCCCGCAGACCTTCGAGCAGGCACCGCTGGCCGAAAGCCAGAACAGCGTCATCATCCGCCGCGGCGATACGCTGTGGCAGATTTCCCGTCGCGTTTACGGACAGGGCGTTCGGTATACGACGATCTACCTCGCCAATGAGGACCAGATAAAAAACCCTGATCTGATCGAGCCCGGCCAGATTTTCGGCGTGCCGAAAGAGGCGCTGCCAAATGCGGAGGAACTCCACCGCAAGCGGCTGAAGAGCGGCTCCTGACTATGTGAAGACGTTGCGGTGAACCCGCAACAACCCTATCTGTGACACGCGCGGCGGCTTGACCAAAGCCGCCGTCCTGCTGTCGGCTTCCGGCAGTGACCGGAGAGAATGATGGCCACGAAGAAAAAAACCATTTCGGCGGATTCCAGCAATCCGACCCAGACCCTTATCAATCTCTGGCCCTATATGTGGCCTGAGGGCCGGTGGGACCTGAAGATGCGGGTGGTCTGGGCCACCGTGTTCCTCATCGTCGCCAAGCTGGTGCTGATCTCGGTTCCCTATTTTTTCAAATGGGCAACTGACGCGCTGAACGGCAAGCTCGACATGGCGGGGTTGGTTCCGGCCTTCCTGCTCGGCGCGGTAGCACTCGTCATCGCCTATAATCTGACGCGGCTGATCCAGGTCGGGCTCAACCAGCTGCGTGATTCCCTCTTTGCCAGCGTCGGCCAGCATGCGGTGCGCCAGCTCGCCTATCGCACCTTTGTGCATATGCACCGGCTTTCCCTGCGTTTCCATCTGGAGCGCAAGACCGGCGGGCTTTCGCGGGTCATCGAGCGTGGCACCAAGGGCATCGAAACCATTGTCCGTTTCACCATTCTCAACACCGCACCGACCTTCATCGAATTCCTGCTGACGGCCATCATCTTCTGGGCGTCCTATGGTTTTTCCTATGTGCTGGTCACGGTCATCACGGTCTGGGCCTATATCTGGTTCACGGTCAGGGCCAGCAACTGGCGTATCGGCATCCGCCGCGCCATGAATGACAGCGATACCGACGCCAATACCAAGGCGATCGATTCGCTGCTCAACTTCGAGACCGTCAAATATTTCGGCAATGAGGACATGGAGGCGCGGCGTTTCGATATCGCCATGGAGCGTTACGAAAAATCGGCTATCTCGATCTGGACCTCGCTCGGCTGGCTGAACTTCGGCCAGGGCGTGATTTTCGGCATCGGCTCGACGGTGATGATGGTGATGTCGGCACTTGCCGTGCAGCGCGGCGAACAGACCATCGGCGATTTCGTGTTCGTCAATGCGCTGCTGCTGCAGCTTTCCGTGCCGCTCAATTTCATCGGATTCGTTTATCGCGAAATCCGCCAGGGCCTGACCGATATCGAACAGATGTTCGATCTTCTCGAGGTGGAGGCCGAGGTCACCGACAGGCCAGATGCAAAACCGCTTGCGGCAGGCCCCGGCGCCATCTCCTTCCGCGACGTGCATTTCGCTTATGATCCGGAAAGGCCGATCCTGAAGGGCGTTTCCTTCGACGTGCCGGCGGGCAAGACGGTCGCGATCGTCGGTCCCTCGGGTGCCGGAAAATCGACGATCTCGCGGCTGCTTTACCGTTTCTACGATATTCAGGAAGGTTCCGTCACCGTTGACGGACAGGATATTCGCGACGTGACGCAAAAGAGCCTGCGCTCGGTGATCGGCATGGTGCCGCAGGATACGGTGCTGTTCAACGACACGCTCTCCTACAATATCCGCTACGGCCGCCCTTCTGCCACCGAAGAAGAACTGCGGGCAGCGGCGGATGCGGCGCAGATCAGCGCCTTCATCGGCAAGCTGCCGGAGGGTTACGCCACCATGGTCGGCGAACGCGGTTTGAAACTTTCGGGTGGTGAAAAGCAGCGCGTAGCGATTGCCCGCACGATCCTCAAGGCTCCGCCGATCCTGATTCTCGACGAGGCGACCTCGGCGCTCGATACGCATACGGAACAGGAAATCCAGAGCGCGCTCGATATCGTCTCGAAAAACCGCACCACGCTGGTCATCGCCCACCGCCTCTCCACCGTCATCGGCGCGGATGAGATCATCGTGCTGAAGGAAGGGCTGATCGCCGAGCGCGGAACACACGCCTCGCTGATGGCCCAGAACGGTCTCTATGCCTCGATGTGGAGCCGTCAGCGCGAAGCGATCCGGGCCGAAGAAATGCTGCGTCATGCGCGCGAAACCGACGATCTGGGTGTCGTGGAACGCGGCGAACCGGCGCATTGACAGGCATAAACCCCGGGGAACGGGGGTGGCAGACCCGTCGGGCCATTGCCGGGCGGGTCGTTTGGCTGTAACCAGCTAGGCAAAATTTGTCGCATTGCCGTATGGATCGTGTCGTATCACGACATATAAAGCGACAGACGGAAACCGGAGCAAGGAATCTCATGAATCTGTTCGACACCATTCGCAACACCATCGTGCCGATCCACAAGGAAGGATATGTCTTCGTGGCGGCCTTCTTTGTCGCATCGCTGGTGCTCGGCTGGATCGCCGAACCGCTCTTCTGGGTCGGTCTCGTGCTGACGGCCTGGTGCGCCTATTTCTTCCGCGATCCCGAGCGCGTCACCCCGCAGGATGACGACCTCATCATCAGCCCGGCCGACGGCAAGGTTTCCGCCGTGCAGAGCGTCGTTCCGCCGCTGGAACTGGAACTCGGCAAGGAACCGCTGGTGCGCATTTCGGTGTTCATGAACGTGTTCAACTGCCATGTGAACCGTGCGCCGGTGCGCGGCCGCATCGTTAATGTCGCCTACCGTCCCGGCCTCTTCCTCAATGCCGAAGTCGACAAGGCTTCCGAGGACAATGAACGCAACGGCCTCGTCATCGAGACCTCGCATGGCAAGGTCGGCGTCGTGCAGATCGCCGGTATGGTTGCGCGGCGCATCGTCTGCTGGGTAAAGCCGAATGAACCGGTTGATGCCGGTGAGCGTTTCGGCCTTATCCGTTTCGGTTCGCGCCTCGATATCTTCCTTCCCGCTGGTTTCGAGCCGCGTGTATCGGTGGGCCAGACGGCCATTGCCGGTGAAACCGTGCTTGCCGAATTCGGCTCGGCCAAGGGTCCGGTCCTTAGCCGCCGCGGCTGAGGACAAACAGGAAGGGCATGCGCATGGAAACGCCGGCAGCAGAGTCACAGCAGAACGGAAAACATGAGGGCCGCAACGATAGCGGCCGTGGGCCGCGCCTGAGAGAAATTCCCTTTCGCCTCGTTGTGCCCAATCTCATCACTGTTCTCGCCATCTGCGCGGGCCTGAGCGGCGTGCGCCTCGCCATCGAGGGCCGCTTCGAGCTGGCCGTCGGCATGGTGCTGCTCGCCGCCTTCCTCGACGGTATCGACGGGCGCATTGCCCGCATGATGAAGGCGACCTCCAAATTCGGCGAACAGATGGATTCGCTTGCCGACATCGTCAATTTCGGTGTCGCCCCTGCCCTTGTCGTCTATATCTATCTGCTCGATCAGGCGCGTTCGATCGGCTGGATCGGCGCCCTCATCTATGTCATTGCCGCCGGCCTGCGCCTGGCGCGCTTCAACGTCATGATCGAGCGGCCGGTAAAGGCGCCCTGGCAGAACGAATTCTTCGTGGGCGTGCCGGCGCCGATGGGCGCCATGCTGGTGCTTCTGCCGGTCTATCTCGGTTTCCTCGGCGTGGAGCCGGACAAGCCCTTCGCTTATGTCGCCGCCGCCTATACGGTCCTGATCGGATATCTTCTCATCAGCCGCCTGCCGGTCTGGTCGGGTAAGTCCAGCACGCGCATCCGCCGTGATCTGGTGCTGCCGATGATCCTTGTCGTCGTGCTTTACGTGGCGATGCTGATGAGCTTCACCTGGGAAGTTCTGGTTCTGACGGTAGCGGCCTATCTCGTCTTCATTCCCATCAGCGCCCGCCTCTGGCATCGCCGTTATGGCACGCTGACCATCGAGGAAGACGGGCAGGATGATGTGAACGGCGGCAACGGCCTCGATCGCGGCATTTAAAACCACAGGTTTATCTTTTCCCACCCAGGCCGGCGCAGGATGTGACGCAAAATGTCGCAGCCTGAAAAGCCGGCTTCGTCTCTTTCGCCTCGAATCCGTCAAGATTAGCCTCGAAAGAAGGGGCTCACACGCATCGCAACGGCGATTGGCGTGAATTGTGGAGAGAGAGAAATGACGAACGAGACGAAGGCACAGCCGCAGGCCAAGCCCGACCTCAAGAGCAACTACCGCCCGCTCGGACTGAAGGCCGTTGCGGCCGCAGCCCTGATGCTGAAGCGCAAGCCCGCCGCCAAAACTGCCTGAAAACATTCACTTTTTTGATGTCGGCGAATATTGGGGATTTTCCGGAAAACGGAGAGCTCCTGACGGAAGATCACCAGTCACGCGGCGCCTTTTCCAGGCGCCGTTTCTGTTTCCGAATATTACGGATCGCCCGTCATTCACAGAATTGGCAGACTTCTGTAACGAAGCTGCAACGAAAGCGTAGTAAAAAGCCGGCCTTCCACAGGAAGGCTATACGCGCGTCAACGTATAGATTAGTGAATACAAAAGAACTTTTCTATTCCGCATTTTTTTCCACAACAAAGCATAAGCCGTCTTTCGAATCCGCGGACACGCGGATGACGAATATTCGGCGTTGAGGAAAGACTGTGGAGACAGGCCAGGGGGGCTTGGGAACGGCCATGCAGGACAAAATCCTTCTGATAGAAGATTCCGTTGCGCTTTCCATGCTGCTGAAGACGCGGCTTTCGGAGGAAACGGAAGCCGAGGTCGTTCATTGCGACAGCATGGCCGATGCCGATGCCCTTATGCAGGCCAATAGTTTCACGCTGGCGCTGACGGGTCTCAATCTTCCCGATGCGCCGAAGGGCGAGATTCTTGCACTTTTATCCGAGCGCAAGGTGCCGGCGATCGTTTTCACCGCCACGGTGGATGAGGAGGCGCGCAAGCGCTACGCCGAGAAGAAGATCATCGACTACATCGTCAAGGACGGTCACCGCACCGTCGATGCGGTGGTCAAGACGGTCGACCGGATCTTGAGCAACAAGCTTTTCTCCGTTCTGGTGGTCGATGACGTGCGGACGGCACGCTCCGGTCTCGTGGAAATTCTGGAGCGGCAGAACTTCAAGGTCAGCGAGGCTCATTCGGGCAAACAGGCGCTGGAAATACTCTCGCAGGACCGGTCGATCCAGCTTGTCATTACCGATTACCATATGCCTGACATGGATGGTTACGAGCTGACGCGGCGCATCCGCGACAGCCGCTCATCCGAGGATCTGCGGGTGATCGGCGTATCCTCCTCCACGGACCGGCTGCTTTCGGCAAGCTTCCTCAAGGCCGGCGCGTCGGATTTCGTTTACCGCCCCTTCGTGCCGGAAGAATTGCAGTGCCGCATCGACAACAATATCGAGACGCTGAAGCAGCTCAAACGCCTGCGCGAACTGGCCGAACGCGACCACCTTACCGGCCTGCCCAATCGCCGCTCCTTCTTCGAGCGCACGCGGGCGCTGATGGATGTCATCAATGACAATGACGAGAGCGGCGCCGTCGCCATTCTCGACATCGACCATTTCAAGAAAATCAACGACACGCTGGGGCACGATGCCGGCGACAGGGCGCTGAAGAAGCTGGCCGAACTGCTGCATGGCATGTGCGACGAGCAACGCCATATTCCCGCGCGTCTGGGCGGCGAGGAATTTGCCGTGTTCCTGCGCGGGCTGGATGCGCGGGCTGCCTATGCCTTCTGCGAGGAACTGCGCGAACAGGTGGAAAAGAACGGCCGGCAGCTGAGCGGCAGCAGCCTGGCGCTGACGATTTCCCTCGGCGTCGTGGAAATCGAAAAGGGCGAGCCTTTCGACAACCAGCTGAATGCGGCGGATCAGCTGCTCTATCTCGCCAAGGCAAACGGTCGCAACCGCGTTTACTCCGACATCATGATCCAGGAAGGCCTGCAGAAGATCGGGCTGAACGGCTGAGCTTTTCTGAAGTCCTCTATGGGACCGAGCATGCGCCACTTGTTTCTTCTCCCCGAGGGGGAGAAGAAATACGCGGCAACGCCTGCGACGATGGCTGGCCTCGAATCCCTCGTAAATCAGATCAAAACAGAGACATCTGCCCGTCATCCTTCGCCGGCCTGATCTTCGCCAGCGGCGCGCTTTCCGGCACCGGATCGATGAGATCCGCCCCGACATTGGCGACCTTGTTGACCTTGTCCGAGACCGGAATCATCTCGAAAAAATCATCCTGAACCGGCCGCATCAGATCGGCGACCTCGCGTGGCTCCTGGGTCTTGCAGTCCAGCCAGCGGCTGAAATCTTCCGGCGCAATGACCACGGGCATGCGGTCGTGGATGCGGCCGATCGCGGCATTGGCAGCGGTGGTGAGGATCGCGCCGGTATCGACTTCCGAGCCATCGGCGGAAGACCAGGTTTCCATGAGACCTGCGAAAGCGACGATGCCGCCGTTTTTCGGGCGGATGAAATAGGGCTGCGGTTTGCCGCCCTCCTCCTTCGGCGGGCGTCGCCATTCGTAAAAACCCGTTGCCGGAACGAGCACGCGGCGATGGCGCATGGCGGCGCGGAAGGAGGCCTTGCCGATGGCGGTTTCCGAACGGGCGTTGATGAGGAGGGGAAAATCCTTCGGATCCTTCACCCAGCCCGGCAGAAAGCCCCAGCGCACCAGCACGGCCCGGCGGTTGGGCAGGTTGCTGCCGCGCTCCTGCCGCTCGCCTTCCATGACGATCAATATGGGTTGGGTCGGCGCGATGTTGAAACGGGCGGGAAAATCCTCAAGGCCGATCAGATCGAGATAGTCGGCGATCTCTTCGGGCGTCGCCTTCAGCACGAAACGTCCGCACATGGCCTTCTCCTTACGCCCTTGGCCCGAACAGGATGATGGCGGTGCCGGCAAGGCAGACGACGCCGCCGGAAATATCCCACCTGTCCGGCGCATGCCCTTCCACGCCCCAGAGCCAGAACAGCGAAGCAGCAATATAAATCCCGCCATAGGCGGCATAGGCCCTTCCCGCCGCCTCCATCGGAACCAGCGTCAGAAGCCACGCAAAAGCCGCCAGCGCCACCATGCCGGGCAGCAATACCCACCCGGTCTTGCCGAGTTTCAGCCAGGCCCAAAAGGAGAAACAGCCGGCGATTTCGGCAACGGCCGCCAATGCATAAATAAGATAGACCTTCATTCCACCGTCTTCTGCGTGCACAATCGCGCCAATTCGGGACTATGTATCGGCCCGGACACCGGAATCGATTATTAGAGACCACAATACCACTATAGACAGGCCCAAGACGGCTGAAACAAGCGAAACCATTCATGACCCTTCGTATCAAGCCCCGCGCCGCCTCCTCCGCCATCGTCAGGAACGAAGACCGGCTGCTTCTCGTGCGCCGCATCAACCCGCCGTCCAAGGACATGTTCGCCTTTCCCGGCGGACGGGCCGAAGAAGGGGAAACGCCGGCGGAGACGGCGCTGCGCGAGCTGCACGAGGAAACCGGAATAATCGCCCGCAGGCCACAGCTTTTTGCCACCTACGATCTTCCCTCCCGTGACGCTGAAGGTGTGCTGACAAGCCATTATTTCCTCTCCGTCTTCACCGTGGAAACGGATGCCGATCCGCTGGTGACGGTGGGTGACGATGCAGCGGATGCGGGTTGGTACACGCTGGCGGAGATTCGCCTTCTGCCGGCGCCGGAAAGCGTCATCGAATGCGCCGAGCGCCTGCTTGCATGATTGCCAGCCGGCTAGAATCGGCATTATCTAGGGGTGATCCGCCCGCCGGATGTTCACGAGTATGTGTGGGGCAGAATAGAATTTTGATACGGCCAACCATCTTCCTGTCTCTTTTTCTGACAATGCTTGCTTCCATCGGGCAGGAAGGCATCGCTTATGCGCAGCCTTCAAAACCCGTTTCCGAGGCACGTCCCGCGGAAGCGGCACCGCCCAAACCTGCTCCATATGACGACAAGCTGGCGCGGCTTTCGGAAATATTGGGCGCGGTGCAATATCTGAGAACATTGTGCCCCTCCTCCGGACCGGAGGACTGGCGCAAATCGATGAGTGACCTTCTGGCTGCGGACACGGCCAATGAACCCGAACGACGCCAGCGCATGACGGCTGCATTCAACCGTGGATACCGCTCCTTTGCGGCCATCCACACCAGTTGCACACGCGCCGCCATCATGGCAGAAGAGAACTACCGTAACGAAGGGGCAACACTCGCGCAGGAAATCGCGTCCAGGTTCGGAAATTAAAGGTTTATTAACCTCTTTTCGCCGCAGCCCGTGCCGTTTTGATAAAAGGCTGCTAGTGTTGTTAACAGGGTGGTAAGGACTTGCTCACCCTGTCGAGGATGAAAGATGCAGACAAGCCGTAACGAAATCGACGATATGATCGTGCATGAAAAGATGCAGGTCGCTCTGGAACACCAGAACGAGGCATGGGCTGACGGCATGGCCGACGGCATCGAGCCTGAGATCATCGCCGATGCCGCCATCGCTCTGGCCATGCGCGAAACCATCCGTATTCACGGCGAGGCCGGCGCGGAAGCAATGCTGGAATCGCTGCGCCAGCGCATGCTTCAGGGCGAATTTTCGCCGCAGCGGGTGATACAGTAAAGCCGGAGTCTATCATGTCTTGCCTGAGCAAGGGGCTTTTGCGCTCTTCCGCCCTGCTGTCCATCCTGCTTGCGCTCACCGCAGGTCCGATTGGCCTGCCGGATAAAGCCTTTGCCCTTTCCGAGCTGAAGCCGGCGCAGAAGAGCGAAAGCGAACCGCAGGCACAGAACGGCGAACAGCCCCAGCAGGCGCAGCCTGCGGAACCCGACGAAGTCGAAGGCGATTCGGAAGGCATTCCCCTGCCCGACCCGCTGGTCGACCGTTCCGCCGGCAAGGCGAACCAGCAATCCGCCAAACCCGACACAACGCCGGAAATGTCCGTTGTCATCGAGCACGATGTTTCCAAGGCGCCGGAGCCCGTGCGCAAGCTGCGCCAGCAGATCATCGATGCCGCCGCATCAGGTGACATCGAGAAACTGCGGCCCTTCATCGCCGCCGGGCAGAATCAGTTCCGCATCGACGGCAGTGACAGCGAAGACCCGATCGCGGCGCTGAAAAGCTATTCCGGTGATCCGGACGGGCTGGAAGTGCTGGCGATCATCATCGACCTGCTGTCCACCGGTTATGCCCATGTCGATGCCGGCACGCCTGACGAAGCCTATGTCTTCCCCTATTTCGCCGGAAAGCCGCTGAATACGCTGACTGCGCCGGAAAAAGTGGAGCTGCTGCGCATCATCACGGCGGGCGATCTGGCCGACATGCAGGAATATGGCAATTACAGCTTCTACCGCGTCGGCATTTCGCCGGATGGCAAATGGAAGTTCTTCACCGCGGGCGATTGATCGCATCCCGGTGCTTGCCGTTCTTTTGCAAAAATCCTAACTGTGCGGAATGAGCATTCCGGCAAAGTGCATCTGCACTTGCCTGATATTCACATAGCCTCGATGAACCGAACGGTGACGCCATGTCTTCCGCCTTTCTTGCCGACCGCCGCCTGATCCGGGTTTCCGGCACCGGCGCCGAAGAGTTTCTGAACAATCTGATCACGGCCGATATCGAAAATCTGCCGGAAGGCGAAGCTCGCGCATCCGCGCTTCTCACGCCGCAGGGCAAGATCCTGTTCGATTTCCTGATCTGGCGCGATAGCGGGGATTATCTGATCGAGACGGGCGCTGCCGAACAGGATGCGCTGCTGCGCCGCCTGACCATGTACAAGCTGCGCGCGCCCGTCGATCTGAAAGCCGAGACCGTGGAAGGCATCAGCGTTTTCTGGGGCGGGAGCGCGCCGGAGGCAGGCGTGCGGGATGGCCGTTTCGCCAAGGCGGGTGTCGATCTCTGGCGTGTGCCCGGCGTATCGGCCTCCGGTGAGGCTGCAGCCTATGAGGCGCTGCGCGTCGAGCACGGCATTGCCGAATCCGGCCGGGATTATGCGCTTCAGGATGCCTTTCCCCATGATGTGCTGATGGATGTGAATGACGGGGTTTCTTTCAAGAAGGGCTGCTTCGTTGGCCAGGAAGTCGTCTCGCGCATGAAACATCGCGGTACGGCAAGACGGCGTGTGGTGACCGTTTCCGCCGAAGGCACACTTCCCGTCAGCGGGACGGAGATCATCGCCGATGGAAAACCAGTCGGCGCGCTGGGAACCGTTTGCGGCAACAGGGCGCTTGCCATCGTGCGGACCGACCGAATTGCCGATGCGCTCGCCGCTGGCACGCCGCTCCTTGCGGACAATGTTGTAGTGAGTGTAGCCCTGCCGGTGTGGAGCGGGCTCTCCTTCCCGGCAGCCGATCCGGCGGCGCGGGCGGAGGACTGAGAGTGGCACCCGCAAAAAGTCCGCGCGCCTGGCAGCGCATGCTGTCGGGACGGCGGCTCGACCTGCTCGACCCCTCCCCGCTCGATGTGGAAATCGTCGATATCGCCCACGGCCTTGCCCGCGTTGCCCGCTGGAACGGCCAGACGCGCGGTGACCACGCGTTTTCGGTCGCCCAACATTGCCTCATCGTCGAGACCATTTTCTGCCGCATGTGCGCGAGTGCCACGCCTGACGAGATGCAGATGGCGCTTCTGCACGACGCACCGGAATATGTGATCGGCGACATGATCTCGCCGTTCAAATCCGTGGTCGGCGGTGGTTACAAGACGGTGGAAAAGCGGCTGGAGGCCGCCGTGCATCTGCGTTTCAGCCTGCCGCCGCATGCATCCCGTGAATTGAAGGACCGCATCAAGAAGGCCGATACGGTGGCCGCCTTTTTCGAAGCGACGGAACTTGCCGGTTTTTCCACCGCCGAAGCCCAGAAATTCTTCGGCCTGCCGCGCGGCATCACCCGTGACATGTTCGATATCACGCCACTTCCTTCGACGGAGGCGCAAAGACTGTTCATCGCGCGCTTCGAGGCGATCGAGACGCTGCGAGTGGCCAAAACCGGGAGCGCGACATGACGGCCATCGTGGTATCGCCGCTGTCGCGGATCGCCGAAATGGCCGTAAAACACAAGGCCCGCGAAATGGTGACGCTGATCGCCAGGGAGCAGAGCTTTCACCGCCCGGCCGTCATTGCCGCCGAGCGGCATTTGACGCTTGCCATGAACGACATCGCCTTCAAGGGCACCGGCGATCTCATTGCGCCTGATGATGCGCATGTGCTGAAGCTGATCGATTTCGCGCGGGAATGGGATCAATCCGCACCGCTGCTCATCCATTGCTGGATGGGGATTTCGCGCTCGCCGGCCGCTGCCGTCATCGCCGCCCTCAGTCTTTATCCTGATCAGGATGAGGACGAGCTTGCGCAACGTCTGCGCACTGTTTCACCCTATGTCACGCCCAATGCCCGTATCATCGCCATCGGCGACCGGCTGCTGGGGCGCGAGGGCCGGCTTGTCAAGGCGATCAAGGCGATCGGCCGGGGGGCGGATACCGATGGTAACGTGCCTTTCGTGCTGCCGCTTGCCGGTTGAGGCCCGATTTTGGGCGGAACCGCTGCGGCACCCATTCGTTACCAACCCTGAACGACAATAAAATCACGGGATAATTCATGGAACAACAGGCAACGGATATCATCGTCGCATCGCAGACGGCCGTGCGGCAGGCGAGCGCGCTGGCGGTGCAATATTCCTTTTCGGTCATCGGTGCGCTGCTGCTGCTGATCATTGGCTGGCTGGCCGCCACCTTCCTGCAGCGCTGGGCCTTCCAGGGCCTGTCGCGCATTCGCGGTTTCGATGCGACGCTTGCCGGTTTCTTCGCGGGTGCCATTCGTTATGTCGTGCTCATTCTGGTCATCGTCATGGTGCTTGGCCAGTTCGGGGTGCAGACGGCTTCCATTCTCGCCGCCCTCGGCGCTGCCGGCCTCGCCATCGGTCTTGCCCTGCAAGGCACGCTGCAGAACATCGCCGCCGGCATCATGCTGCTTGTGCTGCGCCCGTTCCGGGTGGGCGAATATATCGAGACCGGCTCCGTCAGCGGTACGATCATTGAAATCGGGCTGTTCGCCACCGAACTCAAGACCAGTGACGGGCTTTATCGCCTCGCTCCGAACTCCACCCTCTGGAACGTGCCGATCACCAATTACAGCCGCTTCCCTTCGCGTCGTCACGAACTGAGCCTGACGGTCAAGAACGACGAGGATCTTTCTTCTGCGCAGGACATGTTGATGCGCGTGGTGCGCTCCGAAAGCCGGGTGCTGCTGGACCCTGCCCCTGTAACCTTCGTCGATTCCGTCAGCGTCGACAGCGCCACCGTCAAGTTGCGTTATTGGGTGCGCAGCGACAGCTATTTCGCAACGACCCGCGACGTGACGAAAGCGATGAAGCTCGCCTTTGACGAACGGAAGGCCGAGGTGAGCGCACAGCCCGCCTGAGGCGTGACCGCTCACCCTTGCCGCACATTTTTCAAGCGCGGTGGCTGACCAGCCATCGCGCTTTTTCATGACGCTACGTCAACATGCGCCCTTGCGTCCCGCCAAAGACGCCTCTATAGGTCGACACGTAATGTTATTACGTTACTTGTTTTTGATCGCAGACTGAAGAGGGCCGAAACAATGCAGAAGACACTGACCCGCGTCACCGGCGCGCTCGCACTTGGTTCCATGCTGCTGGCGGCTGCCGCGGCAACCGCTGCCGGCGGCGACAAATCCGCTGCCCACAGCCATGACCATGGTCATCAGATGACCGAGGCGGAAAAGCAAATTTACAAGGGTTATTTCGAGGATGCCCAGGTGAAACCACGCGCGCTTTCCGACTGGGAAGGCGACTGGCAATCCGTCTATCCCTATCTGCTGAACGGCTCGCTCGACAGCGTCATGGCCGAAAAGGCCGCACATGGCGACAAGACGGCGGCTGAATATCGCGCCTATTACGAGATCGGCTACAAGACCGACGTCAACCGCATCGTCATCAAGGCCGACAGCGTAGCATTCTACAAGGACGGCAAGCCCGCTGAAGGCACCTATGTCAGCGATGGCCGCGAAATCCTGACCTACAAGAAGGGCAACCGCGGCGTACGCTATATCTTCAAGAAGACCGCCGGCGACGAGGCCGCGCCGCAATTCATCCAGTTCAGCGACCACTCCATCGCCCCGGTCAAGGCCGGCCATTACCATCTTTATTGGGGCAATGATCGCAAGGCGCTGCTGGATGAAGTCACCAATTGGCCGACCTATTATCCCTTCCTGATGGATGGAGCCGACATCGTGAAGGAAATGGCGGCGCATTAAGTTCGCACTGGACGTTCCAGCACGGGCACATTTCTCGTGCCCGTGCTGTATTCCTTATTGCCCCATGGTCGAACGATGCGCCCAGCCGGTCATGCGCTTTTCCAGCCAGGCCATGACCGCATACATGGCAATACCTTCCACCGCGAGCATCAGCAGCCCGGCAAAGACCAGCGGCACGTTGAACTGGCTCTGCGCCGAACTCATCATATTGCCGAGGCCGTAATTGGAGGCGACGGTTTCCGAGACGACCGAGCCGACGAAGGCGAGCGTGATGGCGATTTTCAGCGAGCCGAAGAAATAGGGCATGGACCGCGGAATGCCGACCTTCAGCATGATGTCCATCTTCTTTGCGCCAAGCGCGCGCAACACATCCTCCGTTTCCGGCTCGATCGTGGCAAGGCCGGTGGCGACATTAACGACGATGGGAAAGAAGGAAATCAGGAAGGCGGTCAGAACGGCGGGAACCGTGCCGATGCCGAACCAGATGACGAGGATGGGCACCAGCGCCACCTTCGGAATGGCGTTAAAGCCGATCATCAGCGGATAAAGACCCGCATAGATGGTTTTCGACCAGCCGATGAACAGGCCGATGGCGAGACCAGCGGCGACGGCAATGGCGAAACCCAGCGTCGTGGTGTAAAGCGTCTGCAGCGAATTTTTCCAGATCGGCGACCAATATTGCACGATGGCCTGCCCGACCCTGACCGGCGATGGCAGAATTGTGGGCGGCATTTTCAGCGCATAGACGAGCAGTTCCCACAGCACGAAAAGTGCCAGCGTATAGAGCCACGGCGCGGCCTTCACCCAGTTGACCCGGGCAATCAGTGGCTTGCGCGGTTCGGCCGTCACGGTGCTTTCCATGATCGCGCTCATGCCGCCACCCTCGCCTGCGCGATTTCGCCATGCAGTTCCTGCACCATGTCGTTGAAACCCTTGTCATACATGATATCGAGCTGGCGCGGGCGGGCAAACGGCACGCGGTGTTCCACGAGCACTCGGCCGGGCCTTGCGCTCATGACGAAAATCTTGTCGGCCAGAAAGGTCGCTTCGCGCAGATCATGGGTCACGAGGATGATGGTGACGCGCTGCGCGGCGTGCAGATCGCGGATGACGCACCACAACTCCTCGCGGGTGAAGGCATCGAGCGCGCCGAAAGGCTCGTCCAGCATCAGCAGTTCCGGTTCGTGGATCAGCGCGCGGCAGAGATTGGCGCGCTGCTGCATGCCGCCGGAAAGCTGCCATGGATATTTGGAACCAAAGCCCTTCAGGCCAACGATTTCCAGCAGTCGCTCGGCTTTCGCGACATATTCGGCCTTGTGGACGCGCAGCCGGCGACGGTGTTTCTCGACGATTTCGAGCGGCAGCAGGATATTCTCAAGTGTCGTGCGCCAGGGCAGCATCGTCGGGTTCTGAAAGGCCATGCCGACGATGGAGACCGGTTCGGTGACCTGTCGCCCGGCAACGATGACATTGCCCTTTTGTGGAATATGCAGCCCCGTCACCAGCTTCATCAGGGTGGACTTGCCGCAGCCCGATGGGCCGACGACCGCTGCGAATTCACCCTTGTCGACGGTCAGGTTCAGGCCGGATACGGCAAGCGTGCCGGCGGAGCCGCCATAGCGCATATCGACACTGTCTATTTCCACGAGATGTGACATCGCAGTCCCCTATGTCTTCGGCGGGAACGGGCGCTTGTGGCCTTCGTTTTTCCTGCCCATTTCCAAGGCTGCCAGCTATACCGGCCTTGCCGCTTGTTTCTTCTCCCCGCCGGGGAGAAGGTGGCCCGAAGGGTCTGATAAGGGGGCGACGGCGGAGATGTGCGGAGAGTTTGCCCCCTCATCCCGCTGCCGCGGACTTCTCCGCGGCGGGGAGAAGAAACTCGCAGTGCCCGCCCGTTCCATCTGCACCGCCCCTCAGGGAAGCATGCGCTCTCCCTTGGCCGGCAGGTAGGTCGCGTCGAAGACCTGCTCCGCCTTGACGTTGCCCTTCAGACCAAGCGAAACCTTCAGCGTCTCGATGGAGGCCGCAAGCCGGGCCGGATCAACGCCGCCCATACCGTTTTCCACCACATAGGGCGTCTTGATATTCATGCTGTTGGCCATATTGAGGCGTTCGAGCTCAATGGTGCTGTCGAGCGTCTCGTTGCGCTTCAGCACCGCCGCCACGCCCTCTTCCGGGATCTTGACGGAATCGGCGAAGCCCTTGGCCAGCGCCTTCAGGAAACCCTTCACGGCATCAGGATTTTTCTCAGCGAAATCAGTGTTTACCAGCACCGCATTGCCATAGAGATTCAAGCCGTGCTCGGCCATCAGGATGGTCGAGATATCGTCATCGGCAATGCCCTGTTTCTTGAGATTGAGGATCACCGAAAAGGCAAAGCCGAAAACAGCATCGACATCGCCCTTGGCGAGCATCGGTTCACGCACCGGAAAACCGATCGATTCGATCTTGATCTTGCTGTCATCAAGGCCAGCAACCTGCTTGAAGGCCGGCCATTGTGCAAAAGCGCCATCCGGCGGCGGTGCGCCGAGTTTCTTGCCTTCCAGTGACTTCGGATCGCCGGTGACACCGAGCGACTTGCGGCCAACCACGGCAAATGTCGGGCGCTCATAGACCATATAAACGGCCTTGATTTTCTGGCTCGGATCTTCGTCGAGGAACTTCATCACCGAGTTGATATCTCCGAAACCCATCTGGTAGGCACCGGTCGCAACACGCGGGATGGCCTCGACCGAGCCGTTGCCGCTATCGATGGTGACATCCAGCCCTTCGGCCTTGAAATACCCCTTGTCCAGCGCCAGCAGGAAACCGGCAGCCGGCCCCTCGAATTTCCAGTCGAGCGTGAATTTCACCGGCGTTTCGGCACGAGCACCCGTTACCGGCAGCGAAACGCCCGTGACCGCACCGATGGCGGCAATGGCGAGCGTCTTCGACAACAACCTGCGCGTTAAAATCATCTATTCCCCCTGATGGTTTTGCTGGATTGGTTGCATAAGACCCAATTCCAACCCCCAAGGCAAGATAAAATTGCATACAAAATAGCCATTATTTTGTATGCTTATTTTATGCGCACCAATGATCGATATGCGGGCAAAAAGGCGGAGATTCTGCTCATCCCGCGTGCAACGAAGGCGCGGAAATATCGTTCACACAGAGAACACATCGTTCTCATTTGCCGGGGTTGCGGATCAGGGGCAGCGTGAGACAAATAGGGCCTCAAACAGCAGGCGAAACGGCGGGACGGCGACATGAATTCTGCACTTGGCATACACCACATCACCATGATCACCCGGAAGGTGCAGGCGAATGTGGATTTTTACGCCGGTTTCCTGGGGCTGCGGCTCGTCAAGCGGACGGCGGGTTTCGAAGACGCCATGCAGCTGCACCTGCTTTACGGCGATGACACCGCCTCGCCCGGTTCGCTGCTGACCTTTCTGGTCTGGGAAGATGGCGGCCAGGGCCGCGTCGGGTACGGACAGACATTGGAAATCTCCGTGGCGATCGATCCCGCCGCAATCGGTTTCTGGCTGACGCGGGCGCTGAAATTCGGCATGCGCGCCGAAGGTCCGTCGGATGAATTCGGCGCCCCCGTCATCCGGCTGAAAGACCCTGATGGCCTGATTGTGAAGCTTGTCGGCACCCATGCCTTTGCCGATGCGACGCCGCATGTGACGGCCGATATCTCCGCCGAAGACGCCATTCGCCGGATCTATGGCGCAACCATGCTGAGCGAGGTGCCGGAAGAAACCGTGGCGTTTCTTGAAAAACACTTCGGTTACCGGCAGGAAAGCCAGGCGGGCGCGATCCGCCGGCTTACCTCCGACAGCGGCGACATTATCGACGTGCGCGACGCGACCGGTTTCTGGTCCAGCGCGCCCGGCACCGGCACGGTCGACCACATCGCCTTCCGTGCAAAGGACATGGATGAGCTGAACTCGGTTCTCACCGGGTTGAAATCGCTGAATTCCAGCACCACCAACGCCCATGACCGGAAATATTTCCACTCGCTCTACGTCCGCGAACCGGGCGGCGTGCTGATTGAAATGGCGACCGATGGGCCCGGCATGACGGTGGACGAACCGCTGGCAACGCTCGGCAAAGAATTGTTCATTCCGCCGCTTTTCATGAAGGATGAGGCGGATGTGCGCGTCGCCCTGCCGCAATTTGCAATGCCGGGTGAAGAGCGGATCGTTTATCGCGACCTGCCCTTCGTGCACCGTTTTTATACGCCCGAAGAACCTGACGGCAGCACCATCATCCTGCTGCACGGTTCCGGCGGCAGTGAAACGAGCCTGATGCCGCTGGCGCACCGGGCGGCACCCGGCGCCACCCTTCTCGGCGTGCGCGGCCGCAGCACGGAAGAGGATATCGCCCGCTGGTTCCGACGCTTCCCGGATTTCAGCTTTGACCAGAAGGATATCGTCTCAGAAGCGGAGGCCTTCGCCGCCTTCGTGGAAGGAGCAATCCGCGCCTATGGTCTCGATCGCTCGAAACTGCGGTTTATCGGCCATTCCAATGGCGCGAACTTCTACGCGGCCTTTGCGGCGCTTTATCCGGAGCTTGCCGGCAACGCCCTGCTCTATCGCCCGATGCCGGTTCTCGACACATGGCCGGAGGCCGATCTTTCCGGCCGCGATTTCCTGCTTGTTGCGGGAGAACGCGACAAATATCGCGACAAGGCGGGCGAGTTGCAGGGCAGGCTTGCGGCAAGCGGCGCAAGGGCCGAGATGAAAACGGTCGAGGACGGGCACGAGCTGGGGCTTACCGATATCGAGGCGGCGCGGCACTGGCTGGCGGATGTTTCCTGATTGGAGTGCGCATGGGGTCGAGCGAATGCGCCTTGCGTTCTTCTCCCCGCCGGGGAGAAGAACGCGGCACTCGCTCGCTCTCCCCGTTACCCACACCTCCATCAACCGGGCCTTGCATAAACTCCCCAAAAGAGCTTTAAAAACAGCTTGGTAATTGGAGAGCCCGTTTGGACATCCCGCTGTTTATCCTCGCCCTTGTCGCGGCCTTCATCTACACGCTGGTCGCGAGCATCCGCAATTCAAGCCGAATCAAGTCTCTGGAGCGGGAGGTTCACAGCCTCAAGCGGCTGATGGCCGCAGGCGTTGCGGCTCCTGTGATGGCGCGGGTGGAGAGCGCGGAAACCGCGGAAACGGAAAGCGAAGCCGCGCCGGAAGCAACAGCCTTCCAGGCTGAATATGCATCCGAGCAGGAAGAAGCCGCAGCTACGGCAGCACCGGAAGAGGTCGTGCGAGACGAAGCCCAGCCTGCGCTTGCCGCAACGGCCGTTGAAGCACCGGCGGCGAAGGAAAGCTTCGAAAGCCTGCTCGGCGCGCGCTGGGCGGTTTGGGCCGGTGGACTGGCGCTGGCGCTTGGCGGTATTTTCCTCGTCAAATATTCGATCGAATCGGGTCTCCTGAGCCCGGCGGTCCGGCTGTCGCTCGCCGCCATTTTTGGCCTCGTGCTCGGGCTTGCCGGCGAGGCGATCCGCCGCAAGGCGGTGCCCGGCATCGCCACCACCTATTCCAACGCCATGATACCGGGCGTGCTGACGGCGGCCGGCGCATTGACGCTGTTCGGCGTGGTTTATGCAGCCTATGGCATTTACGACTATATCGGCCCGGGCACGGCATTTATCCTGCTTGGCCTCGTCGCCTTCGCCACCATCGGCCTGTCGTTGCTGCACGGACAGGCGCTGGCCGGTCTCGGCCTTCTCGGTTCGATGCTGACGCCAGCGCTGATTTCCACCGAGACGCCGAATATCTGGGCGCTTTTCGTCTTCCTGACGGTCGCGTGGCTTGCCACGGCAGCGGCCGCACGCCGGCAGGGCTGGACCGTGGTTCCGTCGCTTGGCAATGCCGGCCTCGGCCTCTGGGCGCTCGGCTATATCGGGTTTTCCGATACGATCAGTGCCGAACCGCCGACACTTGCCCTGCTCATCATGCTGGCCGGCACGATCTTCCTCTGGCCCGGAAAACAGCTCGACACCCCGCCCGCAGAAACGGCCGAAACAGCAGTTCCCGAGCGGCGCGCGGTTCGTATCATGCGGCTTCTGCTGCGTCCGTCGCTCGCCATCAATCTCACGGTATCCATGGCCGTGATCCTGCCGGCCATCGGCGTCCTCTTTGCCGAGGGCAGCATCGACACCCATCCGGCTGTGGTCGTTTCGGCGCTCATAGCTGCACTTGCCGCCCTTGGCGCTGCCCGCCACTATGCGGTCTGGCCCGCCATCATCGCCGCGCTCGGCGCGCAGGCTGCGGTATCGCTGATGTCGCGGCAGGGCATCGACTTCATCGGTCTCATCAATGATACCGGCGTAACGCTTCCGCCCGTCGGAACAGGTTACACCGCGGAAATAGCCATGGCACTCGGCCTCGGTGCGATCCTGGTGCTGTGCGCCTTCTCCTTCCTGAAACGCAAGGGCGCCGAAGATGCGGATTTCGCCCAGCTCTGGGCCGGCATCGCAGCACTTTTCCCGGTCTGGCTCGCCACGGCAAGCTTCGTCGAATATGGCAATCTCGGCCGTGACTGGCTGCACGCTGCTTATGGCCTCGGCCTCGGCTTCATGCTGATCGCAGGTGCCGAATGGCTGCACCGGCAGGACAACGAGACCTACCGCAAGTCGCTCAACATTCTCGTGCTCGGCTCCTTCGCCGCCTTCGCGCTTTGCCTGCACACGCTGACGGAAGGGCTTGTGACAACCGTGCTGCTTTCCGTCATTGGCTTCGCCTATGTGCTGGCGAGCCGCCAGCGCAACTGGGAGGTTCTGCCCTGGGTGATGGCGGTGGCAAGCGTTGCCGTTCTCGGCCGCATCGCCTGGGAACCCACCATCGTCGGGCCGCAAAATCTCGGCACCACGCCGGTCTTCAACGCGCTTCTGCCGGGTTATGGCATTCCCGCCCTTCTGGCCGTCGCCTCTGCCTGGCTGCTGCGTGACTGGCCGGGTGTCCGCGCCAAGAACTTCCTGCAGGCGATTGCCAGCGTCATGGGCCTTCTGGCTGTGGCCATCCTCATCCGCCATGCGATGAATGGCGGCACGCTGGATGACAGCGTACCGACACTTGGCGAACAGTCGATCTATACGCTGCTGACCATTGGCTTCTCAGGTGTCTTGATGACGCTCGATCTCAAGAGCCCCAGCCCCGTCTTCCGTTACGGTTCGATGATGGCCGGCGTGATTGCCGTCATCAACGTGCTGACGATGCATTTCTTCACGCTCAACCCCTATTTCACGGGCGAGAATACCGGCCGCATCCCGGTCCTCAACCTGCTGCTCATCGGTTACCTGTTGCCGGCGCTCGCCTATGGCGGCCTTGCCTATTATGCGCGGGGAAAACGTCCGCCGCCCTATGTCAGCATGCTGGCGGTGGCGGGTGCCGCACTCGGTTTTGCCTGGGCCACGCTTTCGGTGCGCCGTTTCTGGCAGGGCGAAAACATCGCCGACTGGAAGGGCTTCCTGCAGGGCGAGACCTACAGCTATTCGGTGGTCTGGCTGCTGATCGGTGTGCTGCTGCTCGTGCTCGGCTCGCGCTTTAATGCCCGCAGCCTGCGTCTGGCATCGGCCGCCTTCGTGCTGATCTCCGTCGCCAAGGCCTTCCTGATCGACATGAGCAATCTGGAAGGTGTGCTGAGAGCACTGTCCTTCATCGGGCTTGGCGCGGTGCTGATCGGCATTGGCCTGTTCTACCAGAAAATCCTCACCCGGAAGCCTGCCCTTCGCGACCCGCGACAAGCCGATACATGATGTCAATTGCGCGGGCGCGATTCCGCCTCTAAACAGCATTGCCAAAGCCGATGGAGTAGCAATGCAGGCCCAATCTTTCGCGCCTTATGAATCGCTTGCCGAAGCCCTGATACCGCATGCCGCGGATAGCGGCGACGGCTCGCACGATCTCGCCCATATTCATCGCGTCTTCCGCAACGCCATGCGCATCCATGAGCAGGAAGGTGGCAATGGCACCGTGCTGGCGGCGAGCGTGCTTTTGCATGATTGCGTGGCCGTGGAGAAGAACTCGCCCTTGCGCGCGCAGGCCTCGCGGCTGGCGGCGGAAAAAGCCTCGGGCATTCTGGACGGGCTCGGCTGGCAACGGCAGGATATCGACGCCGCCGCGCATGCCATCACCACCCACAGCTTTTCCGCCAATATCGAGCCGCAGACGCTGGAAGCGAAAATCCTTCAGGATGCCGACCGGCTGGATGCCATCGGCATGGTCGGGGCGGCGCGCTGCTTTTATATTGCCGGGCGCATGGGCTCGGCGCTTTATGATCCGGCCGATCCGCTGGCGAAGGAACGGCCGCTGGACGACCGCGCCTTCGCCATCGACCATTTCGAAACCAAGCTGTTCAAACTGGCCGACGGCTTTCGCACCGAAACGGGACGGCAGATGGCAGAAGCCCGCCATGAGCGGTTGAAACAGGTGCTGGACCTGTTTCTCGATGAGATTTGAGGAGACCGAAAATGCGTGTGACCGAACTCAACATCTATCCGCTGAAAAGCGCGCGCGGCATCGCCCTCTCCGAAAGCCACGTTTCGGCAGAAGGCCTGCCGGGCGACCGCCGCGCCATGCTGACCGACCCTTCCGGCCATTTCATCACCCAGCGTGAATTGCCGGATATCGCCACCGTGCTGGCGCGGCATGTGGATGGCGGCATGGCGCTTTCGCGCGAGAAGAACGGTGAGATTTTCGCACGCCCCTCCGGGCAGCGCATGGATGTGGCCGTGTGGAAATCGATCGTCAGCGCCAATATCGCCGATGACGACACCAACGACACGCTTTCGGCATGGCTCGGGCGCGAGGTGAAGCTCGCCTTTTTCGACGATGCCTCCAACCGCATTGCAAGCCTTGAATGGACGGGCAATGAAACGCCCGTCACCTTTGCCGATGGCTATCAGATCCTCGTCACCACCACCGCCTCGCTTGCCGCACTGAACGACAATATGCGCGACAATGGCGAGGACGCCGTGGGTATGGAACGGTTCCGGCCGAATATCGTGCTGGATACGGACGAAGCATGGGCGGAGGATCGCTGGGCGGCCATCGAGATCGGCGGCATTCGTTTCGATCTCGTCAAGCCCTGCGCCCGCTGCATCATGACCACGCAGGACCAGATGACCGGCTCCCGCGACGTGCCCTCCCCCATGAAGGCCATGGGCCGCATCCGCATGTCCGGAGACCGGCGCGTGCCGGGCCCGCTGTTCGGCTGGAACGTGACGCCGCGCGGTCAGGGCAGGCTCTCGGTCGGCGATGTGGCAAAGGTGGTGGAGGAACGGCCAGAGGGCTGGGAGATCAAGCGGCGGTAGGCGGAGTGAAATTATAAGTTGATTTCTAAAAAATAAAAATCAATCATAGGTTATATTTTCGGAGATAATGCCATGATCGATTTTCTCAACGCCATTTCGAATAATCACATATCTGTCGTTGCCACGATAGGGATATTGATGTGCCTGGCGGGCTTACTTTTATGCTTCTTTTCCGCAGGCAAAACCCATGGCGTGGTGCTTGCACTCGTCGGCGCGGTTTTCACCGCGCTACCCTTTATCACCAGCATGAAGGTCAATAAGGACGGGCTGGAAATTCTGACGAACAGCCAGGAAGTCAACACCAAGCTGGCGGCTTCGGTTGCGCAACAAACAAAGGCGATAGAAGAACTCAAGCTCGGTCTCGCAGCACTTGATACTGTTGTCAGGACCTTTGCAAAAGAGCCGTCGCTCGGCTCCAACAATTCCTTTGTGCCTCAGGTAGACTGGTCGGTTGTTCAGCAAAATCTGGGCACGTCAATCAACAATTCCGATACGCTTCTCGACGATATCCAGAAACGGCAGCAGAGCCTTGAAGGAATTCTCAACCGCAATGGCGCGCTGATAAACAAGATGTATTGAAGACGCCGTCCCATCAGCATCACGAATAGTGCCGTCAAGAAAAGTCGCTAGTGGGGCTGGCTGACAAAAGATAATATTCATCCCATCATAGAGGAATCCGCAGCAAGCCATGGCCCTTTCTTTTGGGCACGGCGCTGCGATGGGGGAATGTTCATGTCGCAAGCCACACGCCAGACCATGCCCTGGCTGATCATCGCAGCCGGGTCGCTGATTGCGGTCATGGCCTTCGGTCCCCGCTCGGCCATGGGCTTCTTCCAGTTGCCGATGCTTGCCGATACCGGCTGGGATCGCTCCACCTTCGGTCTCGCCATGGCCCTGCAGAACCTGTTCTGGGGCCTTGGCCAGCCGTTCTTCGGCGCAATCGCGGATAAATATGGCACGGGCCGCGTGCTGGTGCTTTCCGGCATCCTTTATGCCGCCGGCCTCATCTGCATGTCCTTCGGCACCTCGCCCTTCTGGCTGCATTTCGGCGGTGGCGTGCTTGTCGGGCTTGGCATTGCCGCCGGTTCCTTCAGCGTCATTCTCTCCGCCTTTGCGCGTCATGTCACGCCGCAGCAGCGTTCACTCGCCTTCGGCATCGGCACGGCGGCGGGTTCGGCCGGCATGTTCCTGTTTGCGCCCATCAGCCAGGGACTGATTTCCGCCTATGGCTGGTCGGACAGCCTCGTCTGGCTGGCCGCCATGATGATGCTGGTGCCACTGCTTGCTTTTCCCATGCGCGGCAATGCCTCCTCCGGCAGCCAGTCGCAGGCGCAGTTCCAGCAGACCGCTGGTGAAGCGCTGAAGGAAGCGCTTGGCCACAAGAGCTATCTGCTTCTGACCACCGGCTTTTTCGTCTGCGGCTTTCAGGTGGCCTTCATCACCGCGCATTTCCCGGCCTATCTCGGCGATATCGGCATCGAACCGCGTTACGCCGTCATTGCCATGGCGCTGATCGGCTTCTTTAATGTCATCGGGTCGCTCGCCGCCGGGGTTATCGCCCAGCGTTATTCGAAACCCTATCTGCTGGCCTATATCTATATCGCCCGTTCGGTCGTGGTCACGGCCTTCCTGCTGCTGCCGCAATCCCCGCTTTCGGTCATCCTCTTCGCCTCCGTCATGGGCGTTCTGTGGCTTTCCACCGTGCCGCCCACCAATGCGCTGGTGGCGATCATGTTCGGCACGCGCCATCTCGGCATGCTGGGCGGTGTGGTTTTCCTCACCCACCAGATCGGCTCGTTCCTCGGCGTCTGGCTGGGCGGTTTCCTCTACGACAGGTTCGGCACCTACGATATCGTCTGGTGGCTCGGCGTCGGCATGGGAATTTTTGCGGCCATCGTGCACTGGCCCATTCAGGAGCGGCCGGCGCCGCGCCCGGCAATGGCCTGAGATCAGAGCGCTTTCACTTTTGGAAAGGCCTATCCGGCCTTATCGAGCGCGGGCGGTGACGCCCTGCCTTCCAGCGCCTTCAGCGCCGCCTGCACGAAACCGTCGCGGGCGGCGTTTTCATTGAGGCCACGCGGATCGTAGACATGCCGGTTGAGGAAGTGAGCCGTCAGCCGGAAGGCGGCCGCGAGGCTCTCGCGATCGGCCGCCTTGGATTGCCCCTCGCCGAGAAAGGCGGGAAGCGCAAGCATCCTCTCCGCATAGGGTGCGCCCGCCGTGCGGCACACCGCCCTGCCCGTCTTCGGCGAGACATAGATGAGATCGGTGCGCAGCCCCGTTGCCGCACATTCGGTAAGATCAAGGCCGAAACCGAGCTCGTTCAGCACCGCCAGTTCGAAGCGCACGAAGAGTTCGCCGGCGTCGACGGGATCGTGGAGATTGTCGAGAATGATATCGAGCGCCTGGTAAAGATGCGGATGCGGATCACGCTCCGGCAGAAGCCTGAGCAGAGCGCCCATGGCCTGCACGCCAAAAACGGCGGTCGCCGTCTCCATCAGCTGTGCTGCGCGCAATTGCAGCGGCTCGATGCGGAATTCACCGAGATGGTCATGAAGCCGCGCCCGCCAGATGACATCCACCCGGTTTCCCGCCTGCAGCACCGGCTGCATTGTGCGAGACCGGCCGGAGCGCACCATTCCCAGATGGCGGCCGCGCGAAGGCGTCATCACCTCGGCGATGACACTCGTCTCGCCATGGCGTTTTACGCCGAGAATGATCGCCTCATCCTGCCACTGCATGAAACCTGTCCGAATTTCGATTCAAGCCCGATCATAACCGATCTGGCGGCGAAACGTTATTCTTTTACGGCATTTCCGGTGACGCCGACGAGGCTGAGGACAAAACCGATGACTTCGTTTTCACCGAAAGGCTTGCTGAGCAAGGGCGTGTGCAGGAGATCTTCCGGAAAACCCGTCGTATCGCCGTAGCCGCTGACGAAACCGAAGGCGATGCCCGCCTCGCGTAGCCCCCGCGCGAAATCGAAGCTCTTGCCGTCCGTCAGGCTGACATCGAGAAGCACACAGTCGGCGCTGTCCTCTTCCACGGCCTGCCTGGCCTGTGCCAGCGTGGTGGCGATGACGACGATTTCCACACCCATGGACTGGAGAACCGCTTCGACATCAAGCGCCACCAGATATTCATCCTCAACGATGATAACCCGTTGTGGCACCATATGTTTTCTTCTTCCTAAATGAGGGAGCCGCCGGGCTTGAGCCGCGTCTCCGAAATGATTCTCCAATGAGATATCACCACAGGAGTCGCAAATTAGGGCCCCACCGTCATTTAAAAAAGACATGTCGAAACAAAATCAGATGAAGGGTCTTTGACGCTTCTCGTCGCTTTCCCAGCCGGCCACATTGGCCAGCCCGGCGTTATCCAGCACCAGACAGCCCTTGTCCGTCCAGCGGATCAGGTCGCGATCGACCAGCTTTCTCAAGGTCTTGTTGGTGTGCACGATGGAAAGGCCAAGCGTATCTGCCACATGCTGCTGGGTGACGGGGATAGGCGTTTCGCCGCGCACGAGATTAACCGCCTTCGCCTTGCTATACAGGAATGCGATGAGATAGGCCGCACGCTCGAGCGCGGTGCGCCGGCCGATGCTGAGGAGATGGCTGTCGAGCATGCGTTCCTCGCTTGCCGCGATCCAGGTCAGGTCATAAGCAAGGCTCGGATGATCAGTGAAAAGGTTGTTGAGGCGCGAGCGCTCGAAGACACACAGGGTTACCGGTGAGAGCGCCTCCACCGAATGCTGCATTTCCCCCATCACCGTGCCCTGCAGACCGACGAGGTCACCCGGCATGACATAATTGAGGATCTGCCGCCGGCCGTCCTCCAGCGTCTTGTAACGGAAGGCCCAGCCCTGCAGGACGGTATAAAGATGGGCGCTGTGCGAACCTTCCATCAGGATGACCGAGCCGCTTTCCACCGCAAGTTCTCCGGTCTTGAAACGCGAGACGAAATCGAGCTCGGAAGAGGAAAAGTCCCGGAAATGCGGCAAGTCACGCAGGGGACAGTGCTGGCACGGTGTGGTGGAAATTCCGTTCGGTTTTTTTGGCGACATGAATATCCGTCATCGAAAAAGGTTGCGCCCAATTGTTTTGGAACAACCCGCCCGAAGGGTATTCGGTTCCCGATGAGGGGTGAAGATATTCAGATCGTTCGGAAATCCCGATATCTACCCGCGAGATAGGACGCAAAAGCAGTATTTGAGGATAGCCACACCGCCTGCATCGGCTCCAAACGCTTCCCGCCGTCATTCCGGCCCTGAGCCGGAATACAGCCGGCGCGCGCCGGAGGGTCCTTTTCAGCCCAAGGATCTGGGCCGGCCGGATACCGGCTCAAGGCCGGTATGACGGTTGTGTCGGCGATCCGCCGTTGCTCTGCGCCTATCCGGCAATTTTCAGTGCGAGGCCAATTTAACCCCGCGGGAACTCCAGCCCCATTTCGCGGAAGCGCTCGGGGTCGTCGCCCCAGTTTTCGCGCACCTTGACGAACAGGAAGAGATGCACCGGCTGCTCGAGGATTTCCGACAGTTCCTTGCGCGAGGCGGTGGAAATGGCCTTGATCGCATCGCCATTCTTGCCGAGCGCAATCTTCTTCTGGCTGTCGCGCTCGACATAGATCACCTGCTCGATGCGCACCGAGCCGTCCTTGCGCTCCTCCCACTTTTCCGTCTCGACATGCGAGGCATAGGGCAGTTCCTGATGCAGGCGCAGGAAGAGTTTTTCGCGGGTGATTTCGGCGGCGAGCTGGCGCATCGGCAGATCGGAAATCTGGTCTTCCGGATAATACCACGGGCCTTCCGGCAGTTCGGCGGCCAGATAGTTCATCAGGTCTTCACAGCCCGAGCCATTGGTGGCCGAGATCATGAAGGTACGGTCGAAAGCAACCGTTTCATTGGCGGCGGCGGCAAGCTTCAGAAGGTCTTCGCGTTTCACCTGGTCGATCTTGTTGAGGCAGAGGATCTTCTTCTGCGGAACGTCCTTCAGGCCTTCCAGAATGGTTTCCGCATCGCCCTTCAGCCCGCGCTCGCTATCGATCAGAAGCAGGATGAGATCGGCATCCTTGGCGCCACCCCAGGCGGAGGTGACCATGGCACGGTCGAGCCGGCGGCGCGGCTTGAAGATGCCGGGCGTGTCCATGAAGACGATCTGTGCATTGTCGTGAATGGCGATACCGCGCATCACAGCGCGCGTCGTCTGCACCTTGTGGCTGACGATCGACACCTTGGCGCCCACCAGCCGGTTGACCAGCGTCGACTTGCCGGCATTGGTCGGGCCGATAAGGGCCACAAAGCCGGAGCGGGTCGGAAGGGCGGCATCTTCGCCTGTTACGGCGGGGTTTTCGTGATCGGTCATGGTATCCATTCAAGGTCAGAGGTATTCAACATGCGGCCAAAGGGTCCGCCATGCGCTCGATTGTCAGCACCCGGTCGTCGCCGGGCGCTCAGTCTCAGGTGGAGGACTTCTGCCAGACGCCTTCGCGTTCCAGCAATCTGGTTGCCGCCACCTGCTCGGCCGCGCGCTTGGAGCGCTCGACACCGGTTTCCGGCTTCACGCCGGGAATTTCCACCGTCACGGTGAAGCGTGGATCGTGATCCGGTCCGGAGCGATCGTCAACCCGATAAGAGGGCGTGGTCGCAAATCTCGCATGCGCCCATTCCTGCAATTCCGTCTTGGCGTCGCGCCGCCCGGCATCCACGCTTGTCGCACGGCTCTGCCAGTATTTCAGAATGAATTTGCGCGATGCTTCCAGCCCGCCATCCAGATAGATGGTGGCGATCAGGCTTTCGACCACATCGGCGCGCACGTTGAGCATCGCCTTGCCGGTGAGCTTCTTCACGTCCGATCCGGTGCGGATGAAATTATGCAAACCCATCTCGTCGCCGATCGAAGCACAGGATTCGGCGCTGACAAGCTGGTTCAGGCGAACGGAAAGCTCGCCTTCGGTGGCGTTGCGAAAGATGGAGAACAACAATTCGGCAACGCAGAGGCCGAGAACGCGATCGCCCAGAAATTCCAGCCGCTCGTAATTGCCGGCCGCGGCAGAGCGCGCACTGGCATGGGTCAAGGCCCGGTCGAGCCGGGCCTTGTCCTTGAATTCATATCCGATCAACGCTTCCAGACGGGAAATCTCGTCCGCCGAAAGCGGCTTGCTCTTGCTCATCCCACAACCTTGAACAGGCGGTCCCAACGCATGTTGGCCGGCCATTCCCAAATGCGGCTGAACGGCGTGTCGTTGCCCAGCGAGAAGAAGATGACGCTGGCGCGGCCGATCAGGTTTTCTTCCGGCACGAAACCGACGTCGAAGCGGCTGTCGAGCGAATTGTCGCGATTGTCGCCCATCATGAAATAATGGCCTTCCGGCACCACGAATTCGCGGGTGTTGTCGCCGCGCGAGTCGGGCGACTGGTCGAGCGTGTCGTAGGTTACGCCATTGTCGAGCGTTTCGCGGAAGACCGGCACATTGGTGCCCGGATCCGCACGGTAATCCGAGGTGAAGGCGCCGTCCGGCTGCTTTGGAACCGGCTGGCCGTTGATGAACAGCACGCCGTTCGTCACCTGGATGCGGTCACCGGGCAGGCCTACGAGGCGCTTGATGTAATCCACTTCAGGATTGGGCGGCAGGCGGAAGACCACGACATCGCCACGCTTCGGCTTGCTGAATTCAAGAATGCGGCCGGAGAACAGGTTCGGCGAAAAGGGCAGCGAATATTTCGAATAGCCGTAGGAGAACTTGTTGACGAAAAGATAGTCGCCAACCAGAAGCGTCGGCATCATCGAGCCCGACGGGATCGTGAAGGGCTGAAACAGCACGGTGCGGATGACCATGGCCAGCAGCAGCGCCTGAATGATGACCTTGACGTTCTCCCAGAGGGCGTTCTGCTTCTTCTCAGCTTTTTCCGACACTTATAGACCTGCCTGATTGTGTTTCCCGGCTTCTTCGGCTTCACGAAGCTCGCCGGGCCGTTGTTTGTCGCGCCTGCGGCGGGTGAAGCGGTTTCACGCAGCCGGCAACGCTTTCATATTTCTGCGACTTCTCTAGAACCTTTCCAGCCCGAAGGGAAGCGCTTCTGTCATACGCCCGCAAATAGAGCGCCAATGCGGCCTCACCGGGTCTCAGCCGTTCACGGGAACCGCCTCGATAATCACAAATGCCTGAGCGTAAGGGAAATCATCCGTGATCGTCAGATGGATATTGGCGCGGTGGCCGGCGGGCAGCATGGCCGCCAGCCTCTGCCCTGCCCCATTGGTCAGGATCATGGTCGGCTTGCCGCCCGGCAGGTTGACGACGCCCATATCCTTCCAGAAAACGCCGTTTGCAAGGCCGGTTCCAAGCGCCTTTGAGCAGGCTTCCTTGGCGGCGAAACGCTTGGCATAGGAAGCGGCGCGGTTTTTCCGGCCATCCGATTTCGCCCGCTCGATATCGGTGAAACAGCGATGGGTGAAGCGCTCGCCGAAACGTTCGATCGATTTTTCGACGCGGCGGATATCGATCAGGTCGCTGCCCAGTCCAATGATCATTTCAACATCTCCAGGGAAGCATTCTTGTTGGCGGCGCGGTGCGCGAGATTTTCCATCTTGCGCCGCTGGAAACCGCTGATGAGGCCGTAAACGGCGATATAGGCGATGACCGCGCTGATGGCAGCCGGAAACACCGCACCGATGGTCATGGGTTCCAGAACCGGTGTCCATATCTGCCGGAATTCGAGATGGCTGAACAGCGCAACGAAATCCACATGCGCCGCACTTTCCGTCTTCTGCCGGCCAAGGATGAAATGCCCCAGTTCCCAGGTGGATGCCCAGATGAAGGGAAATGTCAGCGGGTTGGCGAAGGTGGTGCCGAGTGCTGCCGCCACGAGATTGACGCGCATCAGAAAACCGAGCGCCATGGCGATGAGGATATGAACACCGAGAAACGGTGTCCACGCCACGCCGACACCGAGCGCAACGCCGGCGGCAACCGAATGCGGAGAGGCGGACAGCCTGAGCAGACGCAGCTTCATATAGCGCAGCGAACGGGAAAAACCCGTGCGCGGCCAGAAGAGGTCGCGAATCTTCTCTGAAAAACCAACGGGTTCACGGCGGCGAAACGGCATGGAGGGCAGTCTATTTCATCGCCCGGGCCGAGCCAAGTGCATCGTGGACGACGCAGGGATTCTTTTGCAGGCGCATTTTCTTCCGTCATTCCGGCCTTAAGCCGGAATCCAGCCAACGCGCGTCCGCGCGGCGAGAGGAATTCTTTCAGCCCAAGGACTTGGGCTGGCTGAATGCCGGATCAAGTCCGGCATGACGGACGCGGGATATTACGAATGCAGTGGATATCGCACCTTCGATATCAGTCCCAATTTAGTGTCGTACGTTACGAAGGGGACTGAGCCGGTTTTTCTGCGGCACATTTGTCTACCTGTTCGGGACAACCGCCTGAAGCGCACATTCACATAGTTTTACGAGACACAGGTGCACAGGCACGACTGTTGCCGTGCACCTTTTCAGTCCATACGCATTGCAAATACCTGCCATGCGCTGAGCGCATTACCGGCGGAACAGGCCGCGGTCGATTTCGCGCTGGCGGAACTCGAGGTCGACATTCGATACCGAGCCGCTGAGATATTCGAATTCGCGTTCCTGGGTGGTCTTGCCACGAACGGCGCGGGCGATCTTGCGAAGCGGAGTAAACATGATTTTCGGTCCTTTCGGTTTGGAACTGGCGTTTCTCATCGGTGTTCATCCACCGGCACGCCGCGTTTCCTTCTCTTCAATTTCTGAAAGGAAGATAGTCGCAAACCGCCCCTGCGACCAGAGACAGGAAAAGGCCGCTGCCATGCACTCAACGCATAACAACGGCCTTTCTGAATATATGAACGCTCAAAAATGCCTCAATCGAAGGCACGCGTCACGGTCGAAACGCAATCAAGGTCCTTGAGCTGCGACAGGAGCTGGTTCAGCTGCCGCAAATCCCAGACTTCGACATCCAGCGCCAGCTCGGAGAAATCCGTGCCGATGCGGACCATGTTGAGCCCACGAATATTGACATCCAGCGTCGCGATCGATTGCGCCACGGAGGCGAGCGTGCCCGGCTCGTTCAGCGCATTGATCATCACCCGCGCCATGAAGCGAGATTTGTTCGCCTCATCGAGGTCCCAGCGCACATCGATCCAGCGCTCCGGCTCGTCGTCGAAGCGTTGCAGCGCCGGCGCCTGGATGGGATATATGGTGATGCCCTTGCCCTTTTCCATGATGCCGACGATGCGGTCACCCGGAACGGCGCCAGCCGCACCGAAATGCACGTCGACATTGCCGGAAAGACCACGAATGGGCAGCGGGTCCGGCCCATCCAGCATCTCGGCCGCACCGTCATCTTCCAGAGCGGAGCGTGACTTGCCGGGAATCTTGAAGACCATGCCGGAGGCGCTGCGCATGTTGAACCAGCCATCGTCGCCGGTCATCTTCACCGTCACGCGCTCATCCTGATAATCCGGATAGACCGCACGCAGCACATCGAGCGAAGAAACCTCGCCGCGGCCGACGGCGGCGATGGCGTCCTCCACATCCTTCTGCGCCAGACGATGCAGCACGGGCTTCAGCGCTTCACGGGAGAAGGCCTTGCCGGCGCGCTCGAAGGTGCGCTCCAGAATACGATAACCGAGGCCGGAATATTGCTTGCGGATGGCCATGCGGGTGGCGCGGCGAATGGCCGAGCGAGCCTTGCCCGTCACCACCACCTCTTCCCACGCGGCAGGGGGCACCTGCACGCCGGAGCGGATGATCTCGACCTCGTCGCCATTGTTGAGCCGGGTCACGAGCGGCATGATCCGCCCGTTGATCTTGGCGCCAACGGTGGTGTCACCGATATTGGTGTGAACGGCATAGGCGAAATCGATGGGGGTCGCACCGCGCGGCAGGGCAATCAGCTTACCCTTGGGCGTGAAGCAGAACACCTGGTCCTGGAAGAGTTCGAGCTTGGTATGCTCGAGGAACTCTTCGGGGCTGTCGCCTTCGGCCAGCGATTCAATGGTGTGGCGCAGCCAGGAATAGGCATTGCTTTCTTTCGAAAGCAGATCGCCCTCCCCGTTTTCACCATCCTTGTAAAGCGCATGGGCGGCGATGCCGAATTCGGCGATCTCATGCATGCGTTTGGTGCGGATCTGCAGCTCGATACGCTGGCGCGACGGGCCGACGATGGTGGTGTGAATGGAACGATAGTCGTTCTGCTTCGGGGTGGAGATGTAGTCCTTGAAGCGGCCCGGCACCACGCGCCAGCGTGTGTGCACGATGCCCAGCGCCCGGTAGCAGGAGGGAATGTCGTCCACCAGAATGCGGAAACCGTAAACATCGGAAAGCTGCTCGAAGGAGAGCGACTTCGACTGCATCTTGCGGAACACCGAATAGGGCTTCTTCTGCCGCCCCTTGACATTGGCGCCGAGCAGGCCGTTTGCCACCAGCAGCTCGCGCAACTCGTCCTCGATCTTCTTGATCAGGCCCTCATTGCGCGTTTCCAGTTCCTGCAGGCGGTTGGTCACCGTCTCATAGGCTTCCGGATTGAGATAACGGAAGGACAGGTCCTCCAGCTCGTCGCGCATGTCCTGCATGCCCATGCGGCCGGCAAGCGGCGCATAGATTTCCATCGTCTCCTCGGAAATGCGGCTGCGCTTGTCAGCCGGCATGTATTCCATGGTACGCATATTGTGCAGGCGGTCGGCGAGCTTCACCAGGAGAACGCGCACATCGTCGGAAATGGCGAGCAGCAGCTTGCGCAGGTTTTCGGCCTGCTTGGCCTTGCGGGTGACGAGATCGAGCTTCTTGAGCTTGGTGAGCCCCTCCACCAGCCTGCCGATGTCTTCGCCGAACAGTTCATCGATTTCAGCGCGGGTGGCGGTGGTGTCCTCGATCGTATCGTGCAGCAGCGCCACCGCGATGGTCGACTCGTCGAGGTGCATTTCGGTGAGGATGGCGGCAACTTCCAGCGGATGCGAAATATAGGGGTCGCCATTGGCCCGCTTCTGCTGGCCATGCTTCTGCATCGCGTAAACATAGGCCTTGTTCAGCAGGGCCTCATTCGCATCCGGTTTATATTTTTGAACCCGCTCAACGAGTTCGTATTGCCGCATCATGCGATATTCCACAAAAAGAAAGCGCGCCAACCTGAGGGTCGGCGCACAATGCTGCATCAATAGGGATCAGATTATGACGGCAACTATTGACAGACGGTAACCGCCGCCTGCCAAAGGCATCATAAAATCCTATCAATAGTCGTCATTTTTTTCCGGCGGCACAAGGCCTTCGATACCGGCCAGCAGTTCTTCTTCCGACATCTGGTCGAAAGTGACGGTTTCCGGCTGGTCGTCGTCTTCGCCATCGGCAATGGCGGAGGCAGCGAGCGTGACCGGATCGGGCTCGGGCTCGTCAACTTCCACGTGCTTCTGCAGCGAATGGATCAGGTCTTCCTTCAGGTCGTCGGGAGACAGCGTCTCGTCGGCGATTTCGCGCAGCGCCACAACCGGGTTCTTGTCGTTATCGCGGTCAACCGTGATGGAAGAGCCCTGGGAAATCTGGCGCGCACGGTGGCTGGCGAGAAGCACGAGCTCGAAACGGTTGTCTACTTTATCAATGCAATCTTCAACTGTGACGCGGGCCATTGCCTGTCCTTTGCGGGTCGTAATGTCGTGGATCAGAGCGCCGTGCGGTCTTCAGGATGCACAAGGGTTGCTCTAACCTATTGAATCTGCGCTTCGTGCCTTGCGAAAAACACTTGCGATTTTTCGCGACGAAGCTTTCCAGCTTCCGATACAGCCATTGGCCGCGGAATTCAAGTTTTTCCTGTCTTTGGCGTCTTTTGACACCTTATTCACCATGTTTGGCGTCTGATGAACAAAATGTCCAGAAGAATTGTCTTGGAATACGGGGGAAGGTAGCTTACTTAAATCGCAACGGCTTTGCGCGAAATTCGTTGATACGACAATGATTTTTCGCGTCATCGACCGGATATAAAAGCCAGATAATGGCCTTTCCAAAAAAAGGAATGGGATGGAATGTTCGATCCACGGGAGAAAATTGCGCTCTTTATAGATGGAGCCAATCTTTATGCAGCATCGAAAAGCCTGGGATTCGATATCGACTACCGCAAGCTTCTGAAAGCGTTTCAGAAGCGTGGATACCTGCTGCGTGCCTATTATTATACCGCACTCATCGAAGATCAGGAATATTCCTCGATCCGCCCGCTGATCGATTGGCTGGACTATAACGGCTACAAGGTCGTGACGAAGCCGGCGAAGGAATTCACCGACGCGCTCGGCCGCCGCAAGATCAAGGGCAACATGGATATCGAACTGGCAGTCGATGCCATGGAGCAATCCGAGACCGTCGATCATCTGGTGCTGTTTTCCGGCGACGGCGATTTCACCACGCTGGTGGACGCGCTGCAGCGCAAGGGCCGCAAGGTGTCCGTTGTCTCCACCATGGCAACGCAACCCGCCATGATTGCAGACGATCTGCGCAGGCAGGCCGACCACTTCATCGATCTGATGACACTGAAGGCCGAAATCGGGCGCGACCCGAACGAGCGCCCTGTTCGTCACGCCGAAGGCCCCGAGACGGTCTGATCCGGCTTTTCTGATCGCCGACATTACCCTGACGCGCCCGTCTGAAAACGGGCGCGTTTTTGTTTGAAGCCTTTCCGGCAAGGCAAAAATTCCTTTTAAAATTAACAAACATCAAATCAGGCCAGTCAAAATTATACCTTGGTTAATTTTAGACGTGTCTAAATCACGCAACGGTACCAGAGACGTTATTTGGGTGCCAAAGCAGGATGACAAGACATGCACGGCCAAGCAAAAACCGACCACCAACTCAATGAAAGACTGGATTTTCTGGGCCTTGGCCAGGAACAACGGCAAAATCTTTCGGATGTGAAGGATGTCATTGTCGGCTCTCTCGATGCGTCTCTCGATCGCTTCTACGCAAAGGCGCGTGCCGTGCCGGAAACGGCGAAGTTCTTCGCCAACGAAGCGCATATTCAGCACGCCAAGAGCATGCAGCTCAAACATTGGGAACGAATCGCTTCCGGCACCTTCAACGCCGATTACACCAATGCGGTGACGACCATCGGCCGCACCCATGCGCGGCTGGGTCTGGAGCCGAGATGGTATATTGGTGGTTACGCGCTGATATTGGACGGCATCATCAAGGCCATCATCGATTCCGGTGTGAAGGGCATCTTCATGGAGAAGAAGGCCAGAAAAACCAGGGATGCGCTGTCCGCGACCATCAAGGCCGCCCTTCTCGACATGGATTATTCCATCTCCGTCTATCTCGATGTGCTTGCCACTGAGCGGCAAAAGGTGGAGGCCGAGCAGGCGCAGATGAAGAAGGAGCAGGAGCATGTTCTGGAACTGCTCAACAGCGCCCTTGGCAGGCTGGCAGATGGCGACCTCGCCACCGGCATCAGCGAAAAGACCGCCCCGCAATTCGAAGGGCTGATCGCCAATTTCAACGCCGCCGTCGGCAATCTCTCCGGCACCTTCGCGCAGATCATCGAGGAAGCGAACAAGGTTTCAGGCAATACGCGTGAACTCACCTCCGCGACCGACGACATGGCGCGCCGGACCGAGCAGCAGGCGGCCGCCCTTGAGCAAACCGCCGCCGCCGTCGAGGAAATCACCACCATTTCCAAACTCTCGGCGCAACGCTCCGAAGAGGCCAAGGCCATCGTCGAAAGCTCCGCCGTCGAAGCCGCGCGCTCGCGCGATGTGGTGACGGATGCGGTGAAGGCCATGGGCGCCATCGAGGAATCGTCGCAGAAGATCACCCAGATCATTTCCGTCATCGACGAGATTTCGTTCCAGACCAACCTTCTGGCGCTGAATGCCGGCGTGGAAGCGGCGCGTGCCGGAGAGGCCGGCAAGGGCTTTGCCGTCGTCGCCCAGGAAGTGCGCGAACTCGCACAGCGCTCCGCCACCGCCGCCAAGGAAATCAAGACGCTGATCGCCAAGTCTTCCGAAGATGTGATGCAGGGTGTTTCACTGGTCAACAAGACGGGTGAATCCTTGAATACGATCGGCAACAAGGTGGATCACATCCAGGAACATATCGCCTCGCTGACCAAGGCGGCGCAGGAACAGTCCGTCGGCATTCAGGAAATCAGTGCTGCGATCAACAGCATGGATAATCTGACCCAGAAGAATGCGGCCATGGTGGAAGAAACCAATGCGGCGACGCATAATCTGAGTGATGTCAGCGCCAATCTGGCGGCACTTGTCAGCCGGTTCAGCGTTTCGGCAACAAGGGCGCATGTGGAGCGGACGTACCGGGCGGCGTGAAAGACGACCTGGCTACATCCACCTCGTCATCCCGGCCTCGAGCCGGAATCCAGCCAGCCCAAGTCCTTGGGCTGAATAAACCCTTCTTACGGCGCAGACGCGCCGTGACTGGATGCCGGATCTAGTCCGGCAGACGGAGGGAAGATGCGAGAGCGCAGTAACMCCCCCTCCCCGCCACTCACTGCGACTTAGGCCGCCCCACCCTTCAAGAGCCGCGACTTCTGCCGGTTCCAGTCGCGTTCCTTCTCGGTCTCGCGCTTGTCGTGCAGCTTCTTGCCCTTGGCGAGCGCCAGTTCCAGCTTCGCACGGCCCTTATCGTTGAAGTAGACCTTCAGCGGCACCAGCGTCATGCCTTCGCGGTTGATGCCGGCGCGCAGGCGGTTGATCTCTCGCTTGTTCAAAAGCAGCTTGCGGCGGCGGCGCGGCTCGTGGTTGAAGCGGTTGGCCTGCAGATATTCCGGCAGGTGGGAATTGATGAGCCAGATCTCATCGCCCTCGTCCGAGGCATAGGACTCGGCGATATTCGCCTTGCCTTCGCGCAGCGACTTGACCTCGGTGCCGGTCAGCACCAGCCCCGCCTCATAGGTGTCGATGATTTCGTAGTTGAAGCGAGCCTTGCGGTTTTCCGCAACGATCTTGTTCACCACGCGCTGGCTGCCTTTGGGGGCCATGATCTTTTAATCCCTTGTTTTTCTTATTGCGCCCGCAGCCTTTCGGCCGGAGCGGTTTTCGATATGTCGTTCTTGCTTTTCCGCATGTCCTTATCCCAAAACCGGTGCTCACTTTTGGGATACATGCTCTATTTAGTATCGTCGCCGCAAAAAGAAAAGGCGCGCCGAACGGCTTCTGTCTCGAAGCGGTCCATGGCGCGCCTTCAGGGCTTTTCAGGCCTGTCTCAGTTCATCAGGCCGGCATGTTTCAGCGCCGCATCGATCGCCGCTTCCGTTGCCGGTTCCAGCGTGCTCATCAGGGGCGAACGAACCCGGCGGTTGCCGCCGCGCGTCTTCGACAGCGCATATTTCGTGCCGCAGACACCGGGCTCCATGAAGATCGCCTTGTGCAGCGGCATCAGGCGATCCTGATAATCCAGCGCCTTGGCGTAATCACCGGCCAGCATCGCCGCCTGGAATTCCGCACAGAGGCGCGGTGCGACATTGGCGGTGACCGAAATGCAGCCAACGCCACCATGGGCGTTGAAACCGAGCGCCGTGCCATCCTCGCCCGAAAGCTGGATGAAATCCTTGCCGCAGGAAATGCGCTGTTCGGAAACGCGGTCGAGCTTGCCGGTCGCATCCTTCACGCCAACAATGTTCTTATGCGCCTTGACCAGCGCGCCCATGGTTTCCGGCGACATATCCACCACCGAGCGCGGCGGGATATTGTAGATGACGATCGGCAGTCTCACCGCTTCGGCAACCGCGGAAAAATGGGCAAACAGGCCCTTCTGGGTCGGCTTGTTGTAATAGGGGGTGACGACCAGCAGCGCATCCGCGCCGGCTTCCTGCGCATGCAGGGCAAGCTCGATCGCTTCATCGGTATTGTTGGAGCCAGCACCCGCGATGACCGGAACCCGTTTCGCCGCTACCTCGATGCACAGTTCAACGACCCGTTTGTGTTCGTCGTGGGAAAGCGTCGGGGATTCCCCCGTCGTGCCCACGGGCACAAGGCCGTTGCTGCCTTCGGCGATCTGCCATTCCACATGGGCGGCAAAGGCCTGTTCGTCCACGGCGCCGTTGTCCGTGAACGGGGTAATGAGGGCGGGAATAGATCCCTTGAACATGCAAAGCTCCTGGCGCCGAGCCGGTTCATGCTTCGGCCGCATTCGATGGTTAAAACCGGCACACATTAGTGCCAGCCCTTGGCGCCGACAAGCGCAAAGGCAGCCTATTTTGTCCGAAATTGTCGGAAGTGTGACAGTCTTTGCACCGTGATCGGCAGGCATGAAAAGCAAGTGCCGAAAAGAAACGTCGCTCGCGGGCCGGTGAATAAAAGTTGATTGAATTGCAAGGCGGCCATTAAGATTTCATTAAGCCTGAAATCCCAAGATTTCCAGGTGGGACTTGCGACCGTTTCGGCAATCCCGCTGCAATGAAGCGATATTACAAGAAAGTCGGCAACTCCATTACACGATGAAGAACGGCATGAAAAAGACAGTCTGGGGATTGATGGCGGCGGGTCTTGCCGCAACAGTGTGGAATGCGCTGGCCGGGCCGCTGCCTGAGGGTGCGGCGCCCCTTCCCTATGTCAAGCCGAATGCGCCGACCGTTCCGGCCTTCATGCCGGCCTCGCCCGAGATCACCGGCGCGATACCGCGCCTCAACCGCCCCGATGATACCAGCCAGTTGAAGGCCGGCCTCGACGCGCTTTCCAGCCGCGACGCGGCCCGGGCGATTGCCCTGCGCAACACCATGCCGACCGGCAGCCTCGACAGGCATATTCTCTCCTGGGCAATCGCCGTTTCCGGCCAGAAGGATGTGCCTTCCACCGAGATCGCCGCCGCCCAGCGGGAGCTTTCCGGCTGGCCGGGTGCGGCCACCCTGCGAGCCAATTCCGAAAAAGCGCTCTACCGCGAGGATCCGGCGGCCGCGCAGGTGCTTTCAGCCTTCGGCAGCAGTCGCCCGGAAACGGCGGAAGGAACCGTCGTGCTTGCCAAGGCGCTTGCCTCCTCCGGTAAAATGGCAGAATCCCAGAACCTCATTCGCCAGCTCTGGGTCAGCGAAGGCATGGACAAGGACATGGAAGACCGTGTGCTTGCCGAATTTCCTGCCTATCTGACGCCCGCTGATCACAAGGCGCGCATGGATTATCTGATGTACCGCAGCCGCATCAGCCAGGCGAAGCGTTTCGGCGATCTCGGCAAGGCGCAGTCGCTTTATAATGCCTGGGCGGCCGTGCTGCAGCGCTCCGCCAATGCCGGCGCATTGCTCGGCAAGGTCGACGCCTCCTGGCGCAGCGATCCGACCTATCTCTTCGCGCGCATCGAGAACCTGCGCAACCAGCAAAAATACACGGAAGCTGCCGTCCTCCTCCGGCAGGCGCCGAAGGAGGCAGCCAGGCTTCTCAATCCCGGCGAATGGTGGAACGAACGACGCATCATCGCACGCGGCGTCGCCGATCTCGGCGATTTTGCCGAGGCCTATCGCATCGTCGCCAATCATTCGGCCACCTCTTCCGTGGATATCGCCGATGCCGAGTTCCACGCAGGCTGGTATGCGCTGCGGGCGCTGCGCGATCCGGCGGCCGCTTCGCGCCACTTCAATACATTGCTGCAAACCTCGAACCGCCCGCTTTCGGCTTCCCGTGCCTATTATTGGCTCGGTCGGACGGCGGAAGCCGGCGGGCCCGGCAATGCCCGTGATTTCTTCACCAAGGCGGCAGCCCATCCCGGCACATTTTATGGCCAGCTTGCCGCCGCGCGAATCGGCGCCAAAACGCTGAATGTGACCTACCCGAACCCCAGCAATGAAGACCGGGACCGTTTCGCCGGCCGCGAGGCGGTGCGCGCCATCGACCGGCTGGAGGCGGCTGGATACGGCTGGCGTGCCGACAGCCTTTACCGGTCGCTTGCCGAACAGCTCGACAGCCCCGGCGAACTTGCCATTCTGGCAGCACGTGCGGAAGGTACCGGCAACCACCAGGTTTCGCTGCAGATCGGCAAGACCGCCTTCAGTCGTGGCATCGATGCGGCAGCCCTCGCCTATCCGCTCGGCGTCATTCCGGCCAGCGCCAATATTGCTGGCTCCGGCAAGGCGCTTGCTTATGCCATCGCCCGGCAGGAAAGCGCCTTCAACCCGGCCGCCATCTCCGCCGCCAATGCCCGCGGCCTGCTGCAATTGCTGCCCGGAACGGCCAAGGGCGTAGCCGGACGCCACGGCCTGCCCTACACGCAGGCAATGCTGACGACGGATGCGGGCTACAACGCCACGCTCGGCGCGCATTATCTCGGTGAGCAGATCGACAGCTTCGGCGGTTCCTATATCCTCACCTTCATCGCCTATAATGCCGGGCCAAAGCGCGTGCCGGAATGGATCTCCCGTTATGGCGACCCGCGCGGCAAGCCGATCGATGAAGTGGTCGACTGGATCGAGCGCATCCCCTTCCCTGAAACACGCAATTACGTGCAGCGGGTGATGGAGAATTATCAGGTCTACAAGACACGGCTCGGACAACAGGCCGACATCGTCGATGACCTGCGCCACGGGCGCGCAGGGTAAAGGCCGGAACTCACCGTCCGATCATCGTCAGAGCATTCAGGCACCGGCTGGCCCGGTGCTTTTTTATTGTCATTACCTGACAAAGCAGCTTTCCGCCTTGCAAAAGAAAAACCCCGGCATTTCTGCCGGGGTTTCCATCACTGACAATGTCAGATCAGATTAGAACGAACGCTGAAGGCGAACGAAACCGGTCCACTGGTCGCCAGCGCCGCTGTCAACACCTTCGGTGCCGTCAACGTCCTGGTAGTTAACAGCAACCTTGGTAGCGAGGCCCTGCGTGATCTGGTAGTCAAGCGTTACGCCAGCGCGCCATGCGTCGCGATCGCCAACGAAGTCGTTGTCAGCGCCGATATCAACCGTACCGAAGTACTGTGCACCGGGGGTGATGGTCAGCTTGTCAGTTGCCTTGATTGCGTATTCAGCAGCAACAGTCCACTCAGACTCTTCGTAGTAAGAGTTTGCACCGGAAGCCCATGCGCCGGAAAGGCCGAACGTGCCCGGACCGATGTCAGCCGTGACGATTGCACGGATTGCACCGTTTTCCTGGTCCGTGTCGTAAGAACCAAGCAGGTTTGCGCTAACTGCACCGAACTTCGCACCGATGATACCGCTGATACCAACGTTGTTCGGGCCTTCGATGAAGCCACCCTTGGTAATGCCGAGGTTCGAAACGCTGTCAAGCGCGGTTTCCAGTTCTTCAACCGAGATACCTGCATAGAAGGAGCCGGCATCGTAGGTGTAACGCAGAGCGTTCGAACGGGTGGAGTTCGAAGACAGGATGTCGGTTTCGCCGGAGAGATCGTCATCCCACCAGGTGTACATGTAACCGACCTTCAGGCCGCCGAGTTCGATGAAGGCCTGGTCAACGTTGACGCCACGGTTGCTGTCGTTGTCAGCCTGACCGCGCAGACCGATGAAGCCACGCAGAGCGCCGAGCTCGGTGTCGGTGCGGGTGTCGATTTCGAACTGAGCGCGCGTGAACGAATCCCAGTCAGACGTGCCGGACTGGTTACGGCCGAAGTCGGTCTGGAAACGGATGTAACCGCCGAACTTCAGGCAGGTTTCGGTGCCGGGGATGTAGAAGAAGCCGGTGCCGAAAGCGTCGCAAACGCGAACGTATTCCAGGGGCTCAGGCTCAGCAGCGACGATAGCGTCGGCAGCGTGAGCGCCGGATACTGCTGCGAGAGCTGCAGCGGAGCCGATGAGAAGGCTCTTGATGTTCATGGTTGACCTCCAGTCAAACGCTTAATCTTCTAAGCAGCGGGTGGGAAAGCACTTACAAATGCGTGCCGCTTATGGAGATGATTAGAGCCAAAACCGGCCGGACAGGCAATCGTAATCATGACAGAAGGAAGACAGTAAGGTGTCCTTAGTTTCTCATTGTTGCGAAATAGCTACAATTCTAATCGACCGGACCCCATTCCTTAAAAAACCGTTAATAAATAATGCTTTTCAAACACTTAACGAGCAGAACCGCTAGCCTGGCAGCCTAAAGCCAATCCCTTCTCCAAAATCCTGACACAACCGGGCCATGAGAAATTGTCCAAAAGACGATTGCAGCGCCTGAGACTCAGCCCTTCGTCCACACCAAGAGAATCAATCCGCGGAGCAACTCTTGCGGCTTCCAGTGTGAGTTTCCCCTGATAGCGAATCACCAGACGAACGGCAGCCAGATCGCAAAACCGGGCGAAGCATCGATCCGTGCGCCGATACTGCTTTGCGCCATAGTCGGCATTGCAAAAGAAAAACCCCGGCATTTCTGCCGGGGTTTCCATCACTGACAATGTCAGATCAGATTAGAACGTGCGCTGAAGGCGAACGAAACCAACCCAGCTGTCGCCAGCGCCGGTGTCAACACCTTCGGTGCCGTCGACGTCCTGGTAGTTAACCGAAACGAGCGTGGAGAGGCCCTGGGTGATCTTGTAGCCAACAGCTACACCAGCGCGCCATGCGTCGCGGTCGCCAACGAACTGGTTGTCAGCACCGATGTCGATCGTACCGAAGTACTGGAAGCCGGGGGTGATGGTCAGCTTGTCGGTTGCCTTGATTGCGTATTCAGCAGCAACAGTCCACTCGGACTCTTCGTAGTAGCTGTTTGCGCCAGAAGCCCAAACGCCGGAGAGGCCAAGGGTGCCCGGGCCGATGTCAGCCGTTACGATACCACGGATTGCGCCTTCTTCCTGGTCGGTGTCGTAACCGCCGAGGATGTTAGCGTTTACGCCGCCGAACTTGGCACCAACGATAGCGGAGATGCCAACGTTGTTCGGGCCTTCGAACGAGCCGCCCTTTGCGAAGTCGCTGGAGATGTTGGAGGAGCCGCGCTGGCCTTCCAGTTCTTCAACAGCAACGCCAACGTAGAACGAGCCAGCGTCGTAGGTGTAACGGATAGCGTTCAGGCGGGTAACGTTCGAAGAAAGGCTATCAACTTCGCCGGAGAGACCGTCGTCCCACCAGTTGTAGTAGTAACCGACCTTCAGGCCGCCGAGTTCGATGAAGGCCTGGTCAACAACAACGCCACGGTTGCTGTCGTTGTCAGCCTGACCGCGGAAACCGATGTAGCCGCGCAGAGCGCCGAGCTCGGTGTCGGTGCGGGTGTCGATGTTGAACTGAGCGCGCGTGAACGAATCCCAGTCAGACGTGCCGGACTTGTTGCGGCCGAAGTCGGTCTGGAAACGGATGTAACCGTCGAACTTCAGGCAGGTTTCGGTGCCGGGGATGTAGAAGAAGCCGGTGCCGAAAGCGTCGCAAACGCGAACGTATTCCAGGGGCTCAGGCTCAGCAGCGACGATAGCGTCGGCAGCGTGAGCGCCGGATACTGCTGCGAGAGCCGCAGCGGAGCCGATCAGAAGGCTCTTGATGTTCATGGTTGACCTCCAGTCAAAGTTTTTAAGTGGGTCTGGGTACTTTCGCTGAAGGACAGCATTCCCTGCCCCATTCCCGTGTTCTTAGAAGCCAAACGATCCACCGCCTCGCTTCTGGTGGTGAAAATACAAAAGGTTTCGCCGCTTGCAATCGCCAACATCCGATAAATAGCATTTACGTATATGCTTCATTTCGGTTTGTTGCGGAAACAACACACAGCGCCCCGCCGGCCGATTGCGGCTTTTACAATGTGTTAAGAATTCCCTTGAAAATCCGTTAGTTAGTTGAGTTAACAAGGTCTTTCTAAACTACCGGCGTTTTCGGCCATCCCTTGCTCTGTCATTCGAAGATGTGGGAATTTTTTGCTTTGATCTATCCCGTCCCGAGGCACAACACAGATGCGCATGCGAGGAAACCGCGGGAAAAGCTCTTTCGGCCCCGGACTGATTCACCGGGCAACGATTCGACGGGCCGGACAGATCGGTGATTTGGCAAATTGATTTGCCTTCAGCAAACCCACCGCGCGGACACCACAAGGCATCGCAGTCGAGCCATATTCGACGTCGCCGGGGGAAGCCAGCGGCCGGGCTACTGACGTGTGGTGTTTCAATCTGTGGGGATAAACTTGGCAAGTGGCGGAGAGGATGGGATTCGAACCCACGATACGCTTTTGACGTATACTCCCTTAGCAGGGGAGCGCCTTCGACCACTCGGCCACCTCTCCGGTGCGGCCTGATTATTGCGTAAAAAAAATGAATGCAAGGCTTTTTCGCCAATAAGCCGAAAAAGCTGTTGGCGGAACATGGTTCCGTGAAACTTTGCGGGCTTTCGGGAACTTCTTCACCCACCGGGCGTTCTGGCTTCGGTAACAAAAGAGGTGTTCTAATGGCTCAGACCAAACTGAATGTTGTCGAAGACACGATCGAAAACCAGATTGCCGAGCTGCGCTCGCAAATTGCGTCGCTCTCCAAATCCGTCTCCGCCCGCGCGGAGGGCGTCAGCGAGGATGCGTCAGAATTTCTGGACGAGGCACGCGGCCGCGTTCGCAAGGCCGCGCATAATGTCCGCGCCCAGGGCCAGAACGTGGTGGAAGCCGTCAAGGAAAATCCGGGCACGGCAACTTCGTTGCTGACGATCGTCGGCGCACTCGGTTTTGCGATCGGTTATGCGGTCGGCACGAGCACCCAGCAGAGCTCGTCCAACAGCAGCCTGTATCGCTGGCGCTGATCGCCATATAGATTGAAAGTCAGGCAAGGCGGGTCATTCCTGCCTTGCCTTTGCCTATGGGTTTGAAGCGCTATGAAAATGGGGGTGGATATGCGGTTCAGTGACGATCTTGAAACGGCATTGTCGGATTTTGCGAGAGATCACGACTTGGACAGGGATGAAGCCATCCAGCGCATCATTCGCGCCGCCCTTATCAACACCGGCTATCTCGCCTCCGGCGAAGAAGGCATTCCGCCGGAAAAGCTGAACGCCAGCAACGACGATTGAATCAATAACCCGACCGGGATGGCTGCGGTGCCGCTCCGCCCTTGTAACGGGCCGAGAGCGCGCGAAGCGTATTGGCGAATTCCGTGACATCGGCACCGACCGCCACGAAGGACGCGCCGAGCTCGAGATAACGGCGATTATAGGTTTCATTAAAGGTCAGAATACCGGCAGCCTTGCCAGCCGCGACGATCTTGACGATCGCTGCTTCGATCACGGCCTGCACCTCCGGCTCGTCGATCCGGCCGAGATGCCCCATGTCGGCGGCGAGATCGGCCGGGCCGATGAAAACGCCGTCCACGCCATCCACCGCAAGAATATTGTCGAGATCATCGATCGCCGCCCGCGTTTCGGCCTGCACCAGCAGGCAGACGCCATCGGAAGCGCTGTCGGCATAATCGGCGATGGTGTTGAACGCCGATGCGCGGGCCACGGCAGCACCCATGCCGCGAATGCCACGCGGCGGATAATGCATGGCGCTGACCAGATTTCTGGCCTCATCAGCCGAATCGACCATCGGCACGAGGAGCGTGCGTGCGCCCGCATCCAGCAGCTGCTTGATCATCCAGCTTTCACCGACGGGCACGCGCACCACCGGCTCGGCCGGCGACGTGGCAAGCGCCCGCAGCTGGTCGATGATGCTGCGCAGATCGTTCGGCCCATGCTCCCCGTCGATCACCAGCCAGTCGAAACCCGCAGTGCCGGCGATTTCCGCCGTGATGGCCTCGCCCATGTCGAGCCAGAGGCCAATCTGCGGTTTGCCCGCATGGATGGCGGTTTTGAAACGGTTTTCGGGAGCGGGCATGATATCCTCAGGAAAGCAGTAATTTCAGATCGGCGGTAGCGTCCGCCAGGATGGCACGATCCGGCTCCGCGCCGGTATCGAGCAGTTTTTTGCCGGCGACATAGGCCTTGGCATCATTGACGGCATCGACCGCCACGAATCGCCCGTCGCGGAAATACCAGACGGACCAGCTGCCTTCACGCGCACCGGGCCTCAGCATCGTTTCGTCATAACCGAGGTTGAAGCCGGCAATTTGCAGCTTCGTGTCATATTGATCCGACCAGAACCAGGGTTTCGCCTCATAGGCGGTTTCGGTGCCGGCCAGCACGGCAGCGGTGCACTCAGCCTGATCGACGGCATTCTGTACCGATTCGAGACGTACATGCTGGCCGCGCCACGGCAACATGGCGCAATCGCCGACGGCATGAATGTCTGGATCGGATGTACGGGTATAGTGGTCCACCACGATGCCATTGCCGACATCGAGGCCCGATTCGCGGGCAAGCCGGTCATTCGGCGTCACGCCGATGCCGACGATGACAAAATCGACATCAAGCGTCGAACCGTCGGAAAGTTCGGCAGCGGCCACCCGGCCATCCATGCCGACAAGGCGCACGAGGCCGGTCTTTTCGCGGATGGAGACGCCCTGGGCCTGATGGATGGCGCGCATGATATCGGCGGTTTCCTTCGCCGCCACGCGCTGCAGAATTCGGTCGGCCATTTCGATCAGCGTCACCTCAAGGCCGAGCTTGCGGGCAACCGCCGCTGCCTCGAGGCCGATATAACCGCCGCCGATCACCAGCAGCCTGCGCCCCGGCTTCATCTCCTCCATCAGCCGGTCGGCATCGCGCTTGTCACGAACCGTCAATACCCCTTCCAGATCGCCACCGATGCTGGCGGGCAAAAGACGGGGTGCCGCCCCGGTCGCCAGCACCAGCTTGTCGTAGGAAAGCGTGCTGCCATCCTGCGTGCGCACGGTTTTCGCAGTACGGTCAATCTCCTCCACCCAAGTGGAGAGCCGGATATCGACATTATGCTCCGCATACCATTCTTCAGGGCGGAACATCAGCCGGTCGAAGCTCATCTCGCCGAGAAGGTATTTTTTGGAGAGCGGCGGCCGCTGGTAGGGATAGGCATCCTCGGAGCCGATGATGGTGATGGGGCGCTCGTCCTTCAGCGCCCGAAGCTTCGACGCCAGCGCGAAAGCGGCCTGCCCCGCCCCGACGATTACCAGCCTTCCCGTCACAGTCCACTCCCAGAAGAATCACGAAGCGCCGATCCTGCCGCACTTCGCGAAGCCATATTGCAGGGATCAGGCGTAACGCCAAGTACGGCTCCAGTCAACCGCGCAGCGACACCAGCCCTGTGCAAGCGTGACACATTATCTGCATAGGCTGCGGCGCCGCTGCAACCGCAGGGAGCCGAACGCATTTTCACGAGTGGAAACATCGGCTTCCCCACGGAAGATTGGTCGAGATCGACACAGACTAGAGAGAATTGCGCGGATTTCCTTCATGTACTGGCAAGGAAGCCGCGTTAAAATCGACACCAAGAGAGGCAATCCGGGAGGTTGTCATGGCTTTACATATGGATCCCCGTCAGAGCGTCCCGCAGGACGAGATGTACGAGAAATTTCAGATCGACCGACCCGGCAAGATCACCTTCATCGGGCATCATCTCAGCGCCAGGAACACCATGCGCTGCCTGGTGCGCACCATTTCCCTCTATGGCGCGGAACTGGATGTGAACCCCGAACTGGAAATGCCGGCCAATTTCTATCTGGAGATTCTCGGCATTCGCGATGAGATCGGCTGCACGCTGATCCGCCGGGAGGAAGAAAAGGTCACCATCGGTTTCAACATGCTGATCGATGCGGAATTCCTGCACCATGTAAGGCGTCTCAGCTTCGAGACATCGTGACGGTCACCACAAAACCGCGGTTCGAGGAATGAGAATGCGAAGCGGCGTAACCGCCACTTCGCTGTATCGATTGTCGCCCTGCTCTTCCGGTTGACTTCGATCTCCACCAAAGGCCGAAAGGATGAGGGCGTTCGCCATCATAACTTCACGATTGTCGCGGTGGCGTACATGAACATTATTCCCGCTCCGAGGCCACCAAGGACTGCGGGAGACAGGGACAGAGATGTGAAGTTCCGCGCGTTGGTGCGAACCATGTAGGCCGAAACCTCGACGATCACCTGGAGGATGGCTCCGGCCCCGATAGCCAGCGCGAAGGCCGTCCATTGCGGCGCATAGGCGAGACTGCCGAGCCACATGCCAAGCACCGTCGGGCCGCCGGCCAGAAGGGTCAATCCGGCGAATACCCACAATGATGGCCGCTTTTTCAGGATCGGCGCAGCAATGCCGATGCCTTCGGTGATGTTGTGAATGGCAAAGCCGAGCACGAGGAAAGCGCCGAGACCCGCAGAGCCAGCGGCAAAGGCCGCGCCTATCGCCAGCCCCTCGCCGAAATTATGCAGGCCGATGCCGAGTGCTATGTAAGTCGCGAGCGCCAGCCCCGTGGGCGTGCCGTGCCGGCGGCCGACCGCCATCAGGATCAGGAAGGCCGCAAAGGCCCCAAGCACCACCATCACCCGTCCCTGAAACAGCGCGGCCGTCGCACCGGCGATTTCCAGCGCCTCTTCCGTCATGTCGATGAGAAGATAAAGCAGCAGGCCGATCGTCAACGCCAGGAGGAAATTCATGCCGCCCTGACCGACATTGCGCAGGGCAGGATAAAACATCAAGCCGATGGCGACGGGCACGACGCCGACAATGATGCCGACCATTGCCTGTGCCCACAATTGTCCGGCTGTCGCCGTGGGAGTGGGTACGGCCACGGCGATTTCATGCTCAAAGCTTACCCCCGAACCGGTCATGACTGTGACGGCATGGGTATCGGCGAGATTCCACGGAAAATCGATATTGAGCCAGGCCGTCGAACCCCTTGGAATTTCCCCCGGAGGCGACTGGGTGAATGTCCAGTAGGCAGAGTCCACCTGTATCTGGGCGATCGTCATCGGCTCTGAACCGCCGGCGCGAACCAGCAATTGTAGACCCTTGTCGTTGATGACGGTGCGCTCGAAGGTGAGATTTTCGATGGGGGGCGCGCCATTATTGAGCCGCGCCACCGGATTGGCAGTAAAAATCCAGGCGATGGCGGCGGCCAGCGCCAGAAGCGGCAGGATGATCCAGACAAGATTGAGGCCGGAGCGGGCAGATGCGGTTGTATTCGTTTCCAGGACATTCATCACAGCGACTCCACGACGTCGAACATGCCCATCCAGCCGAGTTCGGTGAATTCAGTCTGGTGAGGGTGGAACATATAAAGACCGGGCTCATGCTCGGCGAAGGTAAACTCCAGAATGCCACGTTCAGCCTGGCACTGGGTGATGAGGTCGACGGTCCGCAATGTCGGCGTCAGCGTCGTTCCCTGATTGAAATAGTTGAAGAAATTACCATGGAGATGGAACGAGTTGATCGGATCGAATTCAAGCACATTGATGAGATAGATGCGCACCGGCTTTGAGCGGAGAATTTTGATCGGCTTTTTGGCATAGGCATGCGCGACGGTGTTGACGGCGTAGAACTCGTTCTCCTCGTCGAAATTGGTGTCGAATGCGTTCGACACCATCACCATTTCCTGCCAGTCCGCATTTTCGGGCGTGCCGAGCAGGCGTGAGCGTGCGACATCGGCATGTTCGGGATGCCGGTCCGGATCCGGATCGATGATGAAGGCGCCATACATGCCCTTGTGCATGTGCCGGCGCAGCGGCACGTTATGGCAATGATAAAGGTGGCAACCAAAGGGTTTGGCGTCGAATTCGTAAGTGAATTCGCCGCCCGGATCGACCATACCCGGCGTGCCGGGAATGCCATCCATGCGTGCCGAATGGATGCCGTGAAAGTGAAGGGAATGCGGGTGGGAGCCGTAATTCTTGAAATTCACCCGGATACGGTCGCCCTCCTTGGCGCGCAGGGTCGGCCCCGGTACACGGCCATTATAGGTCCAGGCCGGAAAAACGACACCGGGCGCAACCTCGATGTCCTTGTCTTCGCCAGTAATCTCGAAGGTGCGAAGGGTGCGGCCGTCGGCGGTGCGTTCCACCGTGCCGGTCTCCCAATCCGCCAGCATAATGTGAGGGTCGAAACCATTGGTTTGCGGATCGACCTCTCCGACCGTCATCATCGATCCATGCGCGCCGTGGGCTGGTGTCGCGCCATTCGCCGCGGCGGAGGCCGTCTTTGTCGCGTGGCCTGAATGCGTTGTCTGGCCGGAAGCGTTCGTTGCCAGAAACGCTCCCCCGCTTGCGGCGACCAGCCCACCGGCAAGCAGCCCTCTGCGGCTGACCAATTCGCTCACGGGTTGCGTTGGTGACTTCTTCTCCATTTGGGACTTTCTTTCCGTGTTTATCTCTTGTGGCGGCGAGTGTCGTGAAAACCGACGATTTCGTTCGCCTTGTTGCTAATAAGAATTACTTGCAAAATATAATTACATCATCACCCGATTCATATTCTGCAATTAGGAATTAATTGCAACAAGGTTTTGCGGAAAGAACGGAATATCACCGCCGTCGATCGCTTCCCCGCGAGGGTCTTCCAGCCGAACTGCTCGATTTTCCACGCAGCGGCACTACAACAGGGGCGCAAATTCCGGCATGCAGGGGTTCCCAAACCGTCGGAAATCTGACCCATTGTGACAAACTGGGCCTTTGATCAGGACCGGCCTTTCCAACCGCATATCGGATTTAACAATGTCAGCCTTTTCTCGCCTCACGCCGCTTGCCGTCTCACTTCCTTCAACCGTTCCTTTCGTTGGCCCGGAAGCCATCGAGCGCAGCCGGGGCCTCAAGGTGGAAGCGCGAATCGGCGCCAATGAAAGCGGCTTCGGCCCCGCCCCTTCCGTGCTTCTGGCCATGCGCGATGCGGCGGCAGACACCTGGATGTACAGCGATCCGGAAAATTTCGAACTGAAGGAAGCGCTCGCCATCCACCACGGCGTTGCACGCGGCAATATTGCTGTTGGCGGCGGGGTTGATGGATTGTTGGGCGAGATCGCCCGGCTGATCATTGAACCGGGCACGCCTGTCGTCACCTCGTTTGGCGGCTATCCCACCTTCAATTACCATGTGAACGGTTTTGGCGGAAAACTCGTCACCACGCCCTATGTCGACGATCATGAAAATCTGGACGGGCTTCTCGATCTCGTCATCCGGGAAAATGCGCCGCTCGTCTATTTCGCCAATCCCGACAATCCGATGGGAAGCTGGTGGGAGGCAAGCGAAGTCGTCGCCTTCGCCCGCGCATTGCCGGAAACCTGCCTGCTCATTCTGGACGAGGCCTATTGTGAAACCGCGCCTGCCAGTGCCGTGCCGGCCATCGATGCGCTGATCGGCCAGCCGAATATCCTGCGCATGCGCACCTTCTCGAAAGCCTATGGATTGGCTGGCGCGCGCGTGGGTTATGCCATCGGCACGCTCGGCAATGTCGAAGCCTTCGACAAGATCCGCAACCATTTCGGCATGGCGCGCATTTCGGTCGCCGGTGCCCTGGCGGCACTCAAGGATCAGGCCTATCTCAATGAGGTGGTCGGCAAGATTTCCGATGCCCGCGATCGTATTTCCACGATCGCCCGCAATAACGGCCTTTCGCCGCTGCCCTCCGCCACCAATTTCGTCACCATCGATTGCCACCGCGATGGCGCTTATGCGCGGGCCATCGTGGATGGGCTGATGGAACATGGCGTGTTCATCCGCATGCCGGGTGTGGCTCCGCTCAACCGCTGCATTCGTGTGAGCGCCGGCACCGCCGACAAGCTCGATCTTTTCGAGCAGGCGCTGCCGAAGGTTCTCAAGGCGCTGGGCTGATATTGAGTATCTTCCCGTCATTGCGGCCTTGAGCCGGAATCCAGCGCGATCAAGCCCTTGATCGCGAAAGACCCTTTCATGCCGCAGACGCGTCGTGGCTGGATGCCGGATCAGGTCCGGCATGACGAAGGAAGAAAGAAGCGATTCAAAAACCGCAGGTGCATGCCTGCCGTAGCGGGTTCATCCTCATTACAGGGTGATGCGAATGCGATTCAGCATCCTCCCGTAAACCTCTGCCCGCGAATCATTTTCCGGCAACGGAACTTCGCCAAACATAAGAAAACCGCGCCGGCCTTGTTCCTGCCGGTCGCGGTTTGATGTGTCAGCGCAAAAGCCCTTTTCAAGGCCCTCGCCGCATTCCCCTTCGGGTTTACTTTCCTTTGCACCGGTCATCGGGACTGGAGGGAACCGGACCGGAAATCTCAATGATGGCTTGGGTAAATCAGTGCATCGTCATCCAGTCGCGGGCGGCGCGCAGCGCTTCGGCCAGTTCCGCCTTCGTCATGTTGCGGGCGAGATCGGCGCGCAGTGAGGCGGCTCTTTCCGATCCGCGGATCGCGGCGATGTTGAGCCATTTGTGGGCCGCGATCAGGTCCACCTTGCAGCCCCGGCCGGTCGCATAGACCAGGCCGAGATTGCAAAGAGTGTCGGCGCGGGTTTCGCCACCGGCAGCCATTTCGATATCGCGAATTTCAAAGCGTGCCATCGTTTTTATCCCTGTCTTCTGCCTGTTTCATCATTCGCCTTCTTGTCGAGGCTATCGTCCAGACCTGCCGTCTTTTGCGGCTTTTTCGTCCTTCCGTCCGGCAGGTTTTCCCTGCGCTTTTGATGAGTTCACTATGCCACCGGGCTTTCAACGCTCGCTTAAAAGGCATGATTAATGCGCCGCAAACAAACTGCAAACGATTGGTAAAATTGGGTTTTTGTTAAATATCACGGACCGCGGAAATTAAGGACTTTGCGGCGAATTTTACGAAAGCTTTACAATTGGATTTAAACCCTTCCTTCACCACGATCAAAACTGCGATTTTCGAATTTCCCCTCTTCGGCTCTTTCCACATCTGCGAATACCGCCCCGCAGCCGCAAATTTCCTATTTCCTTTTACGTTAACGTAAAATAATATCCGCCCTGCCTGTCATGAGGATGAAACAGACACAGGATAGCGCGGTGTGAGGAGCAATCGTTGCGCCGCAAGGCGGCTTTGGGCCGGAAACGGCACATGGGCAGGCCGAAGGATTTGGATCTGCGCATATATCACTTCGGGCAGTCCGGCCCGGGATTGTCTGCGCGAATTTCGGGAGGAACTCTATGAAGCGTATAATGACGATTGCCGCCGCCCTCATGATGAGCGGCAACCTTGCCTTTGCCGGCGAGGCGATCGAAGGCAACTGGAAGACCGCCAGCGGCGAAACCGCCGCGATCGGCCCGTGCGGCGGCGCCTTCTGCGTGACGCTGAAGACCGGCAAACATGCCGGAAAACAGATCGGCAAGCTTTCCGGCAAGGGAAACAGCTATTCGGGCGAAATCACCGACCCCGCCAACGACAAGACCTATAGCGGCTCCGGCACCGTTTCCGGCAATTCGCTGAGCATGAAGGGCTGCGTGCTGAAGATCCTGTGCAAATCGCAGACCTGGACGCGGCTTTAATCGAGAAGGCGGCGGGGGGCTCGTGTCCTCCCGCTCGCAGGCCCGCGCCCGATGGCGCGATGCCCAGTCAAAAGATCGCGTCCGAAACTACGGACGCACGCCGCATGGAAGCCATATATCCGTTGATGTATCGTTGCCCCAGCCGAACACAACGAAAGCGACGCATGCGCCCCACCCTTTCGACAATCCTGATCGCAGGCACCTCCCATGTCGGCAAAAGCACCCTTGCCGGCCTGCTGGGCGAAAGGCTGCGCTGCGAGGCAATATCGACCGACAGTCTCGCCCGCCATCCCGGAAGGCCATGGCCGGGCATTCCGGCGCCGGTGGAGGAATATTATACACGGCTCTCAGCCGAAACGATCCACTGGTTCCTGAAGATACACCATCAGAACATCTGGCCGCTGATCCGCACGATGATCGACAGCAGGTCCGGGACCGGCAATCCCGCCATCTTCGAGGGCGCGGCCTTGCGGCCGGAATTCATATCGCCCCTGCTCGGCAGCGGGGCCGCTGGTGTCTTTCTCCACGCCGACAATGATTTTCTTCTCGAGAGAATGCGCTCTCACGCGCGATATGAAGATGCGACGGCCGGCCAGCGGCGGATCATGGACGCGTTCATCGAACGCTCGCTGCGTGAAAACACCGAGATGCTGGCATCTGCGCGGGAACACCGCGTTCCGATTGTCGATATCAGCAAGGCAGATGCGTTCGAGAGCCTCGCGAGCGACCTTGTGGCGCGTGCGGAAACCTCCCTGTCCTGATCGAAAAGCGGTCGCTGCACGCGATCTCAGCGCCATTGCGGCATCAATTCGCCATGTCACCGCCCGTTAACATCCCTGAACACCATATGAACCGGGGTCTCAGGGTCCGTTCAGTCCGAGTGTGGCAAAACTCTGTCCATCAACTCCAATAAAGGGGAATGGACATGGCAAAGCTGATCAGCCGACTGGCAATCTTCGCGTTTCTCATGGCGATCTTCGCCATGTCCTTCGCCTCGCTCGTCGTTAATCCGAACCGCAGTTTCCAGCGGGTGAATGCCGGTGCGGCAATCGCCTGCCAGCACAGCCCGGCGCCCGCCGCCAATTGCCCCGTTGTACTGTGAGGACCGGCTGATGACGACGAGCTTTTCCAACGGCCTGTTCTCCGCCCTTCGGCTGGTGCTGATGGCCTCGATCTTTCTCGGCCCGGTGGCCGGACTTGCGGTTTACAAGGCCGATCCCCGCCCCGCCTCCAAAGGCGCCGGTTTCGTGCTTCTGATGAGCCTGCAGCGCGGCGCGCTCGGCTGATATTGCCGCCGCCCTTCTATCCCGACCGTTTTTCCGTTTCTTTTCAGTTTCTTCGTATTTCTGTCGCTTGCCTGTCGAAATTGGCCTCTTATAATGGGCCATGACAATAGCAAAACGAACGATTCCGCCCCTCACCTTCATCAGCCCCGAGCCTTTCGCGCCGCAGACATTCACGGACCCGAAAGAAGCTGTGGCGGCTTTGACCGCGCTTTACGAACGCAATACGGCGTTCCTGATCAATTCCTTCACCGACCTTGCCAAGGGCGCGCCGATTGCCGGCCGTTACCGCGCCTGCTACCCGCAGGTGAGCCTCGAGACTGCAACCTTCGGCCATGTCGACTCGCGCCTCTCCTATGGCCATGTCACCGCACCCGGCGTCTACACGACGACGATCACCCGGCCGGAGCTGTTCCGCCATTACCTGAAAGAGCAGCTGGGCCTTCTGATGAAGAACCACGGCGTTCCGGTCACGGTGTCGGAATCGGCCACGCCCATTCCGCTGCATTTCGCTTTCGGCGAAGGCGCCTATGTCGAGGCGGCAGCGGCCTCCTCGCTCTCTGACGTGCCGCTGCGCGATCTGTTCGATACGCCCGATCTCAACAATACCGACGACCTCATCGCCAATGGCGAATATGATCAGGTGCCGGGCGAACCCGCACCGCTTGCGCCTTTCACGGCGCAGCGCATCGATTATTCGCTGGCCCGCCTCAGCCACTATACGGCGACCAGCGCCAGCCATTTCCAGAACTTTGTGCTCTTCACCAACTACCAGTTCTATATCGACGAATTCGCCACCTGGGCGCGGCAGCTGATGAAGAATGGCGGCGAAGGTTACACGGCCTTCGTGGAGCCGGGCAACATCATCACCCCCGCCGGCTCCGACAAGCCGGAGACGGATGCCGTGCTCGCCCGCCTGCCGCAGATGCCGGCCTATCACCTGAAGAAAAAGGGCCATGCCGGCATTACGCTCGTCAATATCGGCGTCGGCCCCTCCAACGCCAAAACGATCACCGACCACATCGCGGTGCTGCGCCCGCACGCCTGGCTGATGGTCGGCCATTGCGCCGGCCTGCGCAACAGCCAGCGGCTGGGCGACTATGTTCTGGCCCATGCCTATGTGCGTGAAGACCACGTTCTCGATGACGACCTGCCGGTCTGGGTACCCATCCCGGCGCTCGCCGAAGTGCAGCTGGCGCTGGAAGGTGCTGTCGCCGAAGTCACCGGTTACGAGGGTTTCGAGCTGAAGCGCATCATGCGCACCGGCACGGTCGCCACCATCGATAACCGCAACTGGGAACTTCGTGACCAGGCCGGCCCGGTGAAGCGCCTGTCCCAGTCGCGCGCCATCGCACTCGACATGGAATCGGCCACCATCGCCGCCAACGGCTTCCGCTTCCGCGTGCCCTACGGCACCCTGCTCTGCGTCTCCGACAAACCGCTGCATGGCGAATTGAAGCTGCCCGGCATGGCGACGGAGTTCTACCGCACTCAGGTTGCCCAGCATCTGCAGATCGGCATCCGCGCCGTGCAGAAGCTTGCCGCCATGCCGACGGAGACGCTGCATTCGCGCAAGCTCAGAAGCTTTTACGAAACGGCGTTCCAGTAAAAACAGTATCGCGAATCCTACCCTTGGTGTATGATTTCGAAGATACATACACCAAGGGTAGGTCCATGCGCACCAATATTGAACTTGATGATGCCTTGATCGCCGAGGCGATGGAAATCACCGGCCTTCCGACGAAAAAGGCGACGGTTGAGAAGGCGTTGCGGGATCTTGTGGAAAATCTCGGACGACGCAAAGCGTTGGAAGAACTGCGAGGCATCGGCTGGAGTGGCAGTCTGGACGATATTCGCAATAGCTGGAGCGCAGACGACATCAAAGCGCAAGACGCCGCGGAATGATCGTCGTCGATACTTCTGTCTGGATAGACTGGTTTCAGAATAAATTCACGCCCCAAGGCAGGACGCTCAACGATATCGGCGATCTGAGCGACGTCATTATCGGCGACATCATTCTTCTCGAAATCCTGCAGGGCGAACCCAACGACAAACGGGCGGCAGCGATACATGACCGGTTAAAGCGTTTCGGTTTTGTCTCGATGCTGACGCCCGAACTTGCCGTGAAATCCGCCGCAAACTATCGGAAGCTTCGAAGCGTCGGGAAAACTGTGCGTAAGACGGCCGACCTCATCATCGGCACCTACTGTATCGAGCACGGGCACAAGCTCCTGCAAAACGACCGGGACTTTCAGCCGATGGCCGATCATCTCGGTCTGCAATTCGCCTGAGCCTCAAACCACCTTCACCGTCCCTTCCACCCGAACCGGAAAATTCACCGACCGTGCAATGAAGCACTTGTCATGCGCATCATGGTGCAACTCATCCGCCCGGGCAGGATCGCCTTTCGAGATGGTGATGACCGGTTTCAGCACCACCTCGCTGAACTGCCCGGCGCCATCCTTTTCCATGACAAGCGTGCCTTCGGCATTGTCTACATAGTCTTCGACAATGATGCCGTTGACGGAGCAGAAATGCAGGTACCAGAGCTTGTGGCAGGCCGAGAGTGAGGCGACCAGCATGTCTTCCGGGTTCCAGCGGGAGGGATCGCCGCGGAAGGCGGGGTCGGAAGAGCCGGCAATATCGGCCTTGCCCGCCGTGGAAATCGTGTAGTCGCGCTCATAATCGCGGTACCCCGAAGTGCCCTTGCCACGATTGCCGGTCCATTTCACCTGCACGGCGTAATGATGTTCCTGTCCTGCCATGTGATTATTCCTCCCTTAGAGTATTTTGTCGCATTTCCGGACGGAAAGCCGGAATCCACCTTTCCTAGAAATGCTCGCGTGTATCGCGCAGGTGGTCGAGCCCCTTGCGCAACGTCTCCATGATCTGGTCGACTTCCGACCGGCTGATGGTCAAAGCCGGCGAGGCCAGCATGCGGTCGCCGGTGGCGCGCATGACGAGGCCGTTTGCCAGGCAATGGTTGCGTACTGCGGTGCCGATATCGTCGGGTTTGGCGAAGCGCTTGCGGGTCGCCTTGTCCGCCGTCAGTTGCAGGCCGCCCATCAGGCCGACATTCACGGCCTCCCCCACCAGTTCATGATCCATCAGGCTTTTCCAGCCCTCCGAGAAGTAGGGGCCGATATCATCCCGCACCCGCTCCACCAGCCCTTCAGCTTCAATGATGCGGAGGTTTTCCAGCGCGGCGGCGGCGCAGACGGGATGGCCGGAATAGGTGAAGCCGTGGTTGAAGTCACCAACCTCCGACAACATCACCTCCGCCACCCGGTCGGAGACGATGACGCCGCCGATCGGCAGATAACCGGAAGACAGACCCTTGGCGACGGGCGCCAGATCCGGCTCCACACCAAAATGCTGATAACCGAACCATGAGCCGAGACGACCAAAACCGCAGATCACCTCATCCGAGACGAGGAGGATATTGCGCGCCTTGCAGATGCGGGCGATTTCCGGCCAATAGGTTTCCGGCGGCACGATGACGCCGCCTGCCCCCTGAATGGGTTCGGCCACGAAGGCGGCAACGTTTTCTTCCCCGAGTTCATCGATCTTCGCCTCCAGTTCGCGCGCCACCTTCAGGCCGAATTCGGCCGGTGAGAGATCGCCACCCTCGGCATACCAATAGGGCTGGCCGATATGGGCCACACCCTCGATCGGCAGGTTGCCCTGCTCATGCATCCATTTCATGCCGCCGAGCGAGGCGCCGGCCACCGTCGAGCCGTGATAACCGTTGCGCCTTGCGATCACCCTGGTTTTCGTCGGATGGCCAAGTGCCTTCCAGTAAACCCGCGCCATGCGGAACCAGGTGTCGGTGGCTTCCGAACCGGAATTGGTGAAGAACACATGGTTCATCTTCGGCCCGGCGCGCGAGGCGATCTTCTGCGCCAGAAGTGTCGCGGGCGGCGTGGTAGTGCCGAAAAAGGCATTGTAATAGGGCAACTCGTTCATCTGCCGCTGCACGACATCGGCGATCTCGCGGCGTCCGTAACCGATATTCACGCACCAGAGGCCGGCAAAGGCATCGAGATATTTCTTGCCGGTGCTGTCATAGATGAACACCCCTTCGGCACGCTCGATAATGCGAGTGCCGGCGGCATTCAGCTTGCCCATGTCGGAAAAGGGGTGAAGGTGATGGGCGGCATCGATGGCGGCGAGATTGGACATCGGCTTGGAGACTTCATTCATGACAGATCGCACTCCCATAAAGGCAACGGCGCTCACGCCACCGCGCCCGCCGAACATGGCCGGGCAGCTTCGATTTGGCAAGCTGGCGTTTTTTGGGGGGATATTGGACGAGCGGGTGCCCCTCGTTTCCTCTCCCCACCGGAGAGAAGGTGGCCCGAAGGGTCGGATGATGGGGCAACGGTAGAGATATTCGGCAACGTGCCCCCCCTCATCCCGCCGCCGCGGACGTCTCCCCGGCGGGGAGAGGAAACAAGCAGCACCCCCTCAATTCACAGGCGGTTGCGCTATGCGAAAAACGCCCGTCCCACCAGCACCTTCAATTCACCGGCATGAACCTTGAGTGCCACGTCCCGTTGCATCGGCAGCAATTCGCCATCGATGACGCAGCGCAGGTCATGGCGTTTCTTCGGAAAATGCAGCTCCACGTCCGTCACGGTCATGGCCGTCACGGCGGCGTTTTCCTTCAGCCTGCCGCGCAGAATGTCGAAGGCGAGTTTTGCAACACCCGAAGGGCGCAGCGGATCGGTGAGGTAAAAGCCGAGATGGCCGCCCGAGACATTGTCCGCCACCAGTAGCGAACTCTGCCCGAATTCGTTGTTGGAGACGGAGATGGCCGAGACCTTGCGGTGCTGTGTCCTGCCATTGACGGTATATTGCACCTCGAAGACCGGAGGATTGAGGATGACGCTGATGGCGGCGCGGATGCTCGCATTGATCTTGCCGATACGCGAGGCGAAGGCGAGATTGTTGCGGTAGCGTACCATGCGCGAATGCAGGCCGGCGGAAAACTGGTGCACGAAGAGCCGGCCATTGGCGCTGGCGATATCGACGCTGGCAATCTCGCCATTCGCCAGCGTTTCCAGTGCCTGACGGATATCGAGCGGCAGTTTCAGCGAGCGGGCGAAGAGGTTCATGGTGCCGGCCGGAACGATGCCCAGCGCGATGCCGTGTTTCCAGGCAATGGCTGCCGCTGCGGAAATCGTGCCATCACCGCCGCCGGCAATGATGCCTTCAATGCCCGGCTCGTCGGCGGCGCGTTCCATTTCCTCGACAATGTCCTTGCCGGAGACCAGGCGGCAATCGATCGTATGGCCGGCGCGGGAAAAAACCTCGCGGGCCTGGTCGCAATAGGCGTCCATATCGGTGGTGCGGAATGTGCCACCGTCGCGATTGAAAATTGCAATGAGCTTCATGTTTTCGAACCCGGTCCCGTAACATTCGCGGCCGCGCGTAAATGCCTGGCCTCAATATAGAGTTCCGAACACCATCGCGTGAAGATCGTCTTTTGCCGAGAATCGCTCTACCGCAACGCATCATTTCATGTTAGGGATCACTTAAGGTCATTTTCATGACCGCGCATCTCCAGTCAGGGCAGACCGCTCCCATACGGTCTTGCCCTTTTTTCTGTGGGCCCTTCCCGCTTCTCAGGTCACGATGAGCCAGTCGAATATTTCCGAAGCCCGCCTCGGCGCGGAGAATGAAACCGTTTACACGGCCGCGCCGGCCATGGCGCTGTCGCCGCTTGCCATCGCGCTGATCGAGCTTGCGCTTGCCGCCGGCGGCTTCGGCATCGGCACCGGTGAATTCGCCATCATGGGCCTGCTTCCGGATGTCGCCACCACCTATGGCGTCACCGTTCCGCAGGCGGGTTATGTCATCACGGCCTATGCGCTGGGCGTCGTCATCGGCGCGCCGATCATCGCCATACTGGCCGCACGCATGACACGCCGCGCGCTGCTTCTTGGCCTGATGGGCCTTTTTGCAGCCGGCAATATCCTGAGCGCGCTTGCGCCGGATTTCCTGAGCTTCACCCTGCTGCGTTTCATCACCGGCCTGCCGCATGGCGCCTATTTCGGCGTTGCGGCACTGGTGGCCGCCTCCATGGCGCCCATCCACAAGCGTGCCCGCGCCGTTGGCCGCGTCATGCTCGGCCTCACCATCGCCACCCTGCTCGGCACACCACTTGCCACCTTCTTCGGCCAGCTCATGTCCTGGCGCGCGGCCTTCATGCTGGTCGGCGGCATCGGGCTCTTGACTGTCGCCCTGCTCTGGCTGTTCCAGCCGCGTGACAAGGTGGAGGAAGGTGCAAGCGTCTGGCGTGAACTCGGCGCTTTCCGGCGCGTGCAGGTGTGGCTGACGCTCGCCATCGCGTCTGTCGGTTTCGGCGGCATGTTCTCGGTCTTCAGTTACATCGCCAAGACAACGACGGATGTCGCGATGATGCCTGTCTCCACCGTCTCCATGGTGCTGGCGCTGTTCGGCATCGGCATGAATGTCGGCAATGTGGTCGGATCGCGGCTCGCCGATATCTCTCTCAATGGCACGATTGGCGGCATGCTGGCCTTCAACGTGCTGGTCATGGCGGTGTTCGGCATGACAGCGGATAATCCATTCATGCTGTGCCTCTGCGTGTTCCTGATCGGCTGCGGTTTCGCCGCCTGCCCGGCCGTGCAGACCCGGCTGATGGATGTGGCGCAGGATGCGCAGACGCTTGCCGCCGCCTCCAACCATTCCGCCTTCAATATTGCCAATGCACTCGGCGCCTGGCTTGGCGGCCTCGTCATCGCCATGGGTTTTGGTTACGCCTCAACGGGTTATGTCGGCGCGGTTCTGTCCCTTCTCGGGCTTGGCGTTTTCCTTGTTTCCGTCACCGTCGAACGGCGCGCAAAAGCCGGCTGAAAGCCGGTTCTTCAGCGGTCAAAACGCCTTTTGCAACGGCCGCCCGGAACCTTACGGAAATTTCACAATCGGCCTGCTTGACTCTTTTTCTTTTCAGGCGCAACACGGCGTTACGCACGGGCCGTGACCCGGAACCGCGCGGATTTCAACGGAGCATCATTAGATGTCTAGCGACAGTAGTAGTCGATTGCCTTTGCCGAAAGCGGCGAACGGGAACTGATCCGACCTCTGTCGGCTCACCACCGCGTTCGTCGTAATCGGCGAATCGACGGAAAGGTGAGCAATCATGAACTTCCACACTCTCTCCCAGAGAGCCAGCAAGGCCGCACGTCTTCTCCGCAGCGGAAATGCCGGTTCCACCACCATTGCAGAACGTGTCGAGCACCTCAACACGCTTGATACCGACGCAGCCGTAGCAGCACTGCTTGCCATGCCGCAGGCAAAGGCCGTTGCCATTCTCGACCGGCCGGAGCTGCATGACGCAGCCGCCATCATTGCCGGCATTCCGCTGGAACAGGCCGCCCGCTTCGTCAACCTGATGTCCGACGACCGCGTCGCCGACGTCATGGCCGACATGGAAGAAGAGCCCCGCGCCAGGCTGTTTTCCCGGCTGGATCGCACGACCGCGCTCTCCATCCAGCACCTGATGGGCTATCCGCCGCGCACGGCCGGCTCGATCATGACCACGGAATTCGTCAGCGTGCCCGACAGCTGGACGGTGGAACAGACCCTTTCGCACATCCGCGTCGTCGAGCGGTCGCGTGAAACGGTCTATGCCATCTATGTGCTGGCTGAGGACGGGACGCTCACCACGGTCGTGACCTTGCGTCGCCTGCTGACCGGCGAGCCCGGCGCTTCCATCCTCTCCGTCGCCTCGAAGGAAGGCATTGCCTATGCAAGCCCCCTGATGTCGCAGGAAGATGTGGCCCGGCTCATCCGCAAGCACGATCTTCTGGCGCTTCCCGTCGTTGATGACCACTCGCATATCCTCGGCATCGTCACCGTTGACGACGTGATCGACACCATGATCGCCGACACCACGGAAGATGCCCACAAGTTCGGTGGTATGGAAGCGCTCGGCAAGCCCTATATGACGATCGGCTTTCCGGACATGATCCGCAAGCGCGCCGGCTGGCTTGCAGCACTGTTCCTCGGTGAAATGTTGACGGCGAGCGCCATGCAGCATTTCGAGGGCGAGCTGGAAAAGGCCGTTGTGCTGACGCTGTTCATTCCGCTCATCATGTCGTCGGGCGGCAACTCCGGTTCGCAGGCCACCTCGCTCATCATCCGGGCGCTGGCGCTCGGCGAGCTGAAGCTTTCGGACTGGTGGCGGGTGCTGCTGCGGGAAATCCCGACGGGCCTGACGCTCGGCTGCATTCTCGGCGCCATCGGCTTCCTGCGTCTCAGCCTCTGGCAGCAGGCCGGTTTCTACGATTACGGCGAACACTGGCTGCTGGTTGGTGCCACCGTCTTTGCGGCACTTGTCGGCATCGTGACCTTCGGTTCGCTCGCCGGTTCCATGCTGCCCTTTATCCTGCAGCGCCTGCGGCTCGACCCCGCCAGCGCCTCTGCCCCCTTCGTCGCCACGCTGGTGGATGTCAGCGGCCTCGTCATCTACTTCTCGGTGGCGCTGGTTATCCTCAGCGGCACGTTGCTCTAAAGACAAAAGGCCCGCTCGAAAGAGCGGGCCTTTTCATTTGCTGCGGAAAACCCAAGGGCCTCTCCTTAGCCACCTGCATTGATGACGCCCGTTCCCAGAAGCGCGAGCAGGATGAAGCCGATGACCACGCGGTACCAGACGAAGGGCATGTAGCTCTTGGTCGAAACCAGCTTCAGGAAAACGACGATCACGGCGTAACCCACCACAAAGGCGATGAGCGTTGCGAGCCCCGTGGGCCCCCAGCCGACCGGGTTGTCCTCACCGATGCTCTTGAAGAGCTGGTAGAAGCCGGAGCCGAAGACGGCGGGAACGGCGAGCAGAAAGGAATAACGCGCCGCCGCCTCGCGGGTATAGCCTAAGAGCAGGCCGGCGCTGATGGTGCCGCCGGAACGCGAGACGCCGGGGATAAGCGCCATGGCCTGCGCAAAACCGAACAGGATGCCGTCGCGCCAGATCAGCTGGTTCAGCTTGTAACGTTTTTCACCGATCCTGTCGGCAATGCCAAGGACGATACCGAAGACGATCAGCATCACGGCGGTGATATAGAGGTTGCGCAGCGAATGTTCGATGGCATCCTTGAAGAACAGCCCGAGAAACACGATCGGCACCGAACCGACGATGATGAGCCAGCCGAGCCGGGCATCGGCCTTGTTATACTCGCCAAGGCGAAGGTTCTGCCTGAGCCAGGCGGCCGCAATCCGCATGATATCGGACCAGAAATAGACCAGCACCGCCGCTTCCGTGCCGATCTGCGTGATTGCAGTAAAGGCGGCACCCGGATCCGCGCCGGAGGGCAGGAACTCCCCGGCAATCCGCAGATGCGCGCTTGAAGAAATCGGAAGAAATTCCGTAAGTCCTTGCAAAAGGCCGAGAAATGCGGCCTCCAACCAACCGATGCTCATATGTCTTGATGTCCCTGCTGCGAATCGAGATGGCAGCATTATGCATCAATCGGGGCAAATACATGTTGCATCGCACCATGAAAAAGCCGCGTTGCGGGGCGTGCTTTTACCCGTAATTTTTCAGGCGGCCTTTTCCGTCGCTTCGGGAAGCTGGGTATATTTCGCGCCGTTCTTGCACACGACATGGGCGTCGCCCCAGCTTTTCAGCGCAGAAATCACCGGCCGCATGGTCTCGCCAAGCGGCGTCAGCGCATAATCCACCCGCGGCGGCACCACCGGGAAGACGGTGCGCGAAATCAGGCCTGCCTCTTCCAGTTCCCGCAGCTGCTTGGTCAGCATGCGCTGGGTGACGCTTGGGATGTGGCGGCGCAATTCGTTGAAGCGCAGCGTGCCCTCATTGATGAGGTGATAAAGGATCACGCCTTTCCATTTGCCGTCGAGAAAGCTCAGGGTCGATTCCACCGGGCAGCCGGGAAAATTGCCGGTGAGCTTGGCGCGCGGTCGCGACATTTACAGTATCCTTTTTGTATGTATCGTCAGAAAATGTGCATTCTTGCGATCGATGTTCATATGTATCAAGTAAGAGGCACGCGAACAAGCAAAGGAGACTGTTCATGCGCGCCATCGGTTACAAAACGAGCCAGCCCATCACCGCCACGGACGCCCTCATTGATATCGACCTGCCCCAGCCGGAGGCGAAGGGACACGACATTCTGGTGGAGGTAAAGGCGGTTTCGGTGAACCCTGTGGACACCAAGGTGCGCCGTAACCAGTCGCCGGAAAATGGCGCCACCCGCGTGCTGGGTTTTGACGCTTCGGGCGTGGTGAAGGCCGTCGGCGACAAGGTCTCGCTGTTCAGGCCGGGAGACGAGGTATTTTACGCCGGTGTCATCAACCGTCCGGGCTCCAACAGCGAATTCCATCTGGTAGATGAGCGCATCGTCGGCGCCAAGCCGAAATCACTGAATTTCGAAGAGGCCGCCGCCCTGCCGCTGACGGCAATCACAGCTTATGAGACCCTGTTTGACCGGCTGCGGGTGAAGGAGCCGGTTCCGGGCGCTGCCAATGCTATTCTGGTGATCGGCGGCGCCGGCGGCGTCGGCTCGATCGCCATCCAGCTTCTGAGAGCGCTGACGGATCTCACCGTCATCGCCACGGCGTCGCGGCCGGAAACGCTTGAATGGGTGAAGGAACTGGGCGCGCATCATGTCGTTGATCACAGCAAGCCGATCGCCCCGCAGGTGGAAGCACTCGGTCTCGGTGCGCCGGGCTTCGTATTCTCGACTACCCATAGCGATATCCACGCCGCCGACAGCGTGGCGGCCATTGCACCACAGGGCCGTTTTGCGCTGATCGACGATCCGGCCGGCGGTTTCGACGTCATGGCCTTCAAGCGCAAATGTGTATCGATTCACTGGGAAATGATGTTCGCCCGCGCGGTTTTCGGAACCCCTGACATGATCGAGCAGCACAGGCTGCTGAACCATGTCGCGCAACTGGTGGACGCAGGCAAGATCAGGACGACGCTGACCGAGGTTTTTGGCACCATCAATGCCGCAAATCTCATCAAGGCGCATACCCTGATCGAGAGCAACACGGCCAGGGGCAAGATCGTGCTTTCGGGCTTCTGATCGACGCGGAAGCGTCCGTATCACGGACGCCTCTGCCCCTTTGGGGATATCCGTGCCGCGCGCGAAAACCGCGCGGCCATTCCATCAATCGTCGTCCGGATCTTCCGGGCAAGGCCAGGAGGCCGGTGCGGTCAGGCCATTCGGCAATTTGGTCTTGGCGTCGCCGCAGGCAATGTCGATCTGCTTCTGGTCGAGCCCGGTGGCTGTCGAAAGATCGACCCCTTCGATACGGGTGAGCAGCAGGAAGGCGCTGGTGAAATCCACCGGCCCGCCAAGCGTGGCCCCGCCGAAACGGGCGCGCGACAGGTTGGTCAGGGAAAATTTCGAGCCGTTCAGCGATGCGCCTTCGAAATCGGCCCGCCCGAGTTCGGCCTTGGTGAAATCCGTACCGTCAAGCTTGGTCTTCTCAAATTTGGTCCGCTGCATTTCGGCATTGATGAATTTGGCGTTGGTGGCGTCGGCGGCGGAAAAATCGCTGCGATAGGCTTCCACCTTGGTCAGATTGGCGCCCTGCAGATTGGCCTCGCCCAGAGCCGCGCGGATGAGCTTTGCCTTTTCCAGATTGGCGCCCTTCAGCGACGAGCCGCGCAGATCGGTATAGGTGAAATCCGTGCCGTAAAGCATCGCCGAATCGAGATTGCTGCCGCCCAGCATCAGCAGGCGCTTGTTGCATTCGCGCCAGTCGATGCCGGCCATGGCGTCGGTGCGGCAGCTGGCTGCCGCCAGCGGGCCGCCGCTGAAAGAAACAGCAACCATGGCCACCGCCGCGGCACCTGTGATGAACCTTGTCTTCCGAACGATATTCAGCCTTTGAAAGCCGGACATTCTCTCACTCCCTGCCGCCGGGCGACAGCATCTAGGACCCTATGGACATTCAAGGCGTTACCGCATTGCCGGCCCGCAAGCCACGGGCGACGCGACGTTACAACACCCCAACATCCTATATGTAAGAAATCGAAGAGCAATCCACAAATACTGACGGGAAAGCGGCCGTGGCGCTGCTCCTGCGTCGTGGTAAACGCAATGCAGCGGCCGGCGCTTGCGCGCCCGGGTTGCAGGAATAAGTTTCGGCAGGCAGAAACGGCGCGCTCCGCAAAGGCCGCCATCATCTCCGGTCGCGTAGAACAGTCGCGAGCGGTGCGAACAAACTCGACGTCATCCTCGGGCCTGTCCCGAGGATCCATCCACGTATCGTAAAATCATCCGTTGCAGATGCTCGGGACAAGCCCGAGCATGACGAACGGATGCTCACCCCATCACATATTGGCGTAAACCGGCCCCTCGCCGCCCTGCGGCGGCACCCAGTTGATGTTCTGGTTCGGGTCCTTGATGTCGCAGGTCTTGCAGTGCACGCAGTTCTGGGCGTTGATGACGTAAACTTGCCTGCCGTCCTTCTCCACCCATTCGTAAACGCCCGCCGGACAATAACGCGTGGAGGGCCCGGCATAGACGTCGTGTTCGGAGCGCTTCTGCAACTCCATGTCCTTCACCTGAAGATGCACCGGCTGGTCCTCTTCATGGTTGGTGGAGGACAGGAACACCGAGGACAGGCGGTCGAAGGTCAGGACACCGTCCGGTTTCGGATAGGCGATCGGCTTGTGCTTCGAAGCCGGTTCCAAGCTCTCAGCATCCGTCTTGCCGTGCTTCAGCGTGCCGAAGAAGGAAAAGCCGAACAGCTGGTTGGTCCACATGTCGAGACCGCCGAGCCCGACGCCGACCAGCGTGCCGAATTTCGACCACAGCGGCTTGACGTTGCGCACCCGCTTCAGGTCCTTGCCGATATCGCCTTCACGCCATTCGGCCTCGATCTCGGCCACCTCGTCATGGGCGCGGCCTGCGGAAATCGCCGCGGCGATCTTTTCTGCCGCCAGCATGCCCGAAAGCACCGCATTATGGCTGCCCTTGATGCGCGGCACATTGACGAAACCGGCCGAACAGCCGATCAGCGCGCCGCCGGGGAAAGTGAGCTTCGGCACCGACTGGTAACCGCCCTCGGTGATGGCGCGCGCGCCATAGGAGATGCGCTTGCCGCCCTCGAATGTGTCGCGGATCGCCGGATGCGTCTTGAAACGCTGGAATTCCTCGAAGGGATAAAGATAGGGGTTCTTGTAATTGAGGTGCACCACGAAGCCGACGGCGACGAGGTTATCTTCCAGATGATACAGGAACGAGCCGCCGCCGGTCTTGAAACCGAGCGGCCAGCCGAAGGAGTGCTGCACCAGACCCTGCCTGTGCTTCTCCGGCTTGACCTGCCAGAGTTCCTTGATGCCGATGCCGAATTTCTGCGGTTCGCGATCCCTGGACAGGTCGAATTTGGAAATCAGCTGCTTGGCGAGCGACCCGCGCACGCCTTCGCCGATCAGCACATATTTGCCGTGCAGCTCCATGCCACGGGTGAAGTTCGGACCCGGCTCGCCGTTCTTCTCGATGCCCATATCGCCGGTGGCGACACCGATGACCGCGCCTTCGTCATTATAGAGCACTTCCGTTGCGGCAAAGCCCGGATAGATCTCGACGCCGAGCGCTTCCGCCTTTTCCGCCAGCCAGCGACAGACGAGGCCAAGCGAGACGATGTAATTGCCGTGATTGTTCATCAAGGGCGGCATCATGAAATTCGGCAGACGGATGGAGCCGGCCGGTCCCAAGAACATGAACTGGTCGTCCTTGACCTCGGTCTTGAAGGGGTGCCCCTCCTCTGCGCGCCAGCCCGGCAAAAGCCGGTCGATGCCGATCGGATCGACCACCGCGCCCGAGAGGATATGCGCGCCGACTTCCGCGCCCTTTTCGAGAACGACGACCGAAAGCTCCGGCTCCACCTGCTTCAGCCGGATCGCCGCGCTGAGACCCGCAGGACCCGCACCGACGATCACAACGTCGAATTCCATCGCTTCGCGTTCGGGCAGTTCCATCGCTTCCGTCATCTTGTCCTCTCAGATCGCCGGTCCCATCCGGCTGTTGTTATATATCCGCTTGCGGCCATCCCCGGCGCATCGCCTGCGCCGGACAAAAAGCCATCCGCGACACCGCATTCACCAGCGCCTGTCTTCGCAAAGCAGGACGCCTTTGTCGAGCTACCATAGCGGCAAAACATGTCGCACGCCAGTCAATTGTCAGACAACCTGATGATTGCTTTATTACTTTTACGTTCACGTAAGTTACGAATAGAGCTGAGAAGGGAAAGCGTCAAGGGTTTCGGGTATTTGGAAGCCGTTCTCGGTTAGATAGTCAAGCAGCGGAAAGTCCTGAAATGAGAGCGCTTTCAAATATCAACTATGGATTTTGTTGTGCGCCAACTGCAGGCGAAATACGCGACATCATTGATAAGCCCGGAGCAACATTGGCAATCCAAGCTAGTGCCATGTCCGAGACAAACGAGGCGATCATTGTGAATAGGAATAATTGCACAGCCCTATGGCTCGCCACATCTGTCACGATACTGTTCGGCGGTTTCGACCCCTCCCACGCGATGCAACCTTGTCCGCCAAGAGCGGAAATGCGTGAGAACGCGCAGATAATTGTTGAAGCCCGGTTGAGGTCGCTATTTATCGGCGAGTCCGGGTTGCTTGCAAAAAACGACACGTTCTCGACCCGGATGGCTCGAGCCGAACTCGAAATCAAACGCGTCATCAAAGGGGCGTTTCCAAAAAAGGAAGTCGTTGCCATTGGCTCCATGTACCCGCCAGGGCCTTATCAAGAACTCACCCTGATGGCGATGTTCTATGGCGCTGGCGGTGACACCGATACGTTTGAACTGGAGCTTGCCCGCGTAGAACCAACTGACGACTTTGGCTTCTACCCTCTGAACTCTTGCGTGTACTACAAGTTTCCGGACAATATAGAGGAACTTACCGGGTGGAAAGATAATCCCCCTAGATTACCGAACGTCCCGCTTGTTAATCCCCCTTCGTCAACCCCTTGAATGGCCGCTTGGGGCCGATCAACGTCTTCTGCTTAGCGCCAGTTTCGGACGTCCTTGAAGCGTTCAAGTCGGCCTGCTCCCGAGCCCGAAGGCGAAGATGGCGGCTGATCTCTGATCCGCCGCAAGCGGTCATTCCCAGCAGAACAAGTTGCGTGTAAATCAGATATCGAATCCTATCGCGGGATAGGCAGCATTTCGACTGGCGGACCGTAGTGGAGGGCTCGATTGCAGACGGACGACCTTCCCAACTACCGCTTTACTGCGAATATCCTGAGGTATCGCAACACCCCGTCTCGTGCACCGCACGGTCCTCTTAGCCTCAAACGCGCCATCCGCAGAATGCGCTTGAGGTGAGCAAAGAGCATCTCGACCTTCTTGCGCCTGACATCCCATCATTCGCCTGATCCCCTGCAAATCAATGCGACGATTGAATCACGCCTATAGTGGAATGCAAATCCAATATTATATCCTGATAGCCGAGCATTTTTAGCGAGCTGTTATGCCACGTGAAGAACCCACAGCTAGACAACGCATATGGTCCATCATCAAGGTGATCTGGACGGTGTCGATTATCATCGTATCGACCACCGTAGGCGCTTTGATCGGTTGGGAGAACCACGGAACTATCGGCGCGGTTGCCTTGGGGTTTGTTGGCCTCGTGGTTGGCGTTTTCCTGAGCTCACCTACTCTGCTTTTGCAATTGATCCCTTGAGCCTGTCGAGTTTTTCAACGGTATCGGCCCAGAAACGGACGCAGCTTAAACATCCCCCGAACTCCACTCAAACCGCCCACTCCTCATCCGTGGTAAACACGATCGTCAGCCAGCGGTCACTCCCCTCACCACCCAGTGCTTCGCCGATTTCGTCGCGGATCGCGTCCCATTCCTCAAGGCGCCGGGGCGGCCAGTTTTTCGGCACGATGAAGAAGAGTTCGATCTGCCGGCCGCGGCCAACGCGGGCGACATAGGAATAGTGTGAGGAAAAGCCGAACTTCGTCACGATCTCGCCCGCCACCCCGTCCACATGCTGCTTGAACTCCAGCGGTGTCACCAGAAGAATGTCGGCAAGCGCCTGTTTCACATTGGCGAGCGGCATGGGGATGATGACGAGGCAGACCAGTGCCAGCACGGCAGGGTCGATATAGGGCGAAAGCCAGGCCTGCGAGGTGCCCGTCAGCCCATAGCCCACGGCGAAGGCGAGAAAGAGCGCCATGCTCAGAAGCGCACTCATCAGCCAGCTTTTGGCGTCCAGCGCCACAAAGGCGGATTTCAGCCTGCGGTTCTGCCCTCTGACGAACCATGCCATGGCAAGCGAGACGGCGAAGCTGACAAAGGTGACAAGGATGGCGTAATCGAATTCGATCAAACGTCCTCCATCCATCAGGCTGTCGATGGCATTGATGAGCGCATAGATCGCCGCCCCCATCAACAGCGTGCCGTTGAGGCCGAGCACCATCGGCTCCAGATGCCAGAACCCCATGGTGAAACGCTCCACCAGCCGGCCACCGGGCTTAGGTGCTGCGGAAGCGGCGATCAACCGCGCGACGAGCAGCGCCAGCACCGTCATGAAAGCATCGGTGAGCGCATAAACACCGTCGAAAACCACCGCGAAGGAACCGGAGAACAGGCCCGCACCGATGCCGAAGAGCGCCAGGACAACCGTGACGGCAATGGAGAATTTGAGCAGGGATTGTTCTGTCATGACGTGTATTTTACCTTCAAAACCGGACGCCACCTTATAGAGGTTTTTCGCTTTTCTGCGAATCGCGGAAAATCTCTAACTCTTTGTTTTGTCGCATTTCCGGACGGAAAACCGGGGTCCACTTTTCCTGGAAATGCTCTATAAACAGCACATACGGCACTCACAAGACAGGACAGAACCCATGGATTTCGGCATTTCCGGCAAACGCGCCCTCGTTCTCGCCTCCTCTCGCGGCCTTGGGCTGGGCATTGCCACCGTGCTGGCGAAAGAAGGCGCAAATGTCCTTCTGGTTGGCCGAAGCGGTGAAAAGCTGGCGGAAAACTGCAAGGCGATCAATGCGCTCGGCAAGGGCAAGGCCGACTGGGTTTGGGGTGATCTTGCCGACGACAATTTCATCGAGGCCATGGCTCAGGCCGTCAAGGACAAGCTCGGCGGCATCGATATCCTCGTCAACAATACCGGCGGCCCGACACCCGGCCTCGCGCAGGACATGACGGTCGACAAGCTCGATACCTTTTTTCAGTCGATGGTGCTGCGGGTCATCACGCTGACCAATGCGCTGCTGCCGCAGATGAAGGAACAGGGTTTCGGCCGCATCCTCACCGTTGCCTCCTCCGGGGTGTTTGAACCGATCCCGAACCTCGCCCTTTCCAACACGCTGCGCGGCGCGCTTGTCGGCTGGAGCAAGACGCTGTCGAGCGAAGTGGCCTCCTTCGGCATCACCTCCAACCTGCTGCTGCCCGGCCGCATCCACACCGACCGCATTGACGAGCTGGACGGCGCCAATGCCAAGCGGCTCGGCAAAAGCGTCGAGGAAATCCGCGAGGCCTCCGTCAAGAGCATTCCGGCCGGCCGTCTCGGCACGGTGGAGGAATTCGCCGCCGCCGGTGCTTTCCTCTGCTCCGTGCCGGCGAGCTATATTACCGGCACGATGCTGCGCGTGGATGGCGGCGCGGCGAAATCGAACTGACGACTGTTACGCCAGGCGCATCAGGAAACCGCTTCGTAAATCACGAAGCGGTTTCGGCCGGTGTTCTTGGCTTCGTAGAGGGCCGTATCGGCACGCCGCAGTACGTCGCTGGCGCTCTCCCCGGGATTTGCGAAGGCAATGCCGGCCGAGCAGCTGTAGCGGAAATCCGGCATGTCCCCGAGCGGTGATGCCTGCGCCAACGACGACAGCAACCCCTGCATGACAGCCTGGACGCCCAGCATCCTCGAGCCGCTGAGGACCAGCAGAAATTCCTCGCCGCCAATCCGCCCGACAAGATCGTCCCGGCACGCCGCGGCCGAAAGCCGGGCGGCAAAATCCTTGAGGACCATATCTCCGCAGGCGTGCCCGAAACGGTCATTCACCGCCTTGAAGTGGTCTATGTCGATGATGGTGATGGCAAGCGCCTGGGCCTTGTTGGGGCCAAGCATCTGATTGAGACTGTCCATCACATAGCGGCGGTTGCCGAGACCGGTCAGTTCGTCACTCAGCGCCGATTTCAGCGCCCTGTCACGCTCCTGCCTGAGATCGCGCAATTCGACCCCGAGTTCGGAAACATCGGTAACGACGCATAACATCCAGCCGCCGGGCAATGTCGTTTCGGTCGTCAATATCCAGCGCCCGTCATTGAGGCTGGTCTCGATGGTGCGGAAGGGCAGCTTGCCGCGCCTCGTCTTGGCGGAGCGCAGCCACAATTCGAAATCGGTGGTTTCAATGGCCGTGCCGGTGCTGTTGCGATAGCCGTTGCGCATCAGCTCCAGCCAGCTCGGAAACTCGTCATGCGGCACATCCAGCGCCTTGCGGAACACGGCATTCGCGAAGCGCAGCCTGTCTTCGCCATCAAACAGGGCATAACCCTGCTGCGAGGCCTCCAGGAGGTGCATGAGCTGGCGGTTGAAAACACCCATATCGCCACGAACGAGGCCGGAATGGTCCAGCGGCACTTCTTCGAGGGTGGAACGGGCCGGCTTGCGGGGCATCGAATTTCCCAGGCTACGAAAACAACGGGCAACCAATATAGTTCGCCTAGAAATACATCCTACGATTACAAAAATATTTAAATCACGCGGCATTTTCCGTGATTTCGACAGTCACTACTTCTAATATGCGCCACCATAGCAGCAACCCCCTAAGAATATTACAGAAAACTGCGACGCTCTTTCGTGAGAACATAGTCAGATCGTTTACCATCCCCTTCCCCGGCAATTGCCTCACCTCCCGCCAGGGCCGGCCAGCGCGTCACGCAGGGCTTAAAAACAATGGTCGGCGCTTGCCATTCCGTCGGCCCTGTGCAATCAACCGCCCTCCTCTGACATCGGGACGCCAAGGGCATCCCTTATTTTCACGCCGGGCCGCCCAAGGGCCGGGCGGGTTCTTCTTTCGGCAACAAGGATATGGCGATGACGCAAAAGCGGGCTCTCGGTCTCGATTTCGGCACGACAAACACGGTCATGGCTCTTTCCGACGCGGGCGGCGAAAGCCGCTCCATGCGCTTCACCAGCAGCGCCGGCACGGATGACAGCATGCGCACGGCGCTTTCCTTCATGAAGGATGCCGGCCTTGGTGCGGCCGCGCTGCATGTGGAAGCGGGACACGCCGCCATCCGGCAATTCATCGACAATGCCGGCGACTGTCGTTTCCTGCAGTCGATCAAGACATTTGCGGCCTCGCCGCTGTTTCAGGGCACGCTGATCTTCGCCAAGCGCCAGAGCTTCGAAGATCTGATGGATGTGTTCCTGCGCAAGCTGAAGACCTATGCGGGCGATGAGTGGCCGGGCGATGTTTCCACCGTCATCGCCGGCCGGCCGGTGCGTTTTGCCGGCAGCAATCCGGACGAAACGCTTGCGCTTGCCCGTTACAACGAAGCGCTGGGCCGGGCCGGCTTTCCGGAAATCCACTATGTCTACGAGCCCGTGGCGGCCGCCTATTATTTCGCCCAGAGCCTGAAGAAGGACGCCAATGTGCTGGTGGCGGATTTCGGTGGCGGCACCACCGACTATTCGCTGATCCGTTTCGAGACCCATGCCGGCAAGCTTTCCGCCACCCCCATCGGCCATTCCGGTGTGGGTGTCGCAGGCGACCATTTCGACTTCCGCATGATCGACAATCTGGTCTCGCCGGAAATCGGCAAGGGCAGCAAGTTCAAGAGCTTCGACAAGGTTCTGGACGTGCCTTCGGGTTATTACGTGAATTTCGGCCGCTGGAACCAGCTGTCGATCTTCAAGACCTCGAAGGAATTCACCGACCTCAAATCGCTGGTGCGCTCGGCACTGGAACCGGAAAAGCTGGAACTCTTCATCGATCTCGTCGAACATGACGAAGGTTACCCGCTCTATCAGTCGATTTCCGCCACCAAGATGGCGCTGTCTTCGGCCGAGGAGGCGGAATTCAACTTCGCGCCGCTCGGCAAGGCCGGACGCAAGATGGTGAAGCGCAGCGATTTCAACGCGTGGATTGCCGAAGACCTCGCCAAAATCGAGGGTGCGCTGGACGAGGTGCTGGAGAAGACGCAGGTTTCGCCCGATGCGATCGACAAGGTGTTCCTGACCGGCGGCACCTCTTTCGTGCCGGCGGTGCGGGAACTTTTCACCCGCCGCTTCGATGCCGACCGGATCGAAAGCGGCGGCGAGCTGCTCTCGATTGCCCATGGTCTCGCCATGATCGGCGAAAGCGGCGATATTCAGCGCTGGACAGCGTGATTTGCGGGTTTCCCGCGCGGGGAACATGGGGTAATTTCCGCCCATGATCGCCGCTCACGACCTCTCCCCGGCCGAACTCGCCGCCCTTCTGCATTTCCATGCGGATGCGGGCGTGGACTGGCTGCTGGAAGAGGAGCCGGTCCACGCCCGCATCCGCATGGAAATGCAGAAGGGCGGCGAGTTCGGCCGGGGAGAGGTCGTGAGCGGCGATCATGGGCGGAAATTACCCCATGTTCCCCGCGCGGGAAACCCGCAAATCACGCTGTCCAGCGC
>NZ_JARWKW010000010.1:0-243707 GCF_047445855.1 Rhizobium sp. BR 250
CGTTAAACTGGACGCTATAATGCTGTGCAGGCGGCGGCGAGATGATGCCTGATGTATCGGGGGCGGGAATGCCGTGTTCGGAAAACAGCGTCTCGACGATCTCGACCGCCGTCTTGTCCATCCAGATGCGGCAATCGGACCGGCGCGACAGCAGCCACATCTGCGGCCGGATGGTCAGCGCATAAGAGCGCATGCCACGGGTAATCGGCGGTCCCTCGTGCAGTTCCGTCACCAGGCCGTTGAACGGACGGCGAACACCGCCGCCATCGCCCTGGCTGATTTCGATGGAGATATCGACCAGCCGTCCGATCAGTTCCTCGGGCTTGACCACTTCTTTCTTGGCACGCACCGTCAGGCGAATGTCGAAGAGCTGCGATACGCCCTCCTCGACGGACAGGCGCTCTGGCAGAAGCTGGTCTTCGCCGAGTGGCGAAGACACCTTCAGAACGCGGCTCGCCTGAACGAAATCGGAAAACGAAGGCTGGTCGTTCATGGGATACTCCTAATCAGGACCCGCGGCTGGCCTGCAGGGGCCAGAACCAAATCGTTTCCGAATTGTAGTAGCAGGCCGACGCGCATTGGGTGGCTTCCGAGCCGCCGCGCACGAGATCGATATGACCGCCACCCGTGTAGCCCGGGATATTGTTGAACGCCACGACACCGTTGCGCGCGCCGATGCCGTTGCGGGCCGTCGCGGGCGTGAAAGGCTCGGGCTCGCCGAGATAGCTCGTCCGCTTCATCAGGGTGGTAAGGCGGCGCATGTTCACCTCCGTACCTTTTCCGGCATAGGAGCCCTTCTGGATGCGGTGTGAGGCGGGCACGATATTGATGCCCGACTTCACGAAGGCAATGCTGACGCGGATCGCGCAGGTATTGTGATAGTTCGGATTGCCGATGAAGCTCTCCCAGCCGATTTCGGTGAACAGATCACGCTGGCTGAGATAGTTCGGATGCGACGGATCGCTGCTTGGATAATTCTTGTAGAGAGTGTCAAAGTTAACGCGCATGGTTCGTCCCACTAGTTACTTTTCTGCTCACAGGGAAAGGAGACCTTGAGCGCCTCCCGCACGAGAGTGGCTGCCTGTTCATCCAGTTTTTCCGCAGGGATATCGCCGAGATAGGTGTAGATCCGGTCGGTGAGCTCATGGGGCGCCACGGCACCCGCACCGCACCAGTCCGATCCGCCTGTCAGATCGGCCACACCGGCGATGTAGGCGCTCGATTTCGCGACGGAAACCAGCCGCCTCATTTCCGGATCAGTCACTTCCGGCGCAAGCTTGCCCTCAATGGCCTGCTTGAGTTCGGCACCGGAAAAAATCCATGTCCGTTCCGCCGCACCGGCCGGTGAATAACCGGACAGAGCCAGAATAAACGGCGCGGAGACAAAGAAAGCATATAGGGAGCGCATTATAACCCGCCTCGCCCAGCGTGGATGCGAAACATCACGATGTGAGCTGTAAAAACTGCAATGAAAACGTCCCGGTGCCGGCAATGCCGGCACCGGGTCGCGTCGCTATCAGGCGGCCTTGGTCGTCGCCAGATCGTAAGAAGCGATCATCGGAGACTGCGGCGAGTTGTTGTCATCAAACGGCGTGTACTTCACTTCCATTTTCGTGAAGTTGAGCTTGATGGTTTCCACCGGACGGTCACCGCTGGAATCCACCGAGTAGCTGGCGATAAGCGTGTTCGTCAGCAGGTACTCGATATAGGTGTTGCCCGGATTGCCGGTCGTCACCAGGTGGATCGTTGCAAGCTTGCCAGTGCGGCCGGCGCAGGCTTCCTGGAAAAGCTTCGTGGAAGAAGAATCGCTGACCTTCGTCAGAATGACTTCCGAGATGGTCGGTTCGGATGCTTCGCGGTTTGCAGCAGAACCAGCAGAGGTGTTCATGTTGCGGGCCACGTTCCAGTGAATGGCTTCAATGTCCATCCACTTGCGGTGCTCCTCATGCGTGGCGTCGCCCTGGATACCGTCAATCTGCAGATAAATTGGCATGCTGTAAGCTCCTGTAGCTGAAATGACCTCTTGCTCCGAGGCCGAGTTACCCTTCGTTCAATGCCGCATGCGTCGGGTAGCCCCATCCGACGCGGCAACTTTATCCACCCCAACCTCTTCGGTTACGGCGAATTCATCTGCTTCCCCAGCCGCTTCGGCACGAATGCCGAACCCGTTTTCACCAAAATCGACAATGATCTTCCCCACACGTTCTCCCGCGATGACCTTCTCAAGGAAAAAGCTGGAAAGAGGCGGCAGGAGATCCTTGCCGATCATGATCTCGATGGCGCGTGCGCCGATTTCACTTGCACCGGCGCGCGCCACCAGGGCACCGCGCGCCGCATCGGACAGGGTCAGGTCGGTGCCGTATGTTGCGAGCACACGTTCCCTGATCCTGCCAATCTGCATGTCCACGATCCTTGCAAGTTCCTCCGTGCCGAGCGGCATGAAGGGCAGGATGATCGTGCGCCCGAGAAATGCGGGCTTGAACTGTTTGGAGAGCTCCGGCATCAGAAGCGCTTCCAGCGCTTCGCCTTCCGGCATCGTGTCGGGATCGGCGGACAGCGCCGACAGCAGTTCCGAACCGGTATTGGCGGTCATGAAGATCGTGGTGTTCTTGAAATCGACGTCGCGGCCTTCGCCATCACGAAGTACACCCTTGTCGAACACCTGATAGAAAATATCCTGGACGCCGGGATGGGCCTTGTCGATCTCATCGAGAAGGAGAACGCCGAACGGCCGGCGGCGCACCGCTTCCGTCAGCACCCCGCCCTCGCCGAAACCGACATAACCGGGCGGTGAGCCGAGAAGCAGCGAAACCTTGTGCTCCTCCTTGAACTCCGACATGTTGATCGTCGTCAGGTGGCTGTTGCCGCCGTAAAGCAGATCGGCCAGCGACAGCGCCGTTTCGGTCTTGCCCGTTCCGGACATGCCGACAAGGAAGAACACGGCCGGCGGGCGGCGTGGATCGGACAATCCGGCCCGGGCGGTGCGCATGGCATCGGCAATCCGGGTAATCGCGGCATCCTGCCCCACCACCCGCTGCCGCATGCGCTGATCCAGCGTGCGGGCGCTCTCGATCTGGTCCGCCAGAAGTTTGCCGAGCGGAATCCCGGTCCATCGCGAGACGACAGCGGCGATCGCTTCCCGATCAACCACGGTCGGTACAAGCCTTTCGGCATTTGCCGGCCGCATCTCCGCGGCAGGCCGCAGGTGCGAAACATTCGACGCACCGGTTTCGGCTGGCTGCTCTTCACTGAGCGCCGCCAGTTCAGCCATTTCCGCCTCGTAGCGGCTGCGCAGATCATCGATCCCGCCCTCGAGCTGTTCAAGCTCGTCGCGTATCGACCGGATGCGGTTTTGCATGTCCTCATCCTGCGGTTCACGCAGTAGCCAGTTCAGCTCGTCCGACAGAAGGCGCCGCTCGCTTTCCATGGCACGCAACCGCTCCGGCAGGGTCTGGCGCGCCAGCGAAACGGCCGCGGCGGCGGTATCAAGCAGGCTGACAGCCTTGTCCGGCAATTGCCGCGCCGGCATGTAGCGCGCGGATAATTGCACGGCAGCCACGATCGCCTCGTCACGAACGGTGACGTTGTGATGGCTGACGAAACTATCCGCCACCCCACGCAGCATCCGTATCGCGGTCGCCTCGTCCGGCTCGCGCACATGCACGGGCTGGAAACGACGCGTCAGCGCCGCATCCTTCTCGAAATATTTCTTGTATTCGCTCCACGTCGTTGCCGCGACGGTGCGCACTTCGCCTCTTGCGAGTGCGGGTTTAAGAATATTCGCCGCATCGCCCTGGCCCGCGGCCCCACCCGCGCCAACAAGGCCATGAGCCTCATCGATGAACAGGATGACCGGTTCGGCCGAACGCTTGACCGCATCGATCACGCCGTGCAGGCGCCGCTCGAACTCGCCCTTCACGCCGGCACCGGCCTGAAGCAGCGAAATATCGAGGTTCAGCAGGCGGACATTGCGCAATTTTTCCGGAACGTTGCCGGAGGCGATCTCCAGCGCCAGCGCCTCGGCCACCGCAGTTTTGCCAACGCCGGCCTCGCCCACCAGAATGGGATTGTTCTGGCGGCGGCGCGTAAGAATATCAACGAGCTGGCGCAGTTCATCATCGCGGCCGATCACCGGATCGACCTTGCCGTTGCGGGCATCGGCGGTCATATCCTGGGTGTAGAGGCGCAAGAAATCATTCTGGCCGGCGGCCTGTCCTGCACTTGCCGGCGCGGTAGGAACATCCGCGTTTGCGCTGTTCTCGGCCGAGCTGCGAAGACGCTCAAGCGCCGCACGATCCATCGCCTTGAGCGACGGAAATGCCGAGCGGACGAAGGAGCGAAGTGAGGTTTCCTCATCCATCGCCAGCAAGAGATCGCAAAGCGTCACGCGGTCACGGCCAGCCTCCAGCGAAGCAAGAATCCATGCCTCCCGGGCTGCCGTCAGGATGTTCTGGGAGAGCGACAAGGCCTCGCCGTCGCCGATAATGGCCTCCTCCAGACTGCGGCCGATTTCAGCCTTCAATACCGGAAGTGGAATTTTTAATTCGTCGAATGTTTCCACATAGATACCGGCATCTACAACCGCCAGAAGCCAATGCGGGATATCAACGTACCTGTGCCCCATACGCACCGCAACGGAAGCCGCAGCCTCAAGGGTGACGCGAAGGTCTGGCTCAAGCGCTCCAACGAGGCGATTGAGATCAATATGCGACATGCAATGAGCCTCCTGCCCCGGTTCATTCCACAACGTGACGTGGAATAACTATGATGATGAAACCGGGTTGTCCACCCCGAAGTTTATTTTTTATCGGGTTAGATTAAGCAGTAGACGCCACAATTTAGACACATTTTGAATAAGTCTGTCTGATCAATAGCCTCACGTAAGGGAAGTAACTACAAAAAATCCATTACTATTTTCTGGGGATAGACTACTCTTGGATACGCAGCATGTTAAAAGAGATATAGAGTTTTTGGGGAATTGCGGAGATAATATCCGCAACGATTCAAGAACGCGTGAAATATACTATAGAATTAAGGACGAAAGAAACCAGGCACGAGCAGAAGAGCGGGCTGCATCCCCTCAGGATAACCTGAAGATCTCCAGTAGCTGGGACAGTGTCAGCAATCTTGGATTGCAGATTATATATTCCGAAAGCAAAGATGTTGAAATATTGGCATGGCTCGCTGAAGCAAGCCTGCGACTGCGTGGCTTCCATGGACTGCGCGAAATCTACGAGCTTTGTGGCGATCTTTTTTACAACCATTGGGACTCATTGCGCTCGATCAGCGATGATAATGACGAGGAAAAATTTGCACCTTTTGCGGGATTGAATGGCATTGGCAGCGAGGGAACACTTGTTCAGCCGCTCCGGCTGGCGTCATTGATCCCCGGTGGGAAATTCGGAGAACACAGTCTCTGGGATTTCCAGCTGGCCCAACGGCCGAACGAGAGCAAACGCCGCGAAGAACTGTACCGGATAGCGTCCGAGGCCGGTGTCGCCGCCATGTCTTCCCATCTGGCGGCGGTGAATGCCTGTCTCTCCTCGTTTGACGCCATCACGGCCGTTCTTTCCGAACGTTGCGGCCAGGCCGCCCCCCCGAGTTCCAATATCCGCAACACGCTTATCGAAGCGGCCGCGGCAATTCGCACGCTGGGCGGGCGCGACCAGGAGCCGGCACCGGTCGCGCAGGCGCCAGCCACCGTTGCGGGCGCCGATGTAAGCGGGCAGCCGGCCGTGCGGACACCCGCAGCCTCCCCGGAAGGCATATCTTCGCGCGACGAAGCGTTTGAAACTCTTCTTTCGGTTGCGCGTTACTTTCGCCGGACCGAGCCGCATTCACCGATCTCGCTCTCCATCGAAACGCTGGTTCGCAGGGGGCGCATGGATTTTTCGGAACTGCTGGCGGAGCTTCTGCCCGAAGCGCAGGCCCGCAACGCCGTTCTAACGGCCGCCGGCATCAAACCCGGTGGAGACAACAACGGGAAATAACCAATTCGGGGCGGGACGACGCCCCGTAACAGTCATCTATGCCAAGGGGCATCAAGGAGGTTGAAATGGCAAGTGTACATGAAAAGCTGGAGCGGGTTCGCAAACCCCGCGTTCACATCAAATATGAAGTCGAGACCGAAGGCGCGATGGTGGTCAAGGAACTGCCTTTCGTGGTCGGCGTGCTCGGTGATTTCTCCGGCAATCCCACCCAGCCGCTGAAGCCGTTCGGCGAGCGCAAATTCGTTCAGATCGACCGCGACAATTTCGACGAAGTCATGCGCCGCATGACGCCGGGCCTCACCATTTCCGTTGCCAACACGCTGCAGAAAGACGGCACGGACATGCAGGTCAACCTGAAGTTCGAAAGCATGGACGATTTCGAACCCGGCGCCGTCGTGCAGCAGGTTCCGGCGCTCAAGGCGCTTCTGGATGCCCGCAACGAGCTGCGTGACCTGCTTTCCAAGGCCGACCGCTCGGAAGATCTGGAGCGGATGCTGGAAGATATTCTGCAGAACAAGACCGACCTCGCAACGCTGGTTTCCGAACTGAAGGAAAAGAACGGCGCGAGCGAATAATCGCCTGTGCGGAGGAAAACCTCCCCGAACGGCCCCGTCATGGGGCTTCAACTGTTCAAGCGGCATTTAAAAGCCGCATGTGGAAGGACTGAAACATGAGCGCTGAAAGCCTGCTGAAAAGCGAAGCCCAGGCAACGACCGCCGAAGATCAGGGACTGCTGTCCAAGGTGGTTGCCGCAACCCGCCAGACCGAACCGGACCGCGCGCAGAATCTTCTGCGCACGCTGACCGACCAGGCCCTGAAGGGAACGGTCAAATATGACCGCAACCTCACCGTCACCCTCAACCACGCGATTGCGGAGCTCGACCGGACGATTTCCGAGCAGCTCGCCGCCATCATGCAGGCGCCGGAGTTCGCCAAGCTGGAAGGCACCTGGCGCGGGCTGAACTATCTCGTCAAGAACTCCGAGACGAGCGTGAACCTCAAGATCCGCGTCATGAATGCCGGCAAGCGGGAACTGGCGCGCGATCTGGAAAAAGCCGTCGAATTCGATCAGTCCCGCCTCTTCAAGGCGATCTACGAAGACGAATTCGGCACCCCCGGCGGCGAGCCGCTCGGCGCCATCATCGGCGACTACGAGTTCGATAATTCCTTCGATGACGTGCAGCTGCTTCAGGGTGTCTCGTCGATTGCGGCGGCCGCTTTCGCACCGTTCATCTCCGCTGCCAGCCCACATATGTTCGGTTTCGAGGATTATCGCGATCTCGCCCGTCCGCGTGATCTGGAGAAGATTTTCGACACGGTGGAATATGCCAAGTGGCGCAGCTTCCGTGAAAGCGACGATTCCCGTTTTGTCACGCTCGCCTTGCCGCGTGTTCTGGCCCGCATGCCCTATGGCCCGAAGACCAACCCCATCGATGATTTCGCCTATGACGAAACCAGGGGCGCGGTGAATGGCGACCTGCAGCATGACGAATATTGCTGGATGAACGCCGCTTACGTCATGGGCACCAAGCTGACCGACGCTTTTGCAAAAAGCGGCTGGTGCACGGCGATCCGTGGCGCGGAAAATGGCGGCCGGGTGGAAAACCTGCCCATGCACGTCTTCTCCAGCGATGACGGCGATCTCGACCTGAAATGCCCGACCGAAGTCGGCATTACCGACCGCCGCGACGCAGAACTCGGCAAGCTCGGTTTCCTGCCGCTCTGCCACTACAAGAACACCGATTACGCTGTGTTCTTCGGTGCCCAGACCGCGCACAAGCCGAAGCTTTACGACAAGCCGGAAGCAACGGCCAATGCCGCCGTTTCGGCCCGCCTGCCCTATATCATGGCGACTTCGCGTTTCGCGCATTATCTCAAGGTCATGGGCCGCGACAAGATCGGCTCCTTCATGGAAGCGTCCGACTGCGAAGTCTGGCTCAACCGCTGGATCGCCAACTACGTCAACGCCAATGACGAAGCGGGCGAAGAAAGCCGGGCGAAATACCCGCTGCGCGATGCCAAGGTGACGGTGCAGGAAGTGCCGGGCAAACCCGGCGCCTACAACGCGGTCGCATGGATGCGGCCCTGGTTGCAGATGGAAGAACTGACGACCTCGCTGCGCATGGTCGCCCGTATTCCATCCAAGAACTGAGCACGGACCGGGGTGGTCCGCCACCCCGGCCCCGTTCATCACCCGGAGCCCGCTCATGGCGCATCAGTCCTTTCCGGACGCCCGTCTTTTCGCCGACCAGCTCATCGCTCTCATCGACGATGCGCTGACCGGCCAGGTGAACGCCATTCTCCATCACCCTGATTTTCAGGCGATGGAAGCGAGATGGCGCGGGCTTGCCATGGTCGTGCGCGAGGCGGGCCGCAGCACCGATGTCAAGGTGAAACTGCTGAACGCCAGCTGGCGTGACCTTGCCCGGAACACGGAACGCGCCACCGACTTCGACCAGAGCCATCTTTTCGAAGTCATCTATAACCGCGAATTCGGCATGCCGGGCGGCGAACCCGTCGGGCTGCTGATCGGCGATTATGCCTTTTCCCCTGATGATGTTCAGGGGGCGGATTCCATCACCACGCTCTCACAGATCGGCATGGTGGCTGCGGCGGCCTTCTGCCCCTTTGTTGCAGCCGCTGCTCCTTCCGCCGTTGGCCTCGAGGACTTTGCCGAACTCAGCCGGGTCCACGACTTTTCCTCGCTGAAGCAGGACAAATCGCGGCTACGCTGGAACGCTCTTCGCGCCCGCGACGATTCCCGCTTCGTCGGCCTTGTCGCGCCGCGCGTTTTGCTGCGCTCTCCCTACAGGCCCTATGCGCGTGAACGGGACGACGGATTTCCATTCCGCGAACATGTGGCGGAAAGTGGCGAGACACTGCTCTGGGGCAATGCCGCCTTCGCCTTTGCAACCGTGGTGGTACGCAACTTCGTCGATTCCGGCTGGTTTGCCGATCTGCGCGGCGTGACGCAGGACGCCGTGGATGGCGGCATGCTCTCCTCCTGGCAATTGCCGCCGTTCGATCTCGGCGTCGAGAGCAACGGCCTTTCCGCGCAGCCGCCCGTCGAGGTACAACTGACGACCGGACAGGAACAGCAGTTTTCCGATCTCGGCATCGTGCCCGTCTCCACCACCTATCTTTCCGGCATGGCGATCTTCAACGCCAACCAGTCCCTGCATGCGCCCGGCCATTATTCCACCGAAGCGGCAAGGCAGAACGCCCGCCTTGCCGCCATGCTGCAATATGTGCTGTGCGCCTCGCGGTTCTCACATTACCTCAAGGTCATCATGCGTGATGACATCGGCCAATTGAGCGATGCCTCGACGATCGAGCGCAAGCTGGAAAGCTGGCTTTCCTCCTACACGCTCGGCAATGACGATGCGGAAGCGGCGTTGCGCACGCGCTATCCGCTGCGCTCTGCCGGGATCAATGTCTTCGAGGTTCCCGGCAAGCCCGGAACATTCTCCTGCACCGTGCGCCTTCAGCCGCATTTCCAGCTCGATGACGTCTCCACGAGCTTCCACCTCATCGCCGAAACCATGATGCAGCCCACCGGCGCATCCCGGTCTCCGGCCGAGCCGCAAAGGATATCCGCATGACGCTGCGCGACGACATTTCCCGCCTTCTCGATGATGACCGGCTGCAGGAAGCGATTGAGCTTGCGCGCGAACACGTCAAAACCAGACCGACCGACAAGGACGGCCGCCATTTTTACATCGACCTGCTGGTGCTTGCCGGCGACTATGAAAAGGCCGATGCACAATGCAATCTGGCCGCAACATTTTCGCCGCAGGACAGCGTCGGTTTTTCCCTCTTCCGCCACCAGCTGCGCGCCATGGCAGCGCGCAATGCGTGGTTCGAAAACGGCGCCGTGCCGGATTTCCCCGGCGGCCCCTCCGAACTCGATCAGCTCGCCATCCGGGCGAATATTGCCGCACGCGGCGGTGATGTGGATGCCGCCAAGACCGCTCTGGCTGAGCTCGACGAAAAACGCGGCAATGTACCGATCGGCCACGATGGCAAGAGCGCCGGCGACATCCGCGATCTGGACGATCGGGTCCCGCATGCGCTGGAAGTGCTGACCAATGGCGGCCGCTATCTCTGGATCGATTATGGACGCATCGAAAGCCTCACCATCGACCCCATGAGCCGCCCGCGCGATCTCGCATTCCGCGGCGCCGAACTGACCTTGCGCGACGGCGCGGTCGCATCCGTGCTGCTTCCGGCGATCTATCATGGCGCGGGAGACGATGTCGGCCTTCTCCTTGGTCGGGAAACGCGCTGGAGTGAAGACGACCAGCCGCTGGTGACGGGCCTCGGACAGCGCTGCCTGCTGATTGGCGACGATGTGGTGCCGTTCCATGAGATCGGCTCCCTTTCCGCCGCGTCCGACGAAGAAAGGCAGATCGCCCGTGGTTGATCCGCTCGAGCAATATCGCGCACGGCAGAGAACGCTGTCGCGCTCCGTTCTGGACCGGCTGCTCGATGACGCGCCGGATGCGGAAACGGACAGGCTCGTCAGCCTCAAGGATCAGGCACGCGAGATGCGCGAGGTGATCCGCCGCGATCTCGAGGCATTGCTCAATACCCGCCGTAACCCCGCCGGCCCGCCGGCGGCGCTGAACGAGCTTTCCGATGCGCTGGTGAGCTATGGCGTGGATGGCATTCTTTCGGCCAATCTGGTGACGGATGCCTCCAAGGCGCGGCTGGCGCGCAGCATCGAGCGGCGGATTTCCCTGTTCGAGACCCGCCTTGCCGATGTGCATGTGACAATCCTGAAGAACCGCACGGATGGCGACCGGGCACTTCGCATGCGCATACAGGCGACATTCCGTCTTCAGGAAGGCATGCCGCCGATCAGCTTCGAATCCCGCATCGATCCATCGACGCAGCGTTTTCTGGTGGAGACGACGAATGGCTGAGGGTTTTCTCGAAAAATACAATGACGAGCTTTTTGCGCTGAGAAAGCGGGCATCCCGTTTTGCGGCTGCTTTCCCGAAAATCGCCGGCAGGCTGCGCATGACGGGCGATGTCGCCGACGATCCACACGTCGAGCGGTTGATCCAGAGCTTTGCCTATTCCGCCGCCCGTGTGCGCCAGAAACTGGATGACGAGTTTCCCGAACTGTCGGACAGCCTGCTGGAAACGCTCTACCCGCATTATCTTGCGCCGATCCCTTCGATGAGCGTCGTGCAATTCGCTCCGAGCCCGGCACTGGCAACCGTGCAGACGCTTACCCGTCACAGCGAAATCCTTGCCGAACCGGTGGGTGGCGAGAGCTGCCGTTTTCGCACCACGCAGGAGGTGGGGATCGTTCCGCTGCAGGTTACCGCCGCGACGCTTTCCGGCCAGCCGATCGATGCACCTTTTTCAGCCTCCTTTGCCGGGGCGGCGAGCTGCCTGCGGCTTTCCCTGCGCAGCACGGCGCCGCGCGGCGGCACCTTTGCGGAAATGGGGCTGACGAAGCTCCAGATTTTCCTCTCCGCCGCATGGCAGCAGGCGACCGCCCTTTACGAGCTTTTGACGAACCATTGTGTGGGCATGGCGCTTGCGCGTCACTCCGAAGACAGGGAAGCCGTTTTCCTGCCCGCCGGCAATCTTAGGCCTTCCGGTTACACCCGCGATCAGGCGATGCTGCCCTATCCCGCCAACAGCTTCGATGGATACCGGCTTCTCACCGAATTCTTCGCCCTGCCGCAGAAGTTTCTTTTCATCGATATTGACGGGCTGAACAGATGGAGCGGCGGCGATTGTGAGCTTTATATCTATCTGGATGCGGCGGATACGCGGCTCGAGCGCATGGTCTCCGTCAAGGATTTCGTGCTGAACGCCTCGCCGGTCATCAACCTGTTCAAACAAAGCTGCGAACCGCTGAGCCTCGATGGAACGCGCACGGAATACCGCCTCCTGCCGGATGCGCGGCGGCAGCGGACCCGTGAAATCTACGCCGTCGAAACCGTGGAGCTGACCAGCCGCTCCGGACAGACGGAAAAAACCTCGCCCTTCTTCGGACGCACCCAGCGCAACAATGGCGCGACGGTGTTCTGGCAGATCCAGCGCCGGTTTGACGACGATGGTTCGTCCGACACCGACATTGCCTTCGTGGATGAAAAGCGCGGCCCCCTCGGACCGCTCGACGTGGTGGCAAGCATCGACACGCTCTGCATCAATCGCGAATTGCCGAGCCAGCTTCCCTTCGGCGGCGGGCATCCTTTCCTGCAGCTTACAACCGGCAACGAGGCGGTAAAGTCCATCCACGCACTGATGCCGCCGACGGCGGCCATTCGCGTCAACGAGCGCTCGGCGCGCGAATGGCGGCTGATATCGCATCTGCTGCTCAATCATCTTTCGCTCACCGACAATGGCGGCGCGCCGCTGAAGGATATATTGTCGCTCTATTCCTTCCGGGACAGCCCGGAAACCCGGCAACTGGTTGAATCGATCAGCAATGTCGAGGCGCAGAATTCCCATGCCCGGATCGGTTCGGTGATGGTGCCGGGAACGGACATCACCGTGGAATTCGACCCATCGCTGATCGCCCGCCCTGCGGCTTTCATCTTCGCCAATGTTCTCAACCACTTCTTCGGCCTTTACACCTCGATCAACAGCTTCACGCGGCTGACGGCGACGATGCGTGGCCACTCCAAACCGATTGCCCGCTGGCCGGCCCGTGCCGCAGACCGGCCATTGCTTTAGGAGGCCGGGATGGAGCAACAGACACCAACCGCAAAAGACCGGCAGGCAGCGCTTCTCAGCACCGATCCCGGCCGCTTCGACCCTGCCACCGCTTTTCGCGTGGCCCAGCATGTTTCCGATGACGGGTTGACGATTACGGCGCATGGCGGCGTGCAGCCGACCGCATTGGCCATCAGCGGGTTCGGCCGCAAACAGGGCGCGTCTGAGCTCAAATCCGCCTTCGCGCCGATTGTCGGGCCGCTCGGTTCGCTGCCGCCGGCCTATGGCGAATTGCTCCAGCGGGAGGAACGCAACCGCTCCGGGGCGCTTGCCGGTTTCTTCAATCTGTTCGCCGCAAGGTTCAGCGAACTTTTTGTATCGGCCACGGAAAAATACCGTCTTGCAAGGGGGCTGCGCTGGTCCGGCCAGAGCGGGAACAACGGCTTCCGCAAGACCCTGCTTGCGCTCACCGGGTTTCGAACGGCGGGGTTGGTGCAGAAGGCGGGCGTGAGCGAAGATACGCTTCTGCGTTTCAGCGGGCTCATGGCCAATCGCAACCGCAATGTCTCCGCCCTCACCTCAATGCTCTGCGAATTCACCGGGCTTCCCGTCGGTATCGAACAGTTCCGCAGGCGATGGGTGGCTTTGCCGCTTCACGAACAGAGCCAACTCGGGCAGGCCTCCGGTTTGCGGCTGGGGCAGAACACAACGGCCGGAAGCGCGGTGGAAGATATGAGCGGTGGTTTCCGTGTCGTCATCGGACCGGTTGCCTATGCCGATTATCTGGCGTTGACGCCCGGATCGAAGCGGCTTGCCCAAATCTTCTCGCTGACGCGCCTGTTCGTCGGCAGCGCCCTTGAGTTCGACGTGCAGGTGATCCTGAAAAAGGAGGATATTCCGTTCTGCCGGCTGGGTGAGCCCGATGCTCCCGCCCGTCTCGGCTGGAACAGCTGGGCCCGTGTGGCCCCGGCACAAAAGGACAGCACCGACGCCATCGTGACCGAGCGGGAAGGCTCGGCAATCTCCGCGTGAGGGCATGATATGAAACTGGCGCTCAAGGACATACAAAATCTCGGGGCCTCAAGGCCCGGCCAATGGAGCTTCGAGCGCGGCCGCCGCGTGATCGGCCGTTCGCAGGATTGCGACTGGCAGATCGATGACAATGAACGGCGCGTTTCCAAACTGCATTGCACGCTCAGCCGTGAGGGCGAAGACTTCACGATCCTGGACCAGAGCGCAAACGGCACGCTGGTCGATGGCCGTCTGTTGCTCGAAGGTGAAAGTGCGCGTCTGCGGGACGGCTCGCAGATCAACATCGGCGGGCAGATTTTTCAGGTAAGCATCAGCGGCGCTGTCGAGCTGGATTTTTCCGACCCCGACGCCTCGCTGCGGATGAGTGACGAACCCCTGACCATTTCGGCCATCCTTGCCGATATCGCCCCGAACGGTCGTTCGGCCGGCGGCGTGCTGGGCAACACGCTTCCCCAGGAGGACTGGACACAAACCGCTGATGGCCAGACGGGCCGGAAGGCCAAAACCATTTCGCGCAATGTCGAGATCGGCTGGAGCGCCCCGCCCAATGCCACCGGCATTGGCGCGATACTCCCGGCGGACTGGGATGACGAGCCGGCCGCAAGCAGCAGGCACGAACATACTGATGCGCTGAACACGCCGGTCGTGATCGCGCGCACGCCATCACCAATCCAGGGCGCAGATTTCGACAGCGTTTTTCCGGACGAGGGCAAAAATCCGACAGCGGAAGAGCCGGAACCTGCTGGAATATCTGCCGCACAGGCGGAGATCGGCGATCTTGTGACGGCGCTCGAAAGGGAGAATGCCGAGTGCCTCGCCATTTTCGACATCGAGGGCGATCACGCCACCGGGCCGCACGCATCGCTGGGCGAGCGTCTGGAAGCGCTCATTCATCAGCAGCGCCGCCTCACCGCCTCTCTCGAAACCCTTATCCAGACATGCACGCAGAAGCTCGAACCAAGGCTTCTCGAAGCGTCCGTCGATGCCGCAAACGATATCCGCTCGAAAATCGAGCGCAGGGATTGGCAGGCGCTGATCACGAAGACGGATTACTGGTCCGCCTACAAAAAACAGTTTGAAGAAAACGGTCGTCAATTGCCGGTTCGGCAGTTTCTGCAACGGGCAGCGCGCGGCAACGCCGCGCCTCTCGCTGAACCCGACGCGATTGCGGTCGATGCCAAGGGGGTAAATAACCACGATGAGACATGAAAACCGTGTTGCCTGGAGCGAAGGCATGTTTCTTCGCGTTCAACATTTCCAGCAATCCGATCGCTGGACGGAGCGTCTGGTGCGCAATACCACGCGCAACCTTTCCCCCTATCCCTGGGGCATTGCCGAGATCGGCCTGGATCGCAGCGCGCTTTCGATAGGGCAATTCGCCCTGTCCAACCTGCGCGGCGTTCTTCCCGACGGCACACCCTTCGAGGCGCCGGAGGATTCCGATCTGCCGCCGCCGCTCGATCTCGATGAGACCATCAAGGATGCCATCGTCTACCTCGCCCTGCCCGCCCGTCAGCCCGGCAAGGCGGACATGTCCGCGTCAGGCCGGAATGATACGGCCAGCGTCCGCTTCCTCGCCTCCAGCTACGAGGTCTCGGACACCAATATCGAGACGGATTTCGTGGCGCCGATCGATGTCGGCCGCCTCAGCCTGAAATTCCTCAAGACCGGCGACGATCTCGCCGGCTACGATCTCATCGGCCTTGCGCGCGTGATCGAGGTGCGTTCCGACCGCGCAGTCATTCTGGATCCGGATTTCATTCCGCCCAGCCTCACCTGTGCGGCTGCACCCCGCCTCAACGAATTGCTGACGGAACTTCTGGGGATCGTGCGCCACCGTGCCCAGGCAATCGCCGAACGGATCGGCGATCCGACAATCCGGGGAACGGCGGAAGTGGGCGACTATTTCCTGCTGCAAATCCTCAACCGGGCCGACCCGCTGCTCGCGCATGTCGGCGCCAACGCCACGCGTTTTCACCCCATCCGCTTTTATGAAGACTGTATCCAGCTTGCCGGCGAACTCGCGACCTTCACCACCGACAAAAAACGGGCGACGAATTTCCCGCCCTACCGGCATGATGATCTGAAAGCCACATTCGGTGCGGTGTTCGATGATCTGCGCACATCGCTCTCGGCGGTTCTGGAACAGGCAGCCGTTGCCATCGAACTGGTGGAGCGCCGCCACGGCGTACGCGTCGGCACGATCCACGACCGTACCCTGCTGCGCGACGCCGGTTTCGTGCTGGCCGTGCGCGCGGATATGGCCGCCGAGGACATTCGCCGCCGGCTGCCCGCACAGATCAAGGTCGGGCCGGTGGAGCGGATTTCCGAACTGGTCAATGTGGCGCTGCCGGGCATTCCGGTGCGGTCGCTGCCCGTTCTGCCACGGCAGCTGCCCTATCGTTCCGGCACCGTCTATTTCGAAATCGATACGACATCACCGCTTTGGAAACAGCTCGATACGTCCGGCGCCATCGCCCTGCATCTGGCGGGCGAGTTTCCGGGACTTGAGATGGAAATGTGGGCGTTACGCGAATGAGCAACGAAAAGCCTTCTTCCTGGCAGGATTTGCCGACGGTGGTCGAAATCACCGAGGAGAGCCGCCGCCGCAACCGGAACGCCCGCAACATGGCGGCGATCCTCGAAGACATCATCGAAACCGACGAACCGGCCGGGCGACCCAGGGGCGGCGCGACCGCCATGCCGGTCGACGAACTGCTTTCCGGTTTCCGCTTCGGTGGCGAGGAGGTGCCGACGCTCGTGCAATCGGCGGCCCCCCTGCTCAATCTCGCGCATCTGTTGCGCTTCAGCGACGACCAGCCGGACCCGGATCATCTTCGCCGCGCCTGCCTAGAGGCGATCACCCGCTATGAGCGCGATCTCGCTTCCGCCCGCATCAGCGCCGAGCGGGCGCGGGCGGCGCATTATGTCGTCTGCGCAACGGTGGATGATGTCGTTCTCAGCAAGCCCTGGGGCGTGCGGGCGGGCTGGGCGCGCTCCGGTCTTGTCTCCACCTTTCACAACGATGTCACCGGCGGCGACCGGGTCTTCGACATTCTCGACCATTTTCACCAGTCGCCCGGCGCCAACAAGGATCTGCTGCTGCTGATCTATCTATGCCTGTCGCTGGCTTTTGAAGGGCGTACACGCGTCTCCCCCAAGGGCGCGCTGGAACTTTCGCGCATCCGCGACAGTCTCTACAAGACGCTGATCGGCCAATATGGCGCCTTCGAACGGGAACTTTCGCCGCACTGGAAAGGTGTCGAGGCGCGGCATACGCCGTTGCGGACAATGGCGGCACTGTGGACGCTGCTGTCGTTGATGGCGCTTGCTTTCGCCCTTGGTTATCTCTTCTTCACGCTGTCGCTCAACAACGCATCCGACGTCACTTTCGAAAGGCTGGCCCATCTGCCGCCGAACGAGACGCCGAGCGTGCTGATCGCGAGCCCGCCAGCGCCACCGGTGAAAACCGAAGCCCCGAAAATTGTCGAACCACCAAAAATCGTGGAGCCGAAGCAACCTTCCCGGCTTGAAAAGCTGATGGCCTTCCTTCAGCCCGAAGTCGAAAAGAAGCTGGTCACGCTGGCGGATGTGAACGGGCGACTGCGCGTGCGCATCAACAATTCCGGCCTTTTCGCCACCGGCAGCGCCGAGGTCAGCCAGCAGTTTCGCGATCTGATACAGCGCATCGGCGGCGCGCTTGCCGCTGAAAAATTCCGCGCGGTCGTCATCGGTTATACCGATAACGTGCCAATCAAGACCGTGGAATTCCCGTCCAACTGGCACCTTTCCGAAGCGCGCGCCAAGGCGGTCGGGGACATTCTTTCCCAATTCACCGGCCCGGATGCGATCCTGACGGAAGGCCGCGCCGATAGTGACCCGATTGCCGACAACAAGACGCAGGAAGGCCGCGAGACGAACCGCAGAACCGAGATCATGGTCCTGACCAACCCCGATGAAAAATTGAGCGACGCCGGCATTCTCTCGCCGACCATCCAGAACAGTCCGGGACAGCAGCCGGGAGAGACGCAGCCATGAATCCGCTGAGTTATTTTTATTCGATCCGTTCCTATGTCGACAGCTACGCGGCCCTCGTCGGACGCCGCTTCCTGTCACTTCTCTGGGTAATCGCGCTCTGCGTCGTCATCTGGTTCTACGGCTATTTAATTGCACTCGGCGGTTTCAAGCCGCTCGGCACGACACAATCCCGCCTCATCGCCATCGGCATCGTTGTCGCCATCTGGCTGGTTTATATCGCCGTCACGATTTACCGCGGCCGCAAGCAGGACAAGGAACTCGTCGACAGCATCGAGCGGGAGGCTCTGGCCAACCGGCAGGCTGAAATCGGCGAAATCCAGACACGGCTGAAGGAAGCGCTGGCGCTGCTGCGGCGCGTCACGAAAAAGCGCTTCGGTTATATTTACGACCTGCCCTGGTACGTGATCTTCGGCGCACCGGGCTCCGGCAAGACGACGGCGCTGACCAATTCCGGCCTGCAATTTCCGCTTGGCGACGCACTCGGCGAAAATGCGGTCAAAGGCATCGGCGGCACGCGCAACTGCAACTGGTGGTTCGCCGACGAAGCGATCTTGATCGACACGGCTGGCCGCTATACCACGCAGGACGATCTCGACGGCTCTTCGAAAGCCGGCTGGGAGGGTTTCCTTGGGCTTTTGAGGCGATATCGCCGTTCGCAACCGATCAATGGCGCACTGGTCACCTTGTCCATCCCCGATCTTCTCACCCGCGATCCGGAGGAGCAGCGGCAGGAACTCCGCTCCATCCGTCAGCGGCTTTCGGAACTGGATGAATATCTGCATGCCCGCGTACCCGTCTATATCGTGCTGACGAAGGCCGACCTGCTGCATGGTTTCGTGGAATTCTTCGACGGTTTCAACAAGACCGACCGCCAGCAGGTCTGGGGCACAACCTTCAAGCTGGAGGAAAGCTATTCCGCGAAAGACCTGCCGCAACGCCTGACGGAAGAGCTCGAACTGCTGCAACAGCGTGTCGATGCGATGCTGATCGAACGCCTGCAGCAGGAGCAGAACGCCGAGATTCGCGGGCGCATCTTCCGTTTCCCGGCGGAACTCGCACGATTGAAGGACCGGCTGCACGAGGCTCTGACCGAGCTTTGCGCAAGCTCGCCCCTGATCGAAGCGCCGCTTCTGCGCGGTGTCTATCTCGCTTCGGGAACACAGGCGGAAACGGAACGATCCGTCAGCGCTTCCAAAGCCCGCCGAAGCTACTTCCTGTCCAGGCTCTTCAAGGACGTCATCTTCCCCGAGGCCGCGCTGGTAATGCGCGACAAGCGCCTTTCGGGACGGCAGCTGCTGGTCCGGCGCATTGCCTATGCGGCTTGCGCCGTCGCGATCGCCGTCGTTTTCACCGGCTGGATTTTCACCTATTTCGCCAATACCCAGGCACTGGCGGAAGCAGATCGCAAGCTCGGCGCTTATGAGCAGCTCGTTCAGGGCATTCCCGTGCGGGATGTCTCCGATGCCGATTTCCTGCGCATCCTTCCGGCACTCGACAATCTGCGTGACGTCAATTCCGGCTTTGCCCGGGAGCGCGTGTGGAATGTCAGCTTCGGTCTCGATCAGGAAGACAAGATTGCCGGGCGGCAGCGTGATGCCTATCAGCGCGCGCTTAACGCCCTTCTGCTGCCACGCATGATCGTGCAGCTGCAGAAGCCGCTGAAGGACGAAAAGGATATCACCCGCACTTTCAATTCGCTGAAACTCTATGGAATGCTCGGCGGAATGGGCGCGCTGGACCGGGATTTCCTGACCATGCAGACCCACCAGATGTTCGCATCCCTTTATCCGGGTGACGGAAGGGCGGCAGCGAGAGAGGCGCTCAACCAGCACGCCAGCGCGCTGGCGGATGGCGTGCTCGCCCCGATAGAGCTCGATGCGCGGCTCATCGCCACCGCCCGCGAAACCATTCGCGATCAGGCGGTCGGCACGCGCGCCTATGATATTCTCGCCGGCCTCCCGCAGGCGCAGGAGCTGATGGAATGGACACCCGCCACGGCCTTCGGCCCACTTGGTGAGCGCGCCTTCGAACGCCGCAGCAAGGCGCCGATGGCGGACGGCGTAGAAGGCCTTTTCACGGCGGAAGGATATCGCACCGTCGTCATTCCGCAGATTGCCCACGCGGCGCGTGTCGCACTTTCCGAAGGGTGGGTGCGCGGCTCCGACGATGCGATCCGTGGTGCAACGGTGGAGCAGGTGGCGCAGGCTGCATTGCAAATCTATTTCGACCGGTTCGAGAAAAAATGGGCCGATACCCTCGCGGATCTTCGGGTCAAGCCTTCCCAGACCCTCGGCGATGCGGTGGAAACGACCCGCGCGCTTGCCAATGAGCGCAACATCCTGGCGGAGGCGGCAAAATCGATCGCCAATGCTACCGATCTGCGCCCCAATGTGGGAGAAAATCCGACCAGCCTCGCCTCCACCGCCGAAGGCGACGCAACGGCAGCCGTTCTCGCCGCCACCGTCAACGCCGCCGATCCTTATGCAAGATTGCGGGACATGCTGGCGGAAAAGGCCGCCGCACCGGCGGCAGGCGGGGAAACCGCCGGCGGCAAGGCTGCGGGAACCCCGGCCGAACAGCTGCTTGCGCATTTCAAGGTGCTGAACGAGCAGCTTGCCCGCTCGGCAACCACATCCGACGAGGTTGCCAAGGTGTTCGATGTGGACAGCCAGCTGACCAAGGCGAACCAGGATCTTTTGCAGCAGGCACGGGATTTGCCGGCGCCTCTCGACGTCTGGGTGGCGGGCGTCGCTGCCGATGTCGGCTCGCTTGCGGTGAAATCCGCACGCGGCCGCATTGCCGAACTCTGGGCAGCGGATGCGGCCTCCCTGTGCTCTTCGATCGTGACGGGGCGTTACCCTTTCGACAGGTCGTCTTCCCGCGATGTCGCGATCGCGGATTTCACACGGCTGTTCGGCCCGACCGGCGTTTTCCAGAGCTTCTTCAAGCAGCGCATGGAGCCTTTCGTCGACAGGACGACCACCCCCTGGAGCTGGAAAGGTACTTTCGGCGCCCCCGGCATTCCGAGCAGCGCCATTGCCCAGTTCGAAAATGCCGACAAGATTTCGCGCGCCTTCTTCCCGAACGGCAGCGAGACGCCGGCGGTCTCGATCAATGTCAAACCGGTTTCGCTCACCAATACCTCAAGCGCCGTGATGCTGGAAATCGAGGGTGAGCGGGTCGTTTATTATCACGGTCCTATTCAGGCGAAGTCGATCACCTGGCCATCCCGCGAGAACACGGCCAGCCTGTCCCGCATCGCATTCCAGCCGGGCGGCTGGCAGCAGGCCAAGACGGAAAACGGCGACTGGTCGCCATTCCGCCTGTTCGACGGCGCCAATATCGAAAGCAAGTCCGGCGATCTTTTGCGGGTGCGGTTTGATAATGGCGGTCAGGCGGCCGAATTCGATATCCAGTTCGGTTCGGTTCTCAATCCATTCAGGCTGGAGGCAATGTCGAGCTTTGCCTGCCCGCAGCAATTTTAACGGCGGGCAGCGCATGGATTTGCAACGGAGGGGATTTATGATGACAGCGATGACAAGAGCCACCCGGATCGTTCGTGTCTGATGGCCAATCAGGCAACAAGACCTGCGGAAACCGCTGCGGAAGGCGACCGCATCGGTTTCTTCGGCAAGATACCCAGCCACGGCGATTTTATCTCCGATGGCCTTGAACGGGAATTGATCAGCATTTTCGACGACTGGATGCGATCCGGCCTGCATGCCTGCGCGGAAATGTTTTCCGGTCGCTGGCCGGCGATATTCTCGTCATCCCCGCCCATCCGTTTCATCGTCGAAAGGGGCATATGGGGAAATTGTGCCTATGTGGGCGTGCTGGTGCCTAGCGCTGACCGGGTGGGGCGGAAATATCCGCTTGCGATCATTGCCCAGCTCAACGGTTTCCGGAAACATCCGAGAACGCTCTACCTCGACGATACCTGGTTCATGGCGGCCGAGGCTCTCGCCGAAACATCCATGACCGGTGATTTCGACATGTCCCGGTTCAATGCCGCCGTCAAAAAGCTGCGTCTGCCGAAGCCGCGGGCAGATGACGACGAACCGGATATGATGCGTGACCGCATGCCGACAAGCCTCTGGTGGCATATCGATCCGCAGAGCCGCCGCGCACGCGGACACAAATTCGACGGCAAGCCGAAGGCCTCCGATTTCATGCGCCTGTTCAGCGAGATAGCGGTGAAGGACGATGAAGACGCAGCAAGCCCTGCAAGGGCGGTGTCGCCGGGGGATGTGAAACCTGAGCCCACTGCCGCGGTTCGGCCCGCGCCGCCGGCCATGCAGCCGTCGTCATCGGTCGTCTACAGCTACGCGACACATGCCGGAACACGGCTTTCCCTCAATGCGGATTCGCTGTTCGTTTCACAAAAACCTTCTCTTTTCGCCATAGCCGACGGACAGGGCGATACGCACGGCGCCGTGGAAGCCGCACGTCTGGTGACCAATATTCTGGCGGAAACGCCGGATGCCGAAAATGCGGAGATGATGGCGCAGCAGATCAGGGGCAAACTCGGCACCGTCAACAGCCTTCTCCTGTCGAGACAGAGCGCAGGCGCAGACAGCAGGCCAACCGCCAGCACCGTCATCGCCCATATCATCGACGGAAGGCTGGGCATAATATGGTCTGGTGATGCGCGCGCCTATCTGCTGAAAAACGGAACGATGCATCTGCTTTCCCGCGATCACGTCATTATCGGCATGAAAAAGCAGCTGTCCCAATGTGTCGGATTTTCCCAGCAGTTCCGGCCGGATATTGTTTATGAGGATTGGGGCGAGCAGGACCGGCTGCTTCTGTGCAGCTACCCGCTGGTGCACTTGCTGAAAGAACGGACGATCGCCGAAATCATCAGCAGCACGCCGGTCAAGGATTGCGCCGGTGCCCTGATACAGGAGGCGCTGATCGAAAACGCACGCGAAAATATCAGCGCAATCGTGATTGGAAACGAGCATGAGCGAGGGTGAACGGGAGGGCCGAAGCCCCGTTTATCCGCAGGTGAGCGAGCGCTTTTCGGAGTTGTGGCAAAGCATTCGCCATGACGGCACGCGAGAGCGGCCCGCTGAAGAACAGAAAGACCTGATCGACCAGATAAGACATGCGCTGGATCGAAAGGTCTCGCATTTTTCCGCCGCGAAACCCGAATGGATCGCCGACAGCTTTTCCGTCGAGGGCACGGCCTATGAAAGCGAAACCACGCTGTTGCTCCTGCTGCGACACCGCGATCTCGGCTCCCTTCATGCCCTGAAAACAGCGCCGCCGGCAATGAGAGACGACGCGGCGCTGCTGCAAAGATTGCGGGAGGAAGCTAGGATCGGCTTGGCCCTTCGCCATCCGTGTCTGCTGGAAACATCCATGCTGCTGCGATTGCCCGATGGCCGACCGGGGCTTCTACAGCCTTGGTTTCCGCAATCGCTGGCATCACCCGCCCGGCCAATCACGGCGCAGAATGTAATCCTCATCCTTCGCCGCGTGCTGGAAGGCCTGAGCGCCCTGCATGCGCGCGGATATGTCCATTGCGATGTGACGCCCGCCAATATCCTGCTGCAGGACGGTGATTACGAAACCGGCAGGCTCGGTGATTTCGGCATTGCACTGGAGATCGGTCAAAAACATGCGGAGCGGGGTATGACCTTTGCCGCATCGGCCGGGTTTGCCGCGCCGGAACAGAGGGGCGGGGCAGCAGCAAAGCCAAGTCAGGACATATTTTCAGTCGGGCGGCTTGCTGCGCGGCTCATCGAAACAGGCGACGGGGCGGCAACGGACAGGCTTTCGCACTTTGCCGATGCCTGTAGCCGTGACGACCCCACTCTCCGTCCGCAATCCGCCATGGATGCGCTACGGCTTCTCTAACCCTGGCTTCAGTTGCTGCTGCCGGGCAGAGGCGCGGCCGCCGTCGGCGCGCTTTTCTGGAACACGGTCAGGAGCTTGGCCGAATCCACCAGCGGCGCATTGCTGGCATAAAGCACGTCGCCCTTCTGCATCTGGAAGAGCTGCATGAGTGCGATACTGGAAGCGTCCCGCATGTTGACGTGATAGATCACCGGCCGCATGCTCGTGGCCGTAGCGACCGGGCCTTTCGCGCCCGGCGCGGATGTCGACGGAATCTGAATGATCTCGTTGCGGAACACATAAACGTTGCGCGCATCGGCGCGGTCATCCAGCAATCCGCCGGCACGGCCGACGGCCTGCGCCAGGGTCAGCTTTCCGGTTTCGAACTGGAATTCCCCGGCGCTCTTGAAAGCGCCAAGTGCCGTGTAGCTCGCCGCATCGCCATCGATCATGATCTGATCATCCGGCGAAAGACGGATGTTCTGACGGTCTTCCCGCATGACGCGGTCAAGCGGCGCGCTGGCTCTCTGCGAGCCGCGAACGATCGTGACGTTGGCCGCGCCCGGAGCGACAGTCGGACCGCCAGCCTGGTTGAGCGCGTCGAGCACCCGCTCCTGACGGGCGGTGAGCACGATCTTTCCGGGTGTCTTCACCGCACCGCTGAGCATGACGGCGCTCGTCGGCTTGTCGACGACGGTGACGACGGCCTGCGGATTAACGGCCGATCCCTTGAGCCCGGCGACGACCTGTGATTGCAGCCCTTCTGGCGTGGAATCAATAACCCTCTGCTTGCCGACGAAGGGAATATTGACCGAGCCGCTTTGATCCACGGTAAAGCGGCCGAGATTGAGCGTCTTGCTCTGCGTCGGGGAGAAAAGACCGTCTTCACCCGTATCCAGCACGGTGATGTCGATCACGTCGCCGCGCCGCAGTCTCTGGGCGTTATAGCCGGTATTGCGAAGCGCGGTGAGGCCGGGACCGGAAGCGTTTTGCAGGCTGCCGGCGGAAACCGTGGCCGCCGGTGCATTTGCAAGTTCGATAACGGGGATTTTTTCGTTGGTTCGAGGGAAGGTCGCAGACCGGATATTGCCCGCGGTCGGCCCGTCAGATGGCTTTGCACATGCGCTCAAAAGAGCCACCAGCAAAACCGCCCCCAACTTCTTCATCCCTCATCCCCTTGATGATTCAACCTGACGCAGAGATAACATCCAAACACGTCATCGCAACAACTTTAGCGGTTGCAATTTAGCGAAAACTTGTCTTCCGGCGAAAAGGTGTGACCATTCCGCAACCTTTTCCAAAGTGTTCCCTCACCGACCCCAACAATGTACCGATGAGAAATAAGTGGCCTGCTCCTGCCGGCGCCTAGGAGATTGGATGGAACGGTTTTGCAGTGCGGGAGTTAGCTTTCTGCACACCAAGACAGGAGAAAAAACAATGGACCACAGCAATCACGTTCGTCTGGTTGAAACCGAACTCACGCCATCCGTTCTTGAAGGCGCCACCGTTTATGGCGCGGACGATCACAAGGTCGGCAAGGTCGATCATGTCCATGGTGTTGGCGCCGGCACCACCGCGATCATCGATGTCGGCGGCTTTCTCGGCATCGGCGCAAAACCCGTCGCGGTGCCGATCAGCGATCTCGATTTCATGCGGGACGAGGACGGAGAGATCCACGCAGTGACCTCATGGACCAAGGACCAGCTTGAGGACATGCCCGAGCATCGTCATTAATTGCATTGTCATTGATCCAGAAGAGCGCCCGGCTGTTTGCCGAGCGTTCTTTTATTTTCCGGGCAAACGCTTTTGCGTCAAACGGCGAGGAAACCGCCATCGACGGGCAATACGGCACCGGAAATCATCTTGCTGTCGTCCGAGAGCAGCAGCGCAATGCTCTGCGCCACCTCTTCCGCTTCGGCAAAACGGTTGAGCGGATGACGAACCATCATCGGCTGGCTCTTGGCCGGATCGTTCCAGGCTTCGGCAGCGAGCTCGGTCAGCGTGATGGTGGGCGCAACCGCGTTGACGCGGATACCGTGGGGGCCAAGCTCCTTGGCGAGAACGCGGGTTGCGCCTTCAAGCCCGGCCTTCGACGCCGCATAACACAGGTGATCCTGAAAACCGCGATGACCGGCAATGGACGTGATGTTGACGATGGCACCGCCGCCGCCATTTGCGACGCGGGCGCGAGCAAATTCCTGGCAGGTGACGAGCGCGGCGCGCAGGTTGATGCCCAGCACGGCTTCGTAACCCGCATCACTCATGTCCAGTACGCTTTCCAGCACGTTGATGCCGGCGCTGTTGATCAGGAAATCGCAGGGACCTGCTTCCGCCATGGCGGCGCGGGTGGCGGCGACATCGGCAAGATCGACACGGATCGAACGGCCACCGATTTCGCTTTTCAGGCTGTCGAGATCGGACTGGGTGCGGCTGATCGCCACCACTTCCGCACCGCGCGCGGCCATCAGCTGCGCACAGGCGCGGCCGATGCCTTTGCCTGCGCCGGTGATGATGACGGATTTTCCGGAAAACTGCATGGAATCCTCGTTATTTTGCGGCCGATACGGCCGGATGATCTAAGTATGTGACAGCGCTCAGGAATGGCTGGCGGCACGAATGGCGCGCGCCGCATTCTGCAGCGCCAGAAACGCGTCGTAACGCGTCTGGTGGATCTTCTGAAAAGCAGGATCGGGCGCAGCACAGCTGGCGATACGCGACATGGCGGGCATGGCGGCCATCAGGTCCGGATAGGTTCCGGCGGCAACGGCACCCAGCATGGCCGAACCGAGAAGCACCGGCTCCTCGCATTCCGTCAGTTCCACAGGAAGCCCCGCCGCGTCCGCCAGCAACTGCCGGGCAAGCGGGTGTGCACCCGCCCCGCCGCTGACGCTGATGGTTTCCACCGGCGCACCATTGCGGGCCTGTGTTTCGATGATCTGGCGAAGCCCGTAACCGAGGCCGAGAAGCCCCGCCACATACAGCGCGACGAGGGAATCCACGCCGGTCTCCATGCCATAACCGGCAATGACCGCGCGGGCATGGGGATCAGCGAAGGGCGCGCGATTGCCAAGGAATTCCGGCACCACATGAAAATCTTCGGCAAGCTTTGCCGCGACGGAAGCAGATGCGGCGAGACTGAGCGCACGGTCGGCAAGCCAGACCGGCAAGGCTTTGCCTTCCTTCCCGGCAAGCGCCTTCGCCTCGGCAAAGGCCGGGTGCAATTGCACGAGGTAGTCGATCGCCGCCCCGGCGGCGGACTGTCCGCCTTCATTGAGCCATGCACCTGGAACCATGGCGGAATAATAAGGACCCCAGACACCCGGCACGAAGGCGGGTTCGGTGGTGGTGGTCATGGTGCAGGACGAGGTGCCGAAGACATAACCGAGGCATCGCGAGGCATCGCCACCGGCAGCCACCGTGCCGACACCGCCGGCATGGGCATCGATCAGGCCCGCGGCAACGGCGGTGCCCGCGACCAACCCCATGGCCTTTGCGGCATCTTGCGTCAGGCCTGCACCGAGCGCGGTACCGGGATGCACGACGCTTTCACCGATGCGGCGAAAGCCCTGCTCGGCCAGATCGCCAAGCCCGATCTTGGTGAAATAGTCCGCATCCCAGCGGTTTTCATGGGCGAGATAGGTCCATTTGCAGGTGACCGTGCAGGCGGAACGATCAAGCGCGCCGGAAGCCTTCCATGTCAGAAAATCCGTCAGGTCGAAGAAGTGCTCGGCGCGGGCATAGACATCCGGTCGGTTTTCACGAAGCCACAAAAGCTTCGGAGTCTGCATTTCGGGAGAGATGCGGCCGCCGACATATTTCAGGACGGCATGCTCTCCAGAATTGATGCGCTCCGCCTGTTCAACGGCGCGGTGATCCATCCAGACGATGATATCGCGTTCGGGATGATCGGCAGCGCCGACCGGCAGGGTCTCGTCATCAGGTCCACGCACGACAAGTGAACAGGTGGCGTCGAAACCGATGCCGGCAACCGCGGCCGGATCGATGCCGGCGCGGGAAACGCTTTCGCGCACGCTGTCGCAGACGGCCTGCCACACTTCTGCGCTCGATTGTTCGGCAATGCCGCCATCCTCGCGATGCATGCTGATCGGGCGCTTGGCGGTGGCGAGAAGCTTGCCCGCGACATCGAAGACACCGGCCCGCGCCGAGCCGGTCCCGACATCGACGCCAACAAGATAGGAAGCCATTTGCGATACTCCTCGGAGCGGATCATCCGGTGCTTGAACAGGTTGAAGCGGCGGGACCGTTTCCGGTCTTTCCGCCGCTCCAGAGATTTTTAAACGCGGTCGAAGTTGGTCGGCAAGACCAGCATGTCGCGGATGGTGACGGTACGCTTGCGTGTCAGCATGTAAACGACGGCATCGGCCACTTCGCTCGCATCGATGAGGCTGCCGGATTCCTTGGCCTTGCGAAGGTTTTCCTCCGGCCAGTCGGCCAGAAGCGCCGAGACGACCGGACCGGGAGAGACCTGCGCGACGCGCACGCCGTGCGGGATCATCTGGCGACGCATGCCCTGCACGAAGCTGGTGATCGCCCATTTCGAACCCGAATAGACCGGCTCCCAATAGGTCGGGAAATGGCCGGCGATCGAGCAGGTGACGATGATATCACCGGTCTTGCGCGCCGACATATGCGGCACGACGGCCTGCACGTTCTTCATCACGGCATTGACGTTGAGGTTCAGCATCTTGTCGATGGCTTCGGGCGTCGTCTCGGTGAGAGAGCCGCCGATATAGGTGCCGGCGTTGCAATAGAGAATGTCGATATGGTCGACCTTCTTGAGGATTTCCGGGATCATCGCATTGCAGCTGTCGGCATCCAGCAGGTTCGTCACCTGCGGGATGGCGCGGTCGCCGAGCTTGGCGGCCAGATCATTCAAGGCTTTCTCGTTCCAGTCGACCATGACCACGGTTGCGCCCTGTTCCAAGAGCGCTTCCGTTGTGGCAAGCCCGATGCCGGATGCGGCGCCGGTGATGACCGCGATCTTGCCTTGCAGCGATTCAGACATTTAATTCTCCTGCGTTTATGAAGATGTTTCCGGGCCGGCTCAGCGCCATTCGCGCCCGATATAGATGGCCAGCAGAATGATGCCGCCTTTGATGACATCCTGCAGATAGGGGTTGATGCCCATCAGGTTGAGGCCGTTATTGAGGATGCCGAGCAGCACCGCGCCGATGAGCGTGCCGAGGATGAGACCCCTGCCGCCGGCAATCGCCGTACCGCCGAGAACGACGGCCGCAATGGCATCGAGTTCGAAGCCGACGCCGGCATTGGGCTGACCGCTCATCAGGCGGCCGGTCAGAATGAGGGCGGCGAAAGCTGCCGTGACGCCCGAGATGCCGTAGACCGCGAGCTTGACGCGCTGGGTCTTCACGCCCGAAAGACGCGCCGCCAGCTCGTTCCCGCCAAGTGCGTAGACGTGGCGACCAAAAGCCGTGCGCTGCAACAGCACCCAGGCGATGGCATAAATCACCACCATGATGACGACAGGTACGGGAACGACGCCGATACGGCCGACGCCGAACCACGAAATCCAGCTCGGAATGCCGCTGACCGGGTAACCGCCGGAATAGATGAGACCGAGACCGCGCGCCATGCCCATGGTGGCGAGCGTCACGATGATGGCGGGCATCTTGCCCCAGGCGACGAGCGCCCCGTTGAAGATGCCGATACCGAGACCGATGAACAGGCCGGCCGGCAAAGCAACCGCGGGCGACAGGCCGGTATTCACCATCAGGCCGGCCGACAGCGTGCCGATAAGCGCCATGACCGCACCGACCGACAGGTCGATGCCGCCGGTGAGGATGACGAAGGTCATGCCGACGGCGAGAATGCCGACGACGGACACCTGCCGCAGCACGTTCATGATGTTGTTGAGGCTGAAGAAATTGTCGCTCGCGAGCCCCATCAGGATGGATACGACAATCAGACCCGCCAGCGGCAGGGTAAGCGGCGAGCGCAGCATGGCACTGAGACTGAAACCGCCCGTTTTCACGGCGGTGCCGGTGTTTGCATCAAGCGACATGTTCAACTCTCCCGGTGGTGGCGTTTGTCATTATTGTTTCTGAATTGATGTCTTCGCCTTCGACCGTGGCGACGATGCCGCCGGAACGGAAGACGCAGACCCTGTCGGACATGCCGATCACTTCCGGCAGCTCCGAGGAGATCATGATGATCGAATGGCCCCTGGCGGCGAATTCGCGCATCAGAGCGTAGATTTCCGCCTTTGCGCCGACATCGATGCCGCGTGTCGGCTCGTCGAAGATCAGCACGCGCATGTCATGGTTCAGCCAGCGGGCGATGACGATCTTCTGCTGGTTGCCGCCGGACAGCGTGTCGACCCGGGCATATGGTCCCTGCGCCTTGACCAGCACCTGCGCCATGGCCTTCGTCGTATGTTCCAGTTCCTTTTTGAGATCGAGGAACCAGTGGGCCTTGCGGTATTTGCGATAATTGTTCAGCGAAATATTCTGCAGGATCGAGAAGCTGGTGATCAGCCCCTCTTCCTTGCGGCTTTCCGGAAGCAGGCCGATGCCACGCATCAGCGCATCATCGGGGCCCGATAAACGGATATCCACACCATCGAGCTTGATCTTGCGGCGCGAGGCGGAATGCGCGCCGAGCATGGCCAGCACCGTTTCCGTGCGACCCGAGCCGACGAGCCCGGCAAAGCCGAGGATTTCACCCTTGCGCAGCGCAAATCGCGAGACAGGGCCGCCCTTCTTCAATTGCAGCTCTTCCACTTCGATCACCTTTGCGGCGGAAGGATCGAGCTGCGGCTTCGGCGGGAAGCTGGCTTCGATGCGCCGGCCGACCATCATCTCCACCAGGCGGTCATTGTCGACCTCCGATGTCAGGCAGGAACCGATCAACTCGCCATCGCGAAGGACCGTGATGCGGTCGCAGATCTCGAATATTTCCTCGAGATGATGCGAAATGAAGATGATCGCCACACCCTGACGTCGCAGCTCGCGCATGACCTTGAACAGATGCTCTGTCTCGGACGGCGTGAGCGTCGCTGTCGGCTCGTCGAGCACGAGAATGCGGGCGTCGAGCGACAGCGCCTTGGCGATTTCGACGAATTGCTGCTGGGCAACCGAAAGACGATGCACCGGCACGTCGAGCGGCACATCCACGGCCAGACGGCCCATGATCTCGGCCGCGCGCTTGCGCATCGCACCCTTGTTCAAAAGGCGCAGCGGCCCGCGGATTTCGCGAGCAAGAAACATGTTTTCGCCGGCATTGAGATAGGGGATCAGGCTGAATTCCTGAAACACGATGCCGACGCCAGCGGCAATCGCCTCATCGTAATTGGCGAAGCGGCGATCCTTGCCGTCAATGCGGATCGTCCCTTCGGAGGGCTGCAAAATGCCGCACAGGATCTTCATCAAAGTCGACTTGCCGGCACCGTTCTCACCCAGAAGCGCATGCACCTCACCGGCGCGCGCCTCAAGGTCGACGCCGCGCAGGACTTCGATCTTGCCAAAGCTTTTTCTTATTCCATTCAGTTCCAGCATTTCACCCTCCTCAATGGTCGGGACTTAACCCCGCCCCCACACAAGGTGGGGACGGGACTGGGAGGAGATCTTACCAGCTGAACTCGCCGGCGTTTTTGCTGTCGACAACCATGACGTCGATCGGGACTTCCTTCGGCACGACGCGTGCGCCCCACTTCTGGGCAAGCGCCATGGCAAGACCGACACGCACCTGGTCACGCGGGAACTGCGCGGTGGTCTCGATGAAAGGACCGCCATCGGCAATCGCCTTCACTGCTTCCGGAGCACCGTCCACCGAGGTCAGCTTGATGTCCTTGCCGGAACCCTGGATCGCAGCGAGTGCACCCATCGCGCCGCCGTCGTTGACCGAGAAGATGCCGGCGAGGTTCGGACGCGACTGGATCATATTTTCAACGACACCGAGAGCAACGGAACGGTCCTGACGGCCGTTCTGCGTGTCAACAAGCTTGATCTCGGGGAATTCGGCAAGAGCCGCCTTGCAACCTTCGACGCGCTGCAGGATCGGAACGACCGGAATACCGTCGAGGATAGCAACCTCGCCCTTGCCGCCAAGCGCATCGCCGAGATATTTGCACGACTGATAACCTGCGTCGCGGTTCTTCGAACCGACGAAGGTGTCGACCGGGCCGTTGGCATTGGCGTCAACCGCAACGACAGTCACGCCGGCAGCCTTGGCAGCGTGAACGGCGGCTTCGATGCCGGCGCTGTCTGTCGGGTTGAGGAGCAGGATGTCGATCTTCTGCTGAAGCATGTCTTCAACGTCGGAAATCTGCTTTGCCACATCGTGGCCGGCGTCGGTGACGATGACGTCAGCGCCGATACTTGCGGCGGCTTCCTTCAGCGCTTCCTGCATCGATACGAAATAGGGGTTGTTCAGTTCCTGGAAGGTCATGCCGATCTTCAGCTTTTCCTGCGCCAGCGCCGGAGCGGCCATCATTGCAATTGCGGCTGTCGCCATCAGAAACTTGGATTTCATTTTCATCTCACTTTTCCTCCCGTTTGGAAAGTTGGGGCAACAGGTGCCCGTTTCCGGACAGCCCTCTGCCCGAATTCTAAAAAATCGGCGATGTGTCGCTGGTTTACTCCGCCATGACCGCTGCCTTCTGGGCCGCGAATACGGTTCGGAACCTCGACGGCGACATTCCCTTCAGTTTCAGGAAATGCCGGTTGAAATTCGAAAGATTGGAAAAGCCCACATCGTAGCAGACCTCCGCCACCTTTACGTCCTGATCCGCCAGCAGCATCTGGCAGGCGAGATCGATGCGCAGTTGATTGCGATACCGCACCAGCGTCGTGCCCGTATGGCGCTTGAAGGCGCGGGAAAAGGCGCTCGGGCTCTGACCCACCATGTCGGCGAGATCGATCTCCTCGACCTGTTCGGTCAGGTGCTGGCGCAGATGTGACAAAGCGCGGTTGATGCCGCTATCGCCAATGCCGGTCAGATCAAGCTCATAACTCAGGCTTGCAAGCACTTCTGAAGACGGCGCGTTGACCAGCAGATCGAGAATTTCCCAGAAAAGCGCGAGCCGCGTCAGCCCCTGCGCCTCGATCAACCGCAGGATCAGCGGGCGAACCCGGTCACTCGTCTCATCGTCGAAGAGAATGCCACGGCGGCTGCGATCCAGCAGTGCACGCACCACGTCCATTTCAGACATGGAGGCGCAGGCATCTTCGATAAAGCTCTCCGGAAACTGGATCACGAGGGAACGAGTCGGCACGATTTCGTCCGGCTCGATCTCGCTGATCCAGTTCTGGGGGAGATTGGGGCCGGTCATGATGAGCTGACCGGGGCTGAAGCGACCGACGAAATCACCTATGTAGAAGGTGCCCGACGTGGCGACGACCAGATGAATTTCGTATTCGGGATGATAATGCCAGCGCACGGTGCGGAACGGATAGCCATGCCGCCAGGCAGCGAAGGATTCGCCCTTGCGGATGTGCACCAGTTCCAGATCGGGCTGCATCATGGTTCCTCCCATCAGTCGCGTCCGCCGCATTTGCGGAACAGAGCCATTTCCTCTTTATGGCTCGTCCCAGGCGTTGATGAGGAGCATATGGCGTGCGGCCTCTGTGCTTCCACATCACGCCGAAGAAATTACCGATACTTTTTTGACTCTTTTTTGTCGGGAAATGAATAGTCGCCCGATGGGGCTGACCAAAAACGCGGCGATGTCACCGAATTTTCCGCTCAATTTGGCGTGATGCGCTCAAACAATGCGCAACCGGAAGCAATATCCGGTGAAATCTTGACGTGTGGCCTGCCTCCTGTCGGCAGGCCACACTCATACTTTTCCGCAAGATATCTGCCGCTCAATCATCAGCGGCAGGCTTCGTCCTTTATTGCGGCATCACGATCTGCAGTTTCACGTCCGTTTCCCGTGCTTCGACTGCACGGTCGAAACCGGCAATGCTGTCTTCGAAGGGAATGGTCGCGGAAATCAGCGGCTTCAGATCGACCTTGCCGGATGCGATGAGCGCAACCGCGCGGTCATAGACATTGGCGTAACGGAATACCGTTTCCACCCGCAGCTCCTTGGCCTGAAGGCCAACAATATCGACCGGAACCGGATCAACCGGCATGCCAACAAGCACGATAGCACCGCCCGGCCGTGCCAGCTTCGCCATGCCAAGCACGGCGGGTGCCGCGCCTGAGCATTCAAAAACGACGTCGCAGCCCCAGCCATCAGTAGCGGCTGCCACGGCGTCGGCAAGATTACGCTCGCGAATGTTGACAGTCTCGATACCGTCATAAGACGCGATAATGTCGAGCTTCGGCTGGGCGAGATCAGCAACGATGACCTTGGCGCAACCGCCGGCAAGGGCTGCCAAGGCAACCATCATGCCGATCGGGCCGGCGCCGGTGACAACGGCAATATCACCGGGCTGGATGCGCGCCCGAAGTGCCGCCTGCATGCCGATGGCGAAGGGCTCGACCATCGCCCCTTCGGCAAAGGAGACATTGTCCGGCAGCTTGTAGGTGAAGGCAGCGGGGTGAACGACTTCCGGCGTCAGGCAGCCATGGATCGGCGGCGTCGCCCAGAAGCGGACAGCCGGATCGACATTATAGATACCGAGTTTCGAGGCCCGCGATGTGGCATCGGGAATACCCGGCTCCATGCAGACACGGTCGCCCGCCTTCAGGTGGGTGACTTCGGAACCGGTTTCGATCACCGTTCCCGAAGCCTCGTGTCCGAGCACCATCGGCGCATTGACGACGAAATGGCCGATCTTGCCATGGGTATAATAATGAACGTCCGAGCCGCAGATGCCGACCGTGTGGGTGCGGATGCGCACATCCTTCGGTCCGAGTTCACCGGACCCGGCTCCACCGGGAATATCAAAATCCCTGAGCGAGAGCTTGCCTTTTTCTTCCAGCACCAGTGCCTTCATCTCATCCTCCGTGGTTTGCGATACGCCTGGCAGCGAATTCAATGAGCGTGATGGCGTGCAACATCGGCAAAAGTAAACAGAAATCCACCGGATCGTCCGGTTTTTCTTCGCCAGGGAAAAACTGTATCGAGACGCCCGCTATTTCTCATCACTGGCAGGATGTCACGGCCTTTCGGAAGCGGGACAGAGGGCATGATTCGTCTGCCGATACGGAGCGCCTTCCATCCCCGCGGGGCTTGCGGGCCGAGCCTCCCTAAAGCTTCTCGCCCGGCAATCGGCTCGCCTGTTTCACCCAGTCGGCGAACTGCGCTTCATCGAAATTGCCCTCATGGATATCGAGGTAACGAACCCTGGGATGCTTCGACGCGCCGGGCGGCAGGGGCTGCAAGGACGCGCCGTTGAGGAAGGTGACTTTGATATATCTGGTAAAACAGTGAAGGCTGAGAAACCAGACGTCGTCTTCCATGCCGTAAAAGGGTGAATTCCACTTCACTGCCTTGCGCACGCCCGGCACCAAGCTTTCGATCAACGCGTCGATACGGGCTCCGGCCGGGCTTTTCCAACCCGGCATGGCGGCGATATAAGCCTGCACCGGCGCATCACCATATCCCTTTGCAATCTGCGGATTACCGCCCGAAAGAAGTTTCGGTTCGGCGGCGGACGGCTTGGTCTCAGCTATTTCGGCAGCTTTACCCGGCCTCTTTTCAGCCATCGCGGTTCCTCCTGTTCTTTGGCGGCCTCCTGCCGCTTTCCAAAGCCCCGGTACGAACCTGCCATAAAAAGCGAACGCAGTAAAAAAACTATATTTTATCGGCCCTGCCCTGTCCTGCCCTCGGAGCCGCATTTATCCAGGAAACGCGATCTGCCGGCATGGTACGGTGCGCCAGTCACCCGGCTGGCCCACCGTTAAAGCTGAAAAAAGCGGGGCCTGTTTTAGCCTATACGTTGTCTCAGGCACGCAGGGCAGCGGCTGGAGACTGGCGATAGGCGAGCAGCGCCGGTATCGCCGCAAGAACAGCGGCAAAGCCCAGCAGGAAGAGCGCAAGACGCAGATCCTCCCCGGTGAACCCCACCGGCAGGATCACGCCGCTTTTTGCCGTGAAGAGCTGCGCGCCGAGATGGGCCGCGCCCAATCCCAGCAGAAAACCGATGCCGACACCGAGTGCCACCAGAAAGAAAAGCTCCAGCCAGACGATGACGAAAACCGAGCCGCGCGGCGCGCCGAATGCGCGCAATGCGCCGATCTGCCGACGCCGTTGCCCGACATGGATCACCGTGACCAGCATCAGCGCCGCCGCCACCAACCCCTGCGAACCGGCGGCGACCGCGCCCAGCACCATCTTGGCGTCGCCCAGCGTTGCATAAAGGCCGGTCAGCACCTCACCCGGAAACACACCGAGCGTATTGCCGCTGCGATATTCCTGTCGCAGGCGATAGGCATCGGCAATCGTTTTCGGCTTGACGAGAATGGCCGGCAGGCCGGGCAGGCCATCGCCAAAATTTTCGACGATCGGGGCATCGGGATCGATGCCGCCATGATGATCGGACTCCATATGCGCCGACGTTGCGGGGCCGAGGGCCAGGGCATGCTTTTGCACCTGCGAGGCCGCAAGCTGAACGGAAGCTTCGGCCTGGCCGCCCCCGCTTTCGGCATGGGTGTCACCGTCCTCACGGCGCTCCCCATTTTCATCGGCGTGATCGTGCCCCTCCCCGTGCTGATGCTCGTCGGCATGCGCATCCGCATCGCCCACGCCATGCCCTTCCTCGTGGTCGTGCCCATGGTGCTCACCGAGACCATGGACATGCCAGACGGCCTGGATCGGCACCAGGATGGCGCGATCCCAGGGCGTACCGGTCGGCTGCAACTTGCCGACAACCTTATAGGCGATCTCGGTATGGGTATGGCCGCCGGTCTCGGCGGTGCCATGCATCGGCTTGATCTCCGCGCCGACGGACAGATTAACGGCAGCGCCAAGGACGGCTTCGCCTTCCAGCGTGAAGATTTTGCCCTCGGCAAAACCGGGCGTCGTATTGCTGACGAGGCTCGTCGTCGTACCGACGATGGGGTAACCGGCGAAGGAATCGCCAAACCCGACCGGGGCAGCCCAGGCAACGCGCGGATCGGCGGCAAGTCTGGTGAGGACGGCGCCATCCACGAGTGGCAGGGGCGCTGCCTGGAGGAAGATGGACGAGAGAACCAGCTGGGTTTCGCTGCCGGCCGCGCCGATGACGAGATCGAACTTATCGGCTGCGCGGGCACTGCCGAGACGCAGCGACCGTTCCTGCAGCGTGACCGCCACGCCGAGCGCCGTGGCCAGCGCAACAAGCAGAACCACAACGGCCCCGCCCAGCCAAAGGCGGCGCAGGTCGGCGAGGATGAAGCCGATCATGCCGCGATCTCCTTGCGTTCGCTATCGGCGACGATACGGCCTCCGCTGAGGGTCAGACGCCTGTCGAGACGGCCGATCAGATGCTGGTCGTGGCTGGCGACGATCAGCGTGCTGCCAGTGCTGGCGGCGACGGATAAAAGCAGGTCGCCGACAGCCTCGCCGCTTTCGAGATCGAGGCTTGCGGTCGGTTCGTCGGCGATGATGACGCCGGGGCTGCGCAGCAGCGCACGGGCAATGGCGACACGCTGCATTTCACCCCGCGACATGGTCTCAACATGCTGCTCCGGCCGTTTGAGGCCAACGGTCGCAAACAGGGATTGGGCGCGTTTCATGAGGTCCGCATCTGCCACACGCGACAGGCGGGCGGGCAGCAGGATATTATCCAGCGCGGACAGGCCGGGAAAAAGATGAAATTCCTGCATGACGAGGCCGATATTGGCGGCCCGCCAACGGTCACGGCGACCCTCCGACAAGTCAGCGATATTCTGCTCGCCCCAGACGACGCGGCCGGCCTGCACGCGCTCGAGACCGGCGATGATGTTGATAAGAGTACTCTTTCCCGAGCCGGAGCCGCCCGTCAGCGCAACACGGCTGCCGGCGGCGATGTGTAGATGGTCGAGAACGAGAACCGGCGCCGCAAGCCCCGGAAAGGACACGGCAAGATGATCTATCTTCAGGGACAGCATGGTCTCAAACCGTCGCGTATTCTGCCTGGCGAATGCGCAGCAGGCTGACGAATCCGGTCTCGGGATCGGTCCACGAGCCCGTTTCCAGCGTGCCGCGCACTTCGATCGTCTGGCTGGGCTGGGTAAAGGTCTGTTTTTCGCCGAGGTAAACAACGACGATATTGTCCGGCCAGTCCGCATCCGTGGAGCAGAACGGGCAGATCGACATGGGTATTTCAGTCAGCACGAAAAACTGCGCTTCGGCCTTCAGCGGCGGCGCCATGAAACCGCGCATGGCGATTTCCTTGCCGTTCAGCTGTTTGACCTTTTCGGAAAATTCCAGTCCGAGGACGCTGACCTTGCCGTAGAGTTCGTCAAAGGTGAGGTCGCTTGTCGCCTGCGCGCGCGTGCCGGCGGCCAGCAGCGGCAGGCCGGCAATGAGACCCAATGTCTGGCGGCGGTTGAACCGCGCCTGATCAGGCTTGCCCATGACCATTCTCCTTTTTGAAAGGTCTTTCATCACCAGCCGCGTGGACCGGCAATGCAAGACCGGAAGTGACGGCAAGGGCACGCCATGGCCCATGGCGGCGCGCCCTTACCCGGTTCAGATCTTAGTTGGTCTGCTTTGCGCCGAGTGCGAAGGCTTCAGCGAGACCCCTGTAAACGTCACTCTGTTCCATATAGCCGCGGAAACCTTCAGCGCCGGGGCCTTCGGCCTGCAGCACGACGTCATCCACCGCATGGACGCCGCTATCCGAGCTTTTCGGAATGATGCCGGATACGAAGACAGCACCGGGAACGTCCTTGTACTGCTCGTTGGCGACATATTCCTTCTTCTCGTTCTGCACGGCCGGCGTGAACGGACCGTCAAGCTTCGGACGGAAGGTTTCGTAATGGTCCGGGCCGTTATTGGCGTTCAGGAACAGGCGACGCGAAACATCCACCCTGTCCGGATAACCGTCACCGTTCTTGTCTTCGTAGTTCGGGAAGCCGGCTTCGGCATAGGTGCCGACCTTTTCCCGCATTTCGGTGCCCGGCTTGTCGTCATCAACGGTGCCGATGATGGAAACGCCATGCGTGTGGTCACCGGTGACGATGATCAGCGTATCGGGGTTCTTCGCTGCAAATTCGCGGGCAATGCCGATGGTCTTGTCGAATTCGATCGTGTCGACGACAGCGCGATCCCAGTCCAGCGGATGGGACATCTTGTCGACATTGGCGGCTTCAACCATCAGGAAGAAACCTTCCGGGTTCTTCGACAGATTGTCGAGCGCAACCTTGGTCATTTCGACGAGGCCCGGCTGGTCCGGGAACTTGGCCGTGGTGCCCTTTTTCAGGAACTCGCGGTCGAGCGCGGTATCCATGTTGCCGGTGTGGAACAGGCCGAGAATCTTGCCGGTATTGGTGCCGGCAGCCGTTGCGAGTTCGGCCTTGCTGGTCGCGAGCGTATAGCCAGCTTCCTTGAACAGGGCGATATAGTCCTTGTCGTCCTTGCGCTTGGAGCCGGCCGTGGCCTGCGGCAGGAAGTAGGCGGAACCGCCGCCGAGAAGCACATCCGGCTTCACATCGAACAGCATGCCATTGATTTCGGCCTTGTCGCCACGTTTGCGGGTGTGGGAAACGACGGCAGCCGGGGTCGCATCCTGCACTTCGGCGGTGGAGATGATGCCGATCGACTTCTTCGTCTGGCGGCGCAGGGCTTCGGCCAAGGTTTCCACCTTCGGATCGTCAAGCGAGGCCGGGGTGCGGTCGGCATAAACGCCGATGGCGTTCACGGCGGTCTTGTGACCGGTCATGTAAGCCGACATGGTGTTGGCGCTGTCGGTGGCGACGGCATCGGTGGCGGAGGTGCCGATGAAGGCGACCGGCGGCACGTCATCCATGTTGAGACGGCCATTGGCCTTACCCTCGGTCATGCCCTTGGACATGATGCGGGCGGCCGTGCGATGGGCGACGGAAAGGCCGTCGGCGATCAGGAAGATGACGTTCTTGGCCTTTGCCTGGGCAGGCGTGCCATAAACGGTCCAGGTGACATTCTTGGTTTCGGCACCGGCCGAAACCTCGACCTTGTAGTCACCGGCATTGGCGATCGAAACGCCGCGCAGGATGACGGCCGAACCGAGCACCTTGTCCTTGTTCTTTTCCTCGGCGACGAATTCCGCGTCCTTGCCGAGAGCAGCCTTGTAATCCTGGCCATTGACGGTGATCTTGACGTCTTCCGGCTTCACGACGGAAGCGAACTCGACTTTGAAATCGAACGGCGAACCGGTCAGGATCGTAGCACGATCAAGCGGATAAACCTCGGCAGCCTGAACGGCGCCGGCAAGAACGGTCGTGGCGACCAAAGCAGCAACGATTTTGCGCATATTCCCCTCTCGAGACGTGTGAAAACCACACCCCCTCCTAGACCCGCCACATGACAGTTGCATGACTTGCAACCCACCATATCGGGCGTTGCGGGAAATTCGCAGAGCCTTGTAAGGCTGCGGCTCAGTCTTTCTTGATCCGCAACCCTTCCAGAAAAGTCCGGAAACTGTCCACAGCCCGTTTCGAGGTCGTCTCCGGGTCGTCGGAATTCGCGATCCATTGGGCGGCACTGCTGCTCGCCGCATTGATGAAACGGGCGCATGCCTCCGGATCGATATCGCCTATGGTGCCCTCTTCCTTCAGCGCGCTGAGGCTGCGCGCAACGGCTGAGATACAGCCATTGGCATTTGGCCAGCGGGATGGATCGCCGAGAACCGCCGGCCCGTCGCGAAACATGATCCGCTGGATTTCGGGTTCCAGAGCCATGCGCACATAACCGAGATTTTCCTCGACAAAACCCTGCCACCGGGTCTCGGCCCTTGAGGAGATGTCACAGAGCCTTTTCGTCATCTCCGCGTCGATTTCGGCCACAACGGCCATCAGCAGACCCTTTTTATCGCCAAAGTGATGATAGAGCGCGCCGCGGGTGAGACCTGCCCCGGCGGTGAAGTCGTCCATCGATGCTTCCGCGTAACCGATGCTGCCAAAGGCCTCACGGCCGGCAGCCAGAAGCTTCGCCCGCGTCTCGGCAATCATTTCACTGCGAGGTTTACGCAATTTTTTCTCCAATCTTCGCATACGACGCGTATATTAGTTGACATACGCTCCGTATGCAATTATCTCATTCACATACGCCACGTATGTATGTGGTGGACACCCTCTGAACAAGGTGCATCCCGATGTCTAATCCATACAGAGAAATTTTCCGCGCTCCAGGTGCAAAAGGCTTTTCCGCCGCCGGCTTCTTCGCCCGCCTTCCCATCGCCATGGCCCCGATCGGCATCGTCGCCATGCTGTCACAGACCCATGGGGAATATTGGCTGGCCGGCGCCGTCTCCGCCACCTTCGCCTTGACCAACGCCGCGGCATCGCCGCAAATCTCCCGGCTGGTGGATCGCAAGGGGCAGAGCCGCATCCTCATCCCTGCCACCATCGTCTCGGTCATCGCCTTTGCGGCGCTGATTATCGCGACACATCAGAGGTGGCCGGCCTGGACGCTCTTCCTTTCGGCCTTCCTCGCCGCCGCCATGCCCAGCATTCCCGCCATGATGCGCGCACGCTGGACGGAAATCTTCCGCGACCGGCCGGAACTCAACACGGCTTTCGCCTTTGAATCCGCCGCCGACGAACTTGTCTATATCGCCGGCGCCTCGCTTTCCGTCGGCCTTGCGGTTTCCCTCTTTCCGGAGGCCGGCATGATGATCAGCACCGCCTTCCTGGCGCTCGGCACCTTTGCCTTCCTGCTGCAACGTTCGACCGAACCGAAGGTGCGGCCGGTTGAAAGCGGACACCGGCAGCGTTCGGCCATCTCCCTGCGCCCGGTCCAGATCATCACGCTCGCCCTGATCTTTGTCGGCTCGACTTTCGCCACGGCCGAAGTGAGCGCCGTCGCAATCACCAAACAACTCGGTCAGCCGGAAACCGCGAGCCTCGTCATCGGCGTTTATGCCGTCGGTTCCTTCGTGGTCGGCCTCATTCTCGGCGCGATCAACCCGAAAATGCCGTTGCAACGCCAACTGCTGATCGCCGTCAGCGTGCTTGCACTCACCACGCTGCCGCTCCTCGTCGCCAATACCAGCGTTGCCCTGCTCGCCTTTGCCGTCTTCCTCAGCGGCATTGCCATCTCGCCGATCTTCATCACCTCATTCGGCCTGATCGAGCGCCGCGTGCCGGAATCGATGCTGACGGAGGGTGTCACCTGGGTCATGACCGGCATCGGTATCGGCATGGCGTTCGGTGCCTTCGTCTCCGGCTGGGTGATCGACAATTTCGGCCCCAACAATGGCTTCTGGGTGTCGGTCGTCGCGAGCCTCTCGACAGTCGCCATCATCGGTCTCGGTCAGCGCAGCCTTTCCGGCGACCGCGAGCGCGCCGACACGGCGGCCGCAGCGCAACCCGCCGAATAACAGCCGTTAATCGCTGGCGGTCACGTCAGCCCATGCGCTCGGAGACATGCTCTCCGGGCGATGCGGGGAAGACGACCGTCTTGTTTCCGTTCAGGAAGACCCGGTGGTGAATATGGGCGTGGATGGCGCGGGCCAGAACCTGGCTTTCCACGTCCCGCCCCAGGCTCACATAATCCATCGCGCTCTGGGCGTGGGTCACGCGGATCGTATCCTGCTCGATGATCGGCCCTTCATCGAGATCGGCGGTGACGTAATGAGCGGTCGCCCCGATCAGCCGTACGCCACGTTCATAGGCCTGCTTATAGGGATTTGCACCCTTGAAAGACGGCAGGAAGGAATGGTGGATGTTGATGATGCGGCCCGACATTTCCTGACACAGACGGTCCGACAGGACCTGCATGTAGCGCGCTAGCACGACGAGTTCCGCCCCGTTATCCTGCACCACCTGCAGGATCGCGGCTTCCGCCTCGGGCTTCGTTTCCGGCGTGACGCGGATGTGGTGAAAGGGAATATCCTCATTCACCACCTGCTTCTGGTAATCGAGGTGATTGGAGATCACCGCGACGATCTCGACCGGCAACGCGCCGATGCGGGAGCGATAGAGCAGATCGTTCAGGCAATGGCCGAAGCGCGAGACCATGATCACGACCTTCGTCTTTCGCGAAAGGTCGTGAATGTCATATTCCATATCGAAATCGGCCGCGACGGGACCAAACCCGTCACGCAGCGCATCACGGCCCGCCCCCTGCTCGGAAACGAAGCTCAACCGCATGAAGAAGCGGCCCGTCTCCTGGTCTGTGAATTGCGAACTGTCGTTGATGTTGCAGCCGGACCGGGCAAGATAACCGGATACGGCGGCGACGATGCCGCTACGCGCCGGGCACGCGACTTTCATGATATAGGTGGTCAAATCCTGCTCCCCCTTGATGGATCAGCACTCGGGCAGATTGACGGCGATGCCGCCCTGCGAGGTTTCCTTGTATTTCACATGCATGTCGCGGCCGGTCTCGCGCATCACGGTGATGCAATTGTCGAGCGGCATGAAATGGGTGCCGTCGCCGCGCAGCGAAAGGCTGGCCGCAGAGACGGCCTTGATCGCACCGAGCGCGTTGCGTTCGATGCAGGGAACCTGAACCAGCCCCGCCGCCGGATCGCAGGTCATGCCGAGATGATGCTCCAGCGCGATTTCGGCGGCATTTTCCACCTGCGCGTTGCTGCCGCCCAGAACCGCGCAAAGCCCAGCCGCCGCCATGGCCGCCGCCGAACCGACTTCACCCTGGCAGCCAACTTCCGCCCCCGAGATCGAGGCATTGTGCTTGATCAGACCGCCGATTGCCGCCGCCACAAGCAGAAGATCGCGAATGCCTTCCCGGTGTGCACCAACGCAATGGTCGAGATAATAGCGTGCCACCGCCGGCACCACGCCCGCCGCGCCATTGGTGGGTGAGGTGACCACGCGGCCACCGGCGGCGTTTTCTTCATTCACCGCCATGGCGTAGACGCTCATCCAGTCATTGGCCTGATGCGGCTGGGTAAGATTGAGCCCGCGTTCCGATTGCAATTGCGCGTGGATCGCCTTGGCCCGGCGTTTCACCTTCAGTCCGCCGGGCAAAATGCCCTCCTGCGTCAAGCCGCGCTCGATGCAGCTTTCCATGATCTCCCAGACACGGTCCAGCCGCGCATTCAGTTCCGATCCGTAAACAACCTCCTCATTCGCCCGCTTCATCTGGGCGATGGTCTTGCCGGATGCGCGGCCCATGCGCAGCATTTCCGCCGCCGTGCTGAAGGGATAAGGCACCGGATGCTGCTTGCCGGCACCCGCTCCCCCGGCCGACCTTTGCAGCTCGGTTTCGGTGACGACGAAGCCGCCGCCGATCGAATAATAAACCTCCCGGTGATAGGTGTTCCCCTGGCGGTCGCAGGCGCTGAGGATCAGCCCGTTGGCATGGCCGGGAAGCGGCGGGCCATAATCGAAGACCAGATCCTTGTCGGGATCGAACCGTAGCGCCGGCAGCCCCTCGGGCCGGACGAAACCGGTGCTGCGCACCTCCGCCTCGATCTCTTCAACGCGGTCGGGATCGAGCGTATCCGGCTTCAAACCACACAGGCCGAGGATGACGGCGCGATCCGTCGCATGGCCCTTGCCGGTGAAGGCGAGCGAACCGTGCAGGCTCGCCCGCAGACCGAACAGGTCTCCCGCCCCCGGGATCTTGTCGCCGCCGCGCAGATCGTCAAGAAACCGCGCGGCCGCGACCATGGGCCCCATCGTATGAGAGGACGATGGGCCGATGCCGATCTTGAATATATCGAAGACCGACAGGAACATTTACGAACCGTAGATCGGGAAGGCGTCGCAAAGTGCGGCAACCTGCGCCCGCACCTCGGCCTCCACGGCGCTGTCGCCTTCGGCATTCACCGAAAGCGCATCGATGACGCGCAGGATCAGCGCGCCGATCTGCTCGAATTCGGCGACGCCGAAACCGCGCGTGGTGCCGGCCGAGCTGCCGAGCCGAATACCCGAGGTGACGAAGGGCTTTTCCGGGTCATTGGGAATGGCGTTCTTGTTGCAGGTGAGACCCGCCCGTTCCAGGGCGATTTCGGCAATCTTGCCGGTCACGCCTTTCGGGCGCAGATCGACCAGCACCATATGGCTGTCGGTTCCGCCCGAGACGATGCCGAGACCACCTTCCGTCAGCACTTTCGCCAGTGCCTGTGCATTGGCGATGACCTGACCGGCGTAATCGGAAAATTCCGGGCGCAGCGCCTCGCCGAAAGCCACGGCCTTCGCGGCGATGACATGCATCAGCGGGCCGCCCTGGTTGCCGGGGAAGACGGCCGAGTTCAGCTTCTTGGCGAGATCGGCATCGTTGGTGAGGATCACGCCGCCGCGTGGGCCGCGCAGCGTCTTGTGGGTGGTCGAGGTGACGACATGGGCATGCGGCACCGGGTTCGGATATTTGCCGCCGGCAATCAGGCCGGCATAATGGGCCATGTCAACCATCAGATAGGCACCGACTTCATCGGCGATCTCACGGAAACCGGCAAAATCGATCTGGCGCGGATAGGCCGATGCGCCCGCGACGATCAGCTTCGGCTTCGTTTCCAGCGCCCGTGCGCGCACCTTTTTCATGTCGATCAGGTGCGTATCGGCATCGACCTCATAAGAAACGACGTCGAACCATTTGCCCGACATCGTGACCGGCGAACCGTGTGTCAGATGGCCGCCATGGGCAAGCGACATGCCCATGATCCGGTCGCCCGGCTGCAGCAGCGCCAGAAACACTGCCTGATTGGCCTGCGCGCCGGAATGCGGCTGCACATTGGCAAATTCCGCGCCGAAAAGCTGCTTCAGCCGGTCGATGGCGACCTGTTCGACCTTGTCGACGAATTCGCAGCCGCCGTAATAGCGCTTGCCGGGATAGCCTTCGGCATATTTGTTGGTCAGCACCGAGCCCTGTGCCGCCAGAACATCGGCGGAAACGATGTTTTCCGAGGCGATCAGCTCGATCTGCGTCTTCTGGCGATCGAGTTCCTCGGCGATGGCGTCGGCGATCACCGTGTCCGAGACGGTATTGTGTGACAGACGGTTGAGCATTGTTTTCTCCTCTGAGAATCAGGCGATGTCCGCCGCAAGTTCCTTGCAGCCGGTTTCAAGCAGATGGCCAAGATGCGATACGAAACTGTTCCAGATATCCATGCGGAAACGGTTTTCCGCATCGCGCCAGAGCACGACGCTGACGCCGTCAAAAATCGTCCGGCGCCCCTCGCCCACCGCAATGGTGTCGATGTCGCGGGCGCAGCCAAGCGTCAGCAGTTCGGCGGCCTGCGGGCCTTCGATCAGAAGTGTCACCTCGCGTCCGGAAATATCGACGAGGCTATGCGGATGGCTCGCATAAACGCCCGCGCAGGCGGCGATCAGCCGGTCGATCTCGCCAACTGGAGTAAGGATGGTCCACTCATCGGGACCGAGCCGCAGCACCTCGGTTTCACCGGAAGCGGCGCGGGCACCGATGCGGTCGGGCAAGGTGAGACCAAGGGCGGCGTTGAGCGCCGCCAGATCGCCGCGTGTGCGCAGCGACAGCCGCGCCTGTGTCGGCAGAATGGTGACCCGGGCTGCTTTGCTCTCGGCCAGCGTGCCGGCAACGGGGGAGGAAACGCGCATGTTCATTGTCATCTCCGGGTCAGATTTTCAGGCGGGTGTTTTCAGGATCGACAAAGACCATCCCGGTGATTTTCGCGGCAATGGTGCGGTCCAGCATCGGAATATAGACGGTTTCGCCCATCCGCTCATGCCCGCCTTCCACCAGCGCCAGCGCAATCGGCTGGCCGGCCGCATCCGAATGATAGGAGGAGGTCACATGTCCCACCATTTTCATCGGGATCGGCTGTTTCGCATCGAAGACGATCTGTGCGCCCTCTTCCAGCTTCGAACGGTCTTCGGTGAGAAGACCGACGAGGTGGCGACGGCCCTTGGCGACGAGATCGGGGCGGGCAAGGCCGCGCTTGCCGACAAAATCGGGTTTGTTCTTGCCCACGGCCCAGCCCATCGCAGCATCATAGGGCGTGACCGTGCCGTCCGTGTCCTGACCGACGATGATGTAGCCTTTTTCGGCACGCAGCACATGCATGGTTTCGGTGCCATAGGGCGTGATGCCATATTGCTGGCCGGCTTCCCACAGGATTTCCCAGTGCTTGCGGCCGAGCGGCGCGGGCACATTGACCTCAAAGCCGATCTCACCGGTGAAGCTGACGCGGAACAGCCGCGCCGGCATGCCGGCGACCGTGCATTCCACGCAGGACATATGCGGGAAGGCCTCTTCCGTCAGCTCGACGCCTTCGACAAGTGGCGCGAGCAGCTTTGCCGCATTCGGACCGTTGAGCGCAATGGTCGACCATTGTTCGGTGGTCGAGGTCAGCCACACATTGAGATCGGGCCATTCGGTCTGGAGGTAATCCTCCATCATGTTCAGCACACGAGCCGCGCCGCCTGTCGTGGTGGTGACGTGGAAACGATCCTCGGTCATGCGGCCGATGACGCCGTCATCACGGATGAAGCCGTCATCGCCAAGCAGCAGGCCATAACGGCAGCGGCCGGCTGCCAGCTTTGTCCAGGGATTGGTATACATGCGGTTCATGAACTCAACCGCATCCGGACCGACCACTTCGATCTTGCCGAGCGTCGAGGCGTCAAAAATGCCGACACTCTGGCGCACCGCGCGGCATTCGCGGCCAACCGCCGCATCCATGTCTTCGCCCGGCTTCGGGAAATACCAGGCACGACGCCATTGCCCGACCGGCTCATAAACCGCGCCATGAGCCTCGGCCCACGCGTCGATCTGGGTCTTGCGCGTCACTTCGAAATGCGCGCCACGGTGATAACCGGCAAAAGCGCCGAAGGTCGTCGGCGTATAAGGCGGGCGGAAGGTGGTCAGCCCCACCTGCGGCTGGCGCTTGCCGAGCGCTTCCGCCGCGATGTTCAGGCCGTTGATGTTGGACATCTTGCCCTGATCGGTGGCCATGCCGTTGGTCGTATAACGCTTGACGTGCTCAATGGAGCGCATGCCCTCGCGCACGGCGAGCCTCAAATCCTTGGCGGTGACATCATTCTGGTAGTCGACGAAAGCCTTGGCCTTGCCGGCGTCGCGGTCGCTCGGCAGCTCCGTATGCGAGACACCAGTGCCGATGCGATCATGATCCACCGTATGGCTGGAAGCATTGGCAGCCTTGCCGAGTGCGGCGACGACTTCACGACCCCGCTCCGCGCCGTCCTTCAGCGCGGCCTCAATGCCCCAGAGCCCGCGCCCGGCGCCTGCAATCACACAGTCCTCGTTGGTCATGGCAGGCAGGAAGGTGGTCCGCTCATCGTCCCAGGCAAGCTTGCCCTGCGTGTGGGAGAAGAGATGCAGCGACGGCGTCCAGCCGCCCGACATCAGCACCGCGTCGCAGGCGATCTCCCGTCCCGCAGCGACTGTCGAACCATTCACCTGATTGACGCGGACAGACTTGACGCGCAGCCGCCCCGACGTCGCCGTGACCGTATGCGACAGCTTGACCGGAATGCCGAGCGCACGCGCCTCGTTCACCAGCTCCTCGCGCACCCTGGCACGGGTATCGACGATGGCCTGAACGCGCGCGCCGGCACCGTGAAGATCGAAAGCGGCATACCAGGCACTGTCATGGCTCGTCACCACCACCGGCCGGTTGCCGACCTTGACGCCGTAACGGTTGAGATAGGTCTGGGCCGCTCCTGCGAGCATCACGCCCGGCCGGTCATTGCCGTGGAAGACCAGCGGCTTTTCCAGCGCGCCCTGCGCCAGCACCACCTGACGTGCCCGAACCCGCCACAGGCGTTCGCGCGGCGTATCCTTCGGTACGGTTTCAAGATGGTCGGTCAGCTTTTCGCAAAGGCCGATCATGTTCTGGTGGTAATAGGCAATCGCCGTCGTGCGGGTCATTACCTTGACGCCCTGATCCTTCAGGGCCTTCAATTCATCCACCAGCCAGGTCCAGGCGGGCTTGCCATCAATCTTCGCCTGCGGTTCCGACAGCAGCGTGCCGCCGGCTTCTGCATTTTCATCGACCAGCACGACCTTCAGACCATCGACCGCCGCCGCACGCGCGGCTGCGAGACCCGCAGGACCGGCGCCGACGATCAGCACATCGCAATGCAGGTTACGCGAAGCATAGGTGTCCGGGTCTTCCTCCTTGGGAGAAACGCCGAGACCCGCGGCCGCGCGGATGAAGGGCTCATAGACCTTGTTCCAGAAGCTCTTCGGCCACATGAAGGTCTTGTAGTAGAAGCCGGCCGAAAACAGCATATAGGCCATGTCGTTGACAGCGCCGATATCGAATTTCAGGCTCGGATATTTGTTCTGCGAGGTGGTTTCCAGCCCGTTCCAGATTTCCTGCACCGTGGCGCGGGTATTCGGCTCGAACCGGCCGGCGCCACGGCGGGTGCCGATCAGCGCATTCGGCTCCTCGGAACCCGCCGCCACCGGGCCGCGCGGGCGGTGGTACTTGAACGAGCGGCCCATCAGATGCACGCCATTGGCAAGAAGCGCGGAAGCAACGGTGTCACCCTTGACGCCGCGATAGGTCTTGCCGTCGAAGGTGAAGCTCACGGAACGGGCAGCATCCACCCGGCCACGGCCGGAAACGCGATAGGAGTTCATTTCGACACCTCGGAGCTTGCTGGTGCGTGTGTCAGGGAAGACAGTTCAGGGCGCGGCTCACCCGCGCGATAGGTCGTGAGAAAACGGTCGCTCACCGTGTCGCGCACGGCGTTGAAGAAGCGGCCGCAACCATGCATGTGCCGCCAGCGCTCGAAATGCGGACCTTTAACGTTTTCGCGGATGAACAGGAATTCCTCCCATTGTTCGTCGGTCTGCGACGAAGGGTCGGCGGCGCGCACGATATGGGCCTGCCCGGCATAGGTGAATTCGGCTTCGGGCAGCGTTTCGTTGCAATAGGGGCAGCGGATCAAAAGCATGGGGTCAGCTCCTCAATGCGCCACGGCTGCGGCGGCGGCCTCGTCGATCAGGCGGCCGGAGCGGAAGCGTTCCAGCGTGAACGGCGCGTTGATCGGGTGCGGTTCGTTTTTGGCGATGGTCCAGGCGAAGGTGTGGGCAGCGCCCGGCGTGGCCTTGAAGCCACCCGTGCCCCAGCCGCAATTGACGTAGAGCCCGTCGACCGGTGTCTTCCCGAGAATGGCCGAGCGATCCGGCGTGACATCAACGATACCGCCCCATTTACGCAGCATGCGCATGCGGTTGAAGATCGGGAAGATTTCGACGATGGCCGCAATCGTATGTTCGATGAGCGGCAGGCCGCCGCGCTGCGAATAGGAAGTGTACTGGTCCGTGCCCGAACCGATGACCAGTTCGCCCTTGTCGGACTGGCTGATATAGGCGTGGACCGCATTGGACATGACCACGCAGGGGAAGATCGGCTTGATCGGCTCCGACACCAGCGCCTGCAACGGATAACTTTCGAGCGGCAGGCGGACGCCGGCCGTATCCATGACGACCGATGTGTGGCCAGCGGCCGAGACCGCGACCTTCTTCGCCTTGATGAAGCCGCGCGCCGTTTCCACGCCGGCAACGGAGCCATCGGCGTTACGGCGAATGGCGGTGACCGGGCAGTTCTGGATGATATCGACGCCACGGGCAGCGGCACCACGTGCATAACCCCAGGCAACCGCATCGTGGCGTGCCGTACCCGCACGCTCCTGCAATGCGCCGCCCATGACAGGGTAACGGGCATTCGGCGAAAGGTTCAGGGGCGGGCAATATTCCTTGCATTCTTCCGGGGTGAGCCAGCGATTGTCGACGCCGTTCAAGCGGTTGGAATGGATATGGCGCTTGAAGCTCTGAACGTCGTGCACATTATGGGCCAGCATCAGCACGCCGCGCCGGGAATACATGACGTTGTAGTTCAGTTCCTGGCTCAGGTTCTCCCACAGATCGACCGCGTGATCGTAAAGATGGGCGCTCTCGTCATAGAGATAGTTGGAACGGATGATCGTCGTGTTGCGGCCGGTGTTGCCGCCGCCGAGCCAGCCCTTGTCGATGACGGCGACATTGGTGATGCCGTGCTGGCTGGCCAGATAATAGGCGGCACCCAGACCATGGCCGCCGGCGCCGACGATGACCACGTCATATTCGGCTTTCGGCTGGCTGTCGGGCCATTGCTCGTCCCAGTTCTTGTGGCCGGTCAGGGCATTCCGCAAAAGATTGAAGGCATTAAAACGCGTCATAGCGGGACCCGATGGTTGGAAAATCTCGTGTCATAAAAGCTAGGAGCATTTGTTACACCCCGGCTGGACAATCGCGTCTGTTTGCATGAATATTTGCGCCATGACCTCACATCGAACCAGAAAACGCCTCAGCGTCGCCTTCCTGCTGGCCGATCGCTTCACGCTGTCGGCCTTCGCGAATTTCGTCGATGTGCTGCGTCTTGCCGCCGACGAGGCCGACCGCTCCCGGCCGATCCTGTGCGAATGGTCGGTGCTCTCGGCAACGCTCGGCAGCGTGCAGTCCAGCTGCGGCGTGAAGGTGCAGCCGGATACGCGGCTGATGGATGCCGGGCACTACGACTATATCGTCGTTGTCGGCGGCTTGATCAGCGACCACAGCGCCCTGCCGCCGGAGGCACTGCGCTTCCTGAAGGATCGCGCGGCGGCGGGAGTTCCGATTGTCGGGCTCTGCACCGGCGTCTTCATCCTGCACGAAGCGGGCCTGCTCGACGGCTATCGCTGTTGCGTGAGCTGGTTCCACCGTCAGGATTTTCTCGACCGGTTCGACACGGTGCAAATGGTCTCCGACCAGATCTTCGTCATCGACCGCGACCGGTTGACCTGTTCCGGCGGCCACGGCGCCGCGCATCTGGCCGCCTTTCTCGTCGAGCGCCATGTCGGCCAGTCCGCCGCCATCAAAAGTCTCAACATCATGATGATCGACAGCGCGCTGAGCGGCGAAAAGCCCCAGCCGGGCCAGCAGAGCGCTCGCAAGGCCAATGATCCCCTGGTCAAGAAGGCGATCCTGCGGATGCAGCAGAATATCGAGGTGCCGAGAACGGTGCTGGAACTGGCCCACGACCTCGGCCTTGGCCGCCGCAGCCTCGAACGGCGCTTCCTCAACGACCTGAAGGCGACACCGTCCAAGGTCTATCTCGAGCTCCGGCTGGACCGCGCCCTGTCACTTCTGCGCACGACGCATGACCCGATCACCCAGATCGCGCTTGCCACCGGCTTTTGCGACGCCCCGCACCTCTCCCGCACCCTGCGGACCGAGCGCGGCTTTACCCCCAGCGAATATCGCAAGACGCAGGCCGGACACACGACAACCGACGAGGAATTCGCCGTCGGCGTACTGCTTCCGCAATCCTGAACATCCCCCGATCATCGGTACTGCTCAGCTTCCGCACCCTGCCCGTTGCTGAAACGAGGCGGATTTCGCCAGCCGCACGCGAATAGCCAGAATCCATAAAGATAAGCGTTTTCAAACCATTGCTCATTCGCGAACGTATGAAATCATCACATTGAATTATTTCCTTATAAGCAATGTATAACGAAATTATACAATTTCATTGACTCGCCCTGCGACCCGTGTCAGTTTTTCACCGTCGACAGAAATGGAATGAGCTCACACCGGTTGGGCAGGAGGTTTGGATGAAAAACGGCAAGAACGGCTTGTACGAAGATATCAAGCATCAGATTCTGACGATGGAACTCGACCCCGACCAGGATCTGGACGAAGTGAGCCTCGGCCTGCGCTATGGTCTTTCGCGCACGCCTGTCCGGGAAATTTTCCGCCGGCTCGAGGGCGAAGGTTATATCGATATCCGCGCCAATCGCGGCGCCCGCGTCATTCCGATGAATCACCAGACGCTGCGGCACTTCTTTCTGGTCGCGCCGATGATCTATGCCGCGATCGGCCGCCTCGCCGTGCAGAATTTCCGGCCGAAACAGCTTGGCGAATTGCGGGACACACAGGAGCGGTTCCGCACGGCAAGCCTGACGGGCGATGCGCCGGCCATGGTGGTGGAAAACAACCATTTCCACGCACTGATCGGCGACATGTCCGGAAATGTCTACCTGCAGGCGAGCCTCGGCCGGCTGCTGATCGATCACGCCCGCATCGGCCACACCTTCTACCGGCCACGCAATGACGACATGCGCGAGCGCCTGAAGCTCGCCGTCGAGCACCATGACGGCTTCATCGCCGCGATTGAAAAGCATGACGAGGACGCCGTCGTCGATCTGGTCTTCGAACATTGGGAATTGTCGCGCGAGAACATGGAAATGTTCATCGCACCGCAGGGAATGAAGGCGGATGCCCTCGTCGAGGTGCCCGTCGCAGCGATGGAGAAATCGTCTTGAAGTTCGAAGGCATATACACTCCGGCAATCACGCCGCTCGGGCCCGATGGGCAGATCGACCGTGACGGTTTCGCAGCCGTTCTGGAACAGCTGATCGAAGCCCGCGTCCACGGCATTATCGTCGGCGGTTCCACGGGCGAATATTACGCGCAGACAGCGCAGGAGCGCTTCGATCTCGCCGCTTACGCAAAGCAGGTCATTGGCACGCGCCTGCCGCTGATCGTCGGCACGGGCGCCACGCGCACCGAGGATTCCATCGACTATGCCAAGGCCGCGAAGGAGATCGGGGCGGACGCCATTCTCGTCTCCTCGCCGCCCTATGCGCTGCCGACGGAGCGCGAAAATGCGGTCCATGCCCTTGCCGTCGACCGCGCCGCCAACCTGCCGATCATGCTCTACAATTATCCCGCGCGCATGGGCGTGGTGATGGGGGAGGACTATTTCTCCCGCGTCGGCAAATCCAAGAACGTCGTCGCCATCAAGGAAAGCTCCGGCGACATGGGCAATCTGCATCTGCTCGCCCGCAAGTTTCCGCACATTGCGCTTTCCTGCGGCTGGGACGATCAGGCGCTGGAATTCTTCGCCTGGGGCGCAAGAAGCTGGGTCTGCGCGGGTTCGAATTTCCTGCCGCGCGAACATGTGGCGCTCTACGAAGCCTGTGTTCTCGAAAAGAATTTCGACAAGGGCCGCGCGATCATGACCGCGATGCTGCCGCTGATGGATTTCCTCGAATGCGGAAAATTCGTGCAGTCCATCAAGCACGGCTGCGAGATTATCGGCCTGAAGGCCGGTCCCGTCCGCGCTCCGCTGCGTCCGCTCAATTCCGAGGAAAAACGCACCCTCCAGACTGTCGTCGCCACCTTGAAGCGCACGGTCGCCCAGATCACGTCGGGAGCCAATCATGCATGAACCTTTGACCGCCGCCGAATACCGCGCGATCGCCGCCAATCTGCAACTGCCCGCCAATGCCTTCATCGACGGCGCTTTCGTGCCGGCGAAATCGGGCAAGACATTCACCTCGACCAACCCCGCCACCGGCGAGACGCTCGCCGAAATCGCCGCCTGTGACGCAAGCGACGTGGATTTCGCCGTCGCCAAGGCGCGGGAGGCTTTTGACGACGGCCGCTGGCGCAATCTTGCGCCGGCCGACCGCAAGGCGATCCTGCTCGACTTCGCAAAACTTCTGGAAACCAACCGGCACGAACTAGCCGTCATGGAAAGCCTCGACAGCGGCAAGCCGGTCCGCGAATGCCAGACAGTCGATATTCCCGATACGATTCATACCATTCGCTGGCACGCCGAACTGATCGACAAGCTTTACGACAATGCGGCCCCGGTCAGCGGCAATGCGCTTGCCATGATCGTGCGTGAACCCGTCGGCGTCGTCGGCTGCGTGCTGCCCTGGAACTTCCCGCTGCTGATGCTCGCCTGGAAGATCGGCCCGGCACTTGCCTCCGGCTGCTCGGTCATCGTCAAGCCGGCGGCGGAAACGACGCTCACGACCTTGCGCGTTGCCGAACTCGCCCATGAGGCCGGCATTCCGGCCGGCGTCTTCAACGTCGTCACCGGCGGCGGCAAGGAGGTCGGCGAGCCGATCGGCCTGCATATGGATGTCGACATGGTGGCCTTCACCGGCTCGACGCCGACCGGACGGCGGTTCCTGCGTTACGCCGCCGACTCCAACCTCAAGCGCATCGTGCTTGAATGCGGCGGCAAGAACCCGGCGGTGGTGCTGGATGACGCCGAAGACCTCGATCTCGTTGCCGAGCAGGTTGTCAACGGCGCCTTCTGGAACATGGGCGAGAATTGCTCGGCCTCCTCGCGGCTGATCGTCGATGCGAAGATCAAGAACGAACTGCTTCAGCGGATCGGCGCCTATATGCGCGAATGGAAGATGGGCGACCCGCTCGACCCGGAAAACCGCGTCGGCGCGCTGGTCAGCAAGGCCCATTTTGACAAGGTCCATTCCTTCCTCGAGGATGTGAAGACCGAAAAGCTTGCCATCGTTCACGGCGGCAAGACCGAGAAGGGCATCTTCATCGAGCCCACGGTGGTCGACAAGGTGACGCCGGCGAGCCGTCTCTTCCAGGAGGAAATCTTCGGGCCCATCCTGTCGGTGACGAGTTTCAACACGCTGGCCGAGGCAGTCAGTCTCGCGAATGACACCAATTACGGCCTCGCCGCCTCCGTCTATACCGCAAGCCTGCGCAAGGCGATCCGGCTGTCGCGCGAAATCCGCGCCGGCATCGTGACGGTCAACTGCTTCGGCGAGGGTGACGCCACCACGCCCTTCGGCGGTTACAAGGAATCCGGTTTCGGCGGGCGCGACAAGTCGATTTTCGCGCATGACAATTATTGCGAACTCAAGACGATCTGGATCGACATATCGGATCGTTCGGTGGACGAGACGGTCAGATGACGACCCGGTCCGTCAAACGTTTGCCGGTCGAAAACGGCATCTCGGGCTGGGAGGCGATCAGCAAACGTTCCTTCCCGGTCCGCAGCCTGGAAGGCAACGTAACGGCGGACTGGCTGGTCATCGGCGCGGGTTTTGCGGGTCTTTCCGCTGCCCGCCGCCTCACGCAGCTTCGTCCCGGCGACAGGATCGTCGTGCTCGATGCGAGCGAGGTGGGCAAAGGAACCTCGGGCCGCAATTCCGGCTTCATGATCGACGTCCCGCATAACCTCGCCTCCGGTGAATATTCGAGCGGCGCGGCCGATGCCACCAAACTCGAGATGGAACAGAACCGGTCGGCGATAAAATTCGCCACCGAAGCAGCGGCGGAATACGGAATGTCGCGCCAGACATTCGATCCGGCCGGAAAGATCAATGCCGCCGCCACCGCCCGGGGGCTGAAACTCAACCAGAGTTTCGGCCTGTCGCTGAAAAACACCGGCGAAAAACACCGTTTCCTCGACGCCGCCGAAATGCGCGCACTGACCGGATCGGACTACTATCTCGGCGGGCTTTATACGCCGGGAGCCGTGCTGATCCAGCCGGCGGACTATATTCGCGAACTGGCCTCAGGCCTGTCGCCGAAGGTGGACCTGTTCGAAAATTCGCCGGTCACGGCGCTCGGACACGAAAACCACATCTGGACGGCGACGACACCAAAGGGCAGCGTCAGCGCTCCAAAGGTCATTCTCGGCGTAAACGGCCATATCGACGATTTCGGCCATTTCGGCGGACGGCTGATGCATATTTTCGCCTATGCCTCGATAACCGCGCCCTTTGCGGCGGATGATTTCGGCCACCGTGTCTCGGGCGAGGACAGATGGGCGCTGCTGCCTGCCGACGCGATGGGCGCGACCGTGCGCAAGATTACCTCGGGCGGCCAGTCACGCATCGCGATCCGCACGAAATACACCTACGAGACGACGGTCGGCATCAGCGAGCGGTGGCTTGCGAAGATGGCGCAGGCGCATCGGCGCTCGCTCGACGCCCGCTTTCCCGGCCTTACCAATATCGGTTTCGAACATAGTTGGGCCGGCAGGCTTTGTCTCAGCCGCAACCACGTGCCTGCCTTCGGCGAAATTGAGGAAGGGCTGTTTTCCGCCTGCTGCGAGAACGGGCTCGGCACCGTGAAAAGCACGCTTGCCGGCATGATGGCGGCGGAACTGGCGACCGGCAACGCCTCCCGGCACCTTGAGGAATACATGGATCATCCCGCGCCCACCCGGCTGCCACCGGAACCGTTTGCGTGGCTCGGCATCAATTCGGTGATCCGATTGCAGGAATTGCGTGCAGGCCGCGAGGGATGAACCCTCCCGCGCAATAGGAGGACCGGGCCGGTGTCGGGTCTTCGATAAGAATGGGAACAAAAACTAGGAGAAATAGTATGAAGACTTTATGGAAAGCGCTTTGCGCGGTCGCGATGGTCGGCATGACGGCGTTCTCCGCTCATGCGGAAGAAAAGACCATTACCATGGGTACGATGTCCTGGGAGGATCTCACACCCATCACCGGCATTACCAAGAAAGTGCTTGAGGATTCCGGTTATACCGTCAAGGTCGTACCGTTCTCGGAATGGGGCATCGCCTATGCCGCGCTGACCAAGGGCGATATTCAACTGCTCGCCTCGCAGATCGATTATGTCGCACAGGATTACTGGGACAAGAACAAGCGGCGTCTCGAGAAAATTTCGCCCGTGTCGCACGGCCTCTTCCAGGGCGTCGCCGTGCCGAAATATGTCACCGTTGATTCCCTCGACCAATTGAATGACAACGCCGAGAAGTTCGGCGGCAAGATCGTGGGTATCGAACCCGGTTCCGGCCTGATGCGCGACACCAGCAACGCCGTGAAGGATTACGGCCTGAAGCTGCAGCTCGTCGAAGGCAGCACGGCGGCAATGACCGCGGCGCTCAAGTCGGCAATCGACCGCAAGGAATGGATCGCCGTCACGATCTGGGAACCCTCCTGGATGATGCAGCGCTACGACGTCAAGTTCCTCAAGGATCCGAAGGCCGTATTCCCGCCGCCGCAGGGCTATTACTGGATCGGCCAGAAGGGCTTTTCCGAGAAATATCCGCATGCGCGTGAAGTGGTCGCCAGCGTTTATGTGCCGCTTGCCGATATCACCGCCATCAATGCTGCGGTCAATGATGGCAAGACGATGGATCAGGCGGTCAAGGACTGGACCGACAGCCACGCCGACCTTCTGAAGCGCTGGGAAAACATCAAGAGCGAATGACCCTGAACGTGCGGGCCGCAAAGCCGGCCCGCACGCGGATTTCCAAAAGTTGAAGGCCGGCCCCGAGCAGGCCCGTGGGGAACGCGATGAATGCTGTGATGAACGAACCCAACGAAGTGTTGGTTGATTGCCAGAACGTCTGGAAAATTTTTGGCGCACGGGCCCAGGCCGCCGTCAAGGCCGTCTCCGAGCGCGGATTGTCAAAGAAGCAGATACTGGAGGATTTCGACTGTGTCGTCGGCGTCTCCGACGCCAGCCTTCAGGTTCGCCGCGGCGAAATCTTCTGCATCATGGGGCTTTCCGGCAGCGGCAAATCGACCCTGATCCGGCTCCTCAACCGCCTCATCGAACCGAGTGTCGGCAAGATCACGGTGAAGGGCAAGGATATCGCCAGGCTGAACGCCGCCGAATTGCGCGAATTGCGCGCCCGCAACATCGCCATGGTTTTTCAAAGCGTGGCGCTGCTGCCCTACCGGACGGTGCTCGAAAATGCCGGTTTCAGCCTTGAGGTACGCGGTGTCGCGAAAGACGAACGCAATCGCGTGGCGCGCGAAGCCCTTGAAAAAGTAGGGCTGGCCGACTGGACCTCCCGTTATCCCTCGGAATTGTCCGGTGGCATGCAGCAGCGCGTCGGCCTTGCCCGTGCGCTCGCGGCCGATCCCGAGATCATTCTTATGGACGAGCCGTTCAGCGCACTCGATCCCCTCATCCGCCGTCAATTGCAGGACGAGTTCCGGCAGCTGACGAAATCGCTCGGCAAATCCGCCGTCTTCATCACCCATGACCTCGAAGAAGCCATCCGTATCGGCGACCGCATCGCCATCATGAAGGACGGCGTCATCGTGCAGGTCGGCACCGCCGAGGATATCGTCACCAAACCTGCTGACGATTATGTCGCTGATTTCGTGGCGGGCATCTCCCGGATTCACCTGGTGAAGGCCCATTCGGTCATGCAGCCGGTCGCCGAATTCGCAGCCTCGCAGCCCCAGTGTGATATCGGCACGCTGCTCCGCGCCTCGCCGGAGACCGATATCGGCGGGCTGATCGATCTGACGATGCGGTCCGACCACGACGCCGTCGCCGTCTTCGAGAAAGACACCGTCATCGGCATCGTCACCGCCCGCGACCTTTTACGCGGCGTGGCCGGCGCGCCCGACGAACAATTCGCGGCGGCATAGGTGGAGGCTCAAAATGGACACCTCGATCATCACGGACCGTTTCGATAGCTTCACGGAGGATGCACTCGGCTGGATCGGCGATAACGGTCAGGGGCTGTTCGATTTCGTCAGCAGGCTGCTTGAAGGCAGCTATGACGGAATCCTCGGGCTGCTCCAGCTTGCCCCGCCCGTCGTCATCGCCCTCATCGCGGCCCTGCTCGGCTGGCGGTTGATCAACCTCGCGGCCGGTATTCTTGCCGGCGTCGCGCTGATGTTCTGCGCCGCCATGGGGCTGTGGACCGAAACCATGAGCACGCTTGCCTTGGTGGCCACGGCGACGATCCTCGCTTTGCTGGTCGGCATTCCGCTCGGCATCCTTGCCGGCTTCGCCAAATCGCTCGACCGGGTACTAGAACCCGTGCTCGACCTGATCCAGACCATGCCGCCCTATATCTATCTCCTGCCCGCAATCGCGCTTCTGGGCTATGGGCCGGCGACGGCACTCATCGCTACCTTCATCGTCGCCATGCCGCCCGCCATCCGGCTGACCTCGCTCGGCATCCGCATGACGCCGCGGGAATTCATCGAACTCGGCCACGCGAGCGGTCTCACCTCCTGGCAGATGTTCACGAAAATCCGCCTGCCCTTCGCCATTCCGAGCATCATGGCCGGCATCAACCAGAGCCTGATGATGGCTTTCGGCATGGTCGTCATCGCCGGCATCGTCGGTTCCGGCGGGCTTGGCGAAACGATCTACGGGGCGGTGCGCACGCTGGATATCGCGACCTCCATCAATGCTGCAATCGCCATCGTCATTCTGACCATGGTGCTGGACAGGCTCACGCAAAGCGCGGCCAGCCGCGTCAAGGCAGGTGCAAGATGAACTTCGATCTCCTCCGATTTTCTCCGGGCACCTATCTCGCCCCCGCCGTGGACTGGCTGAACACCAATTTCCACCCGTTTTTCGCAGCCGTGACCAACCTCATCGAGAGCGTTCTCGGCGCGATCGAAGCCGTGCTGCTTTATCCGCCCGCCTTTGCCCTGATTGCGGTCGCGACCTTGCTCGCCTTCTTCGCCATCAACCTCAAGGCCGCGATCGTAACGGTGCTTGCGCTCTCCTTCTGCTTCTTCGCCGGCTTGTGGACGGAATCGATGCAGACGCTCTCTCTGGTGACCGTGGCCGTCGCCATTTCGGTGTCGGTCGCCTTCCCGCTCGGCATTCTGGCGTCGCGCTACAAGAGGTTCGAAACCTTCATTCGCCCGGTGCTCGACATCATGCAGACCGTACCGCCATGGGTCTATCTGATCCCGGCCGTGATGATCTTCAGCCTCGGCCGTGTCCCGGCGATCATCGCTACGATCGTCTATGGCGTTCCGCCGATGCTGCGCCTCACGACGCTTGCCTTCAACCAGGTGCCGAAGGATCTTCTGGAACTTGGACAGGCAACAGGCGCCTCGCCCCGATCCATCCTGTTCAAGATCGAAATCCCATCCGCCACGCCCACGCTTCTGGTCGGCCTCAACCAGTGCATTCTGCTGTCCCTGGCCATGGTCGTGCTGGCCGGGCTTGTCGGGGCCGGCGGGCTCGGCGCCGAAGTCACGCGCGGCTTGACGCGCATGGAAATGGGTCCGGGCCTGAGAGCCGGACTTGCCATCGTCGCCATCGCCATTTTCCTCGACCGACTGTCCAGAAGCGCGCTACAGGGCCGCAGGGTATCGGCCGGAGGAAACGGCGCGCACTGAGGAAAAGAGAGCCATGCGCCACAGCTTCTTCTGCATCGATTCCCACACCTGCGGGAATCCCGTTCGTCTCGTCGCCGGCGGGGGGCCGCTGCTGCCGCATCTTCCGATCGCCGAGCGCCGCGACATATTCGTTCGCGACCACGACTGGGTACGGCAGGCGCTGATGTTCGAGCCGCGCGGCCACGATGTGATGTCGGGTGCGATCATCTATCCGGCCTATCGGCAGGACTGCGATTTCGCGGTGATCTTCATCGAGGTCAGCGGATGCCTGCCCATGTGCGGCGCCGGCACAATCGGGCTTGTGACGGCGGCAATCGAGGAGGGCCTAGTGATTCCTAAGGTGCCGGGAAGGCTGTCAATTGAGACGCCCGCTGGAAAGGTCGATATTCAATACGAAAAGCCCGCAGACTTCGTCGAATCCGTCCGCATGTTCAACGTGGCCAGCTATCTTCATGCCGCCGATGTGGAGGTGGAAATTCCCGGTCTCGGCAGGCTCACGGTCGATGTCGCCTATGGCGGCAATTATTATGCGGTGGTCGAGCCGCAAGCCGCCTGGCCCGGTCTCGATGGCATGTCGGCCAGCGATATCGTCGATCTCAGCCGCAAGCTGCGCGACGCGCTTTCGCAAATCTGCAATCCGGTGCATCCCGAGGACGAGAGAATAAGTGGCGTGCACCATGCCATCTGGTGCGACAAACCGGTTTCAGCCGAGGCGGACGGGCGCGGCGCGGTGTTTTACGGCGAAAAGGCCATCGACCGCTCGCCCGGCGGCACCGGCACCTCGGCCCGCATGGCGCAACTCCATGGCAAGGGCCGCCTGCAAGCCGGGGAAAGATTTCGTCAGGAAAGCCTGATCGGCACGATCTTCGAAGGCAGGATCGAGGAAGAGACGGCAGTCGGCAGCTTCAGAGCCATAATGCCGAGCGTCTCCGGCTGGGCGCGGATCATTGGACACAACACCATATTCGTGGATGATCGCGACCCGCTGGCGCATGGATTTCAGATCGGTTGAGGAGTGTTTCGATCATGGTGGATATCGGTCGCATCGGCATCGTCGGAGGCGCTGGATGGCTGGGAACGGCGATGGCAAAAGCACTCGTCCGCTCCGGCACCCTATCCGCCGAGCGGCTGATCTGCTCCTACCGGCGCAGCAAACCGGCGGAGCCTCTGGCTTGCCGCTGGACACAGGACAATTGCGAGCTGGCGGAGAATTCCGACATCGTCATCCTTTCGGTTCGGCCGCAGGATTGGAGCGCGGTCGAGATCGACCTCACCGACAAGCTGGTGGTCTCGGTAATGGCCGGCGTGACGGTCGACAATATCAGGGAAAGAACCGGCTCCGCGCGTGTCGCGCGCGCTTTGCCGAACGCGGCGGCGGAAGTCGGTTTTGCCTATACGCCCTTCTTCGTTGCGTCGTCCGAAACCAGTGACGCAGAGACTGTCGGCACGCTGTTTCGCAGTTGCGGCGAGGTGGATCTCGTCAACCGCGAGACGGATATCGACTATTTCACCGCCATGTCCGGATCTGGAGCCGCATTCCCGGCATTGCTGGCGGAGGCGATGATGAACGATGCGATCGCGCGTGGCATACCGCCGGCGGTGGCTCGCCGCGCCGCACAGCAGGTCATCATCGGCGCGGGACGGCTCCAGGAACGGGACGGCGTTTCTCCCGACGAAACCGTGACGTCATTTGTCGACTACAAGGGAACAACGGCCGCCGGCATTCTCGCAATGCGCCGCGCGGGCTTCGCCAACGTGGTCGAGGCGGGATTGGATGCGGCTTTCAGAAAAGCGAAGGCGCTTTCAGTGCAATGATCGGGCGGCGTGCTTCCCCTGCGAATGCACGCCACTCTTTTGCGCCTATATTTCAAGCTTCACGGAGCCGATCGGCCTCGAACAGCAGGCGAGAATATAATCGTCGGCAATATCCTCGTCGGTAATGCCGCCATTATGCACCATATGCACCTGCCCTTCGAGCTTGCGGATCTTGCAGGTGCCGCACAGGCCCATGGTGCAGCCCGAAGGGATCATCAGACCTGCCGCCCGCGCGGCGGCGAGGATCGTGTCGGTCTCGGCGCAACGGGTGGAAATGTCCGACAGGCTGAATTCGATCTCCGCCGTTTTATCCTCATCTGGAACGACATCGGCCGGAACCGCTTCGGCCTGCTGCGGGGCCGCCTGAAAGCTTTCCTGATGGTAGCGGCCCATATCGTAACCGAGGCTGGCCAGAGCCTCGCGCACCGCCCGCATGAAGGGTTCAGGCCCGCAGCAGAACACCTCGCGTTCCAGATAGTCCTGCGCCATCAGGCCCAACATGATCTGGTTGAAGAAACCGCGATAACCCGTCCAGGGCCTGAAAGGATCGGTCTGTTCGACGACCCATTTCAGATCGATGCCGTTGACGCGCGAGGCCATATGCTCGAGCCGTTCCCGGAAGATGATCTCGGAAGGACGCCGGGCACAATTGACGAAAACAATATCCGATTCGCGGCCGGAATCGTAAAGATGGGTGGTCATCGACATCATCGGCGTAATGCCCGATCCGGCCGAGATGAACAGATATTTCTCCGCCGGATGCTGCATGATCGAGAACCGGCCCGCCGGCCCCGTGGCGCGCAGCCGAACGCCCGGGCGCAGATTGTTGAACATCCACCGTGTGCCGATGGAATCCGCCTGCGCCTTGACGGTGACGGTAAGGCAGGTCGGCCGCGACGGCGAGGACGAGATCGTATAGGTGCGGTAGACGTTTCCACCCGGCACCGGCAGTTCCAGCGTGAGGAACTGGCCGGGATCGAAGCTGAAAAGAGCGCCGGAAGGAGACTGGAAACCGAACGTCATGACGTTCGTCGCTTCCGGCAGACAGGAGACGCATTCCAGCTCTTCCGTGTCCGACCAGAAGGCGAGTCTGGGCCTTGTGATGGTGTTCATCGCCTCACTCCGCCGCTATCTGGGCCGCCATCTCAGATGTCGTCAGCGAGCGTTCCAGCCAGCCGGCATACCAGTCGATGAACTGGATGACGCCGCTTTCCTGCGCCGGCGAATAGGGGCCGGGGCGGTAGGCGGGGGAGAAAATTCCCTCCTGATTGGTTTCGACGATCTCGCGGTCTTCGTCATTCGTGGCGATCCAGACTTCCGTCAGCCGTTTCAGATCGTAATCGACGCCTTCGACCGCGTCCTTGTGAACGAGCCAGGTGGTGGTGACCTCGGTTTCCGTGGGGCTGATGGGCGCCACGCGGAAGGTCAGCGAATGGTCGGGCAGGAAATGGTTCCAGGTCGAGGGATAGTGGAAGACCAGCAGCGAGCCGGCGTCCGGCACGGCGACCCGGCCGAGTTTCTTATCCACGCCGGCCTTGCCATCCATGGTGTAGCTCAGCGCACCTTCCTGGAGCGGCATCCGCGCCAGACGATATTGGCCGTCGCCGGCCAGGAGGAATTGTGCCGGAGCGCCGGCGGCTTCGCAGCGGTCGAAATGGGCCTGAAGCCGCGCCGAGATGGAACCGTCCGCCGAAACGCCCGCCACTTCCGGATCGAGCGGGAAGGAGCGGCAGAGCGCCGGATGGTTGCTGCTGCAATGGTAACATTCGCGGTTGTTTTCCCAGACGAGCTTCCAGTTGCCTTTCTCGACGATGGTCGAGGTGTAAGCGACCTTGGCGTTGGAAAGATCATGGACCGCCAGATAGGGGCGCGCCAACTCGGCGAAGGGCTCGAAGGCCGGCGGCGTGTCGGACAGACAGATGTAGATCAGCCCGTCGAGGTTACGCAGGCTAACCGGCTTCAAGCCGTGGGACGATGCGTCGAAGTCCGGGCCCATGTCGTTTGCCCAGAGAAGTTTGCCGTCCAGCTCATAGGTCCATTGATGGTAGGGACAGACCAGTTTCGCCACCTGCCCCTCACGCGCCTTGCAGACGATGGAGCCGCGATGACGACAGGAATTGTGAAAGGCACGGATTTCGCCATCGCGGGCTTTCACGATGATGATGTTGTAGGCGCCGACGCGCATCGTGACGTAACTGCCGGTTTTCACCAGCTGGCAGGCGGGAATGGCAAACAGCCACTCCTTGTAGAAGAGATGTTCGAGATCGAGATCGTAGATCGACTGCGACGTATAGAAGGGCTGTTCCAGAGCATGGCCTGGCTTGCGGCGTGCCAGCAGTTCCTGTGCGGAAATATGTGCGTTCATGGCGGTAGGTTCCCGGTTTATCCTTGTTCTGACCGCAAAAATCCCCCTCACCGCTGTTTTTGACAATAGCAATTATTTTCATGCTGATTTAGTTTAAGTAAACTCATAATGTGGAGACCCCTTCATGCCGAGGCCTTACGACTTATCCTCGATAACCGCCCTCGTGTGCTTCGAGGCGGCGGCGCGGCATCTGAGCTTCAAGCAGGCCGCAGGCGAGATGAACGTGACGCCGGCGGCGATCAGCCATCAGATAAAGGCGCTCGAAAGCGATCTGGGCTGCCCGCTGTTCATCCGCCGCAGCAAGGGCGTGGAGCTGACCGAAAAAGGCGCTTTCCTGTTTGTTGCGCTTCAGCGCGGTTTTGAGGCGATCTCGGATGTTATCGGCGAGATAAGGGATCGTCCCGAGGCGGTCGATGTGACCATTCGGGCGACCACGGCGGTCAGTTCGCTCTGGCTCACGCCGAAAATATCCGCTTTCTGGAAATTTCATCCCGCAGTCACCATCGCCCAAATCGTCAGCGATGTTCCGGCGCAGGCGAACCGCTGCGATCTCAGCATTCACTATGGCAATCCGGAAGACGATCATTGCGAATATCGCAAGCTTTTTCAGGACAGGATCGTCGCACTCGGAACCCCGCGCTTCATGGCGGAACACGGCATTTCCTCGATAAAAGACTTGCTCAGGGCTCCCCTGATCCATTCGAGCAGCGAGGAAACCAACTGGACAAGCTGGTCCGACTGGTTCCAGTCATTGGGTCTCCCCGCTCCGAAAGGCCGGGGCTTCCATGTCAACAATTACACGATTGCGCTTCAGAGCGCGCAGGACGACATTGGCGCGGTGCTGGGGTGGGATGGATTGGTCGGCAACCTGATGCAGGACGGCTCGCTGATCCCGCTTGTGCCCGAAAGCATCGCCTCACCCGTGGCGTTTCATCTGAAAATTCACCCACGCGCCTCGGCACAGGCCCGGCTGTTCGCGGACTGGCTGGTCAAGAGCGCATAAACTCAGGGGCTTACGAGCCGGCGCCCAGGAAGGTCAGTCGGCTAAGGACCGTGTAACTGGATTCCGAGGCCATCAGGGCGGTGAAGATGAGCACGAGGACCGGGGGAAGCAGGATCACATAGATCAGGACCAGCCGTTCCCAGGCCAGATGCATGAAGATCGCAATGATGAGCCCCGCCTTCAGCAGCATGAACAGGATGATCAGCGACCACCTTGGATAGCTCTGGATGCCGAGATAATCGACCATGTAGGAGAAGGCGCTGAGGACGAAAAGCAGGCCCCAGACCACCATGTAAAGCCTTATCGGATGCTGCTGTCCCGAATGTGTCTGTTCCTGTGCCATGATGCCATCCTCACTCACCACAGATAGAAGAATGCAAAGATGAAGACCCACACCAGATCGACGAAGTGCCAATAAAGGCCCATGATCTCGACGATCTCGTAATGCCCCTTGCGGCTGGTGAAAAACCCCCGCCTTTCCTCATCGAAATCGCCCCGCCACACCTTGCGCGCGATGATGAGGAGAAACAGCACGCCAATCGAGACATGGGTGCCGTGAAAGCCCGTGATCATGAAGAAGGACGAGCCGAATTGCGCAGCCCCCCAGGGGTTTTCCCAGGGACGCACGCCTTCCTTGATCAGTTTCGTCCATTCGAAGGCCTGCATTCCGACGAATGTCGCGCCGAGCGCCGCCGTCAACACCATCAGTGCGGCGGTCTTGCGGCGATCGCGGCGGTATCCGAAGTTGACGGCCATGGCCATCGTGCCGCTGCTGCTGATGAGGACGAAGGTCATGATGGCGATCAGGATCAGCGGAATTTCCACGCCGCCGATCGTCAGGGCGAAAACCTCGCTCGGATTGGGCCAGGCGATGGTGGTCGACATGCGCGCCGACATATAGGCCAGGAGAAAACAACCGAAGATGAAGATGTCACTGAGGATGAATATCCACATCATCGCCTTGCCCCAGGAGACGTTCTTGAACGCCCGCTGGTCCGATGACAGATCGGCGGCGATGCCGCGCAGTCCCGTCGGCCGCAGATGCGGATCACTTGCTGGTCTTTCCACGGACACGGTCATGATCGACACTCCTTAGAGGACTTCCAGTAAAAGTGCGGCGGCCTATTCAGGTTCATCTCCCGCAGCTCTAGCTGACCAATTGACGGCAGAGATCGACGAAACTGTTCGCCCAGCCGGCGAAGAGCGCAAAAAGGATCAGCCAGACGACCAGCATGAAATGCCAGTATATGGCGCACATCTCCACGCTCAGGCGTATCCGCGCCGACAGGGGCTCGATCCGGGCACGGATTGCGGTGCGTCCGAGCACGAAAAGCCCGCCCACTATGTGCAGGCCGTGCAGCCCGGTAATCATGTAGAAGAAGCTGTTCGATGGATTGTTCGCCAGCACGTAACCCGCAGAGGTGAGTTGCCACCACGCCATGAACTGCCCGCCGACAAAGAGAAGGCCTGTCACAAAGGCGGTCGCAAGAGCCGCGTTCAGCCTGTCGCGATGAGTGGCACCGACTTCGGTTTTCGCCCATTGCAGCGCCAGACTGCTGGCGGCAAGGGCCGCGGTATTTGCCCATAACAGCCCCGGGACGGGGATGCCCCACCAGTCTGCGCCGCCCATGCGGCCGAGATAGGCGCTGATGAGCAGCGTGAACAGCGCACCGACGACACCCAGAAAAATACCGAGCCCGAGTTTCGCGATCATCGCCGGAGATCTCTGCATCTGCGGCGTACCACCTGCCGGCCCGACTTCCAGCCAGGGTTTGGAGGTCAGCCGCTGGCCCGCCATCCACCAGCCGATGATGCCCGCTATTCCCGCCATGAAAATGAGAATGGCGATCATGACAAGGCCCTCTCGGACGGCCCGGCTGCCGGCGGCTGGTTTTGCGGCAAAAAGTCCTCAGCCGCGCCCGGCACGCTGTAATCATAGGGCCAACGATAGACCACCGGCAGCTCCTTGCCCCAGTTGCCATGAACCGGCGGAGTTTGCGGCGTTTGCCATTCCAGCGTCGTTGCCCGCCATGGATTGCCGCCCGCCTTTTTGCCCCAGCGCAGGCTCCAGTCGAGATTGAACAGGAATAGCAATTGCGCCGCCCCCACAACGAGCGCAGCCACGGTGATGAACATGTTCAGCGTGTGTGCCGAAGCTGGAATGAATGCGCTTTCGCCCAGTTCGTAATAACGGCGCGGCACGCCAATCAACCCGAGATAATGCATCGGGAAGAAGATGGCATAGGCGCCGAGAAAGGTGACCCAGAAATGGACATGCCCCATCGCCTCGTTCAGCATCCGGCCCGTGACTTTCGGATACCAATGATGGATCGCACCGAAGATCACCATGATCGGCGCAACCCCCATGACCATGTGGAAATGGGCGACGACGAACATGGTGTCCGAAAGCGGCACGTCGACGACGACATTGCCGAGGAAGAGGCCGGTCAAACCGCCATTGAGGAATGTGACGATGAAGGCGAGCGCAAACAGCATCGGCAGGGTCAGGTGGATATCGCCGCGCCAGAGCGTCAGCACCCAGTTATAGACCTTGATCGCCGTGGGTACGGCAATGATCAGCGTCGTGGTCGCGAAAAAGAAGCCGAAATTCGGATTCATGCCGCTGACATACATGTGATGCGCCCAGACGACGAAGCTCAGCGCCGCGATGATGACGATCGCCCAGACCATCATCCGGTAACCGAAGATATTCTTGCGCGCATGGGTGCTGATCAGATCCGAAACGATGCCGAAGGCCGGAAGGGCGACGATATAGACTTCCGGATGGCCGAAGAACCAGAACAGGTGCTGGAACAGGATGGGACTGCCGCCCTCCTGTTTCAATTGCTCACCCATCTCGACGATGGCCGGCATGAAGAAGCTGGTGCCGAGCAGCCGGTCGAACAACATCATGACAGCCGCAACGAGGAGCGCCGGGAAGGCGAGCAGCGCCATGGCGGTCGCCGTGAAGATGCCCCATATCGTCAGGGGCATGCGCATCAGCGTCATGCCGCGTGTGCGGCCCTGCAGCACCGTGACGACATAATTCAGCCCGCCAAGGGTGAAACCGATGATGAACAGGATCAGCGACAACAGCATCAGGATGATGCCCCAGTCACGCCCTCCCGGCGTTCCCGATAGAAGCGCCTGCGGCGGATAAAGCGTCCAGCCGGCGCCCGTCGGCCCGCCGGGCGCAAAAAAACCAGCAACCAGCACGAGGACCGCGGAGAGATAAAGCCAGTAGCTCAGCATGTTCGCATAGGGAAACACCATGTCGCGTGCGCCGAGCATCAGGGGGATCAGGTAATTGCCGAAACCGCCGAGGAACAGCGCGGTGAGCAGGTAGATCACCATGATCATGCCGTGCATGGTGATGAACTGATAATAATGTTCGACATCGATGAAGGCGAAATAACCGGGAAAACCGAGTTGCAGCCGCATCAGCCACGACAGCACCAGGGCCAACATGCCGATTGCAACGGCCGTCAGGAAATATTGAATGGCGATGACCTTGGCATCCTGGCTGAAGACATATTTCGTCCACCAGCTTTTCGGATGATAAAGCTCGACATCCTCGACTTCAGCTGGCGGGATGATCTGCCCGGCGCCGGTTTCAATCTCGACCATATTCCGTCCTCCCTGTTCCCTCCGATGCGGTCTTTCCTTCAACGGCGCATGGCGCTCACCTGGCCGCCGATTTTTCCGCCGATGCGAGCGATTTTCCGAAAGTCGGTTGCTGTTGCAGCCAGGCCTGATAGTCAGCCTCGGTATCGACGATGACGGTGCCGCGCATCTGCGGATGGCCGACCCCGCACAATTCCGCGCAGAGAACCTCGAAGGTTCCCGTCCGCGTAGGGGTGAACCAGTAATAGGTGACCGAACCGGGAATCATGTCCATCTTGGCCCGGAACTCCGGCACGTAGAAATCATGCACCACGTCGATGGCGCGCAGCAGCATTTTCACCGGCCTGCCGGCGGGCAGATGCAACTCGCCGCCGTCAACGATGACATCATCCATTCCGGCGGGATCGTTCCTGTTCAAACCGAGCGGATTGTCCGGCGTGATGGCGCGCGTATCCGCCCGCCCGAGCCGCCCGTCCGCTCCGGGAAGCCTGAAACTCCATTGCCATTGCTTTCCGACGACCTCCACCTCGCCGGCGCCGTCCGGCACGGTTACGAACTGGTGCCACACGAAGAGGCCGGGCAGAAGCATCACAGCCACCCCAACCCCGGTGCCTCCGGCAAGCCATGCTTCCAGACGCTTGTTTTCGGGCTCGTATGCCGCCTGATTTCCGGCGCGATGCCTGAAGCGCAGCACACAATAGGCAACGAACAGCACGATGGCCGAGAAGACAAATCCGGTGATCCAGAAGGTGATGATGATCGTATTGTCGATATAGCTCCAGTTGGAGGCAATCGGCGTCCACCACCAAGGGCTCAGCAGGTGGAATGCGACCGACCCCACCACCAGCAGAACGAGAACCACAACGACAGCCATCGTCTCCTCCCCGAACACGGCCGCGACTATTTCTACAATCCTATCGCGAAACGTATTAGCATTATCTCATGAACAGGTCGGGCGAGCAATTGCGGCAACCGCAGCCATTCGTCCGTCAATCGGCCCTCACCCATCAAGCCCCCCCGATGCGAGACGGGCCGCTCTCACCGGTCATTTCGTTACCTGGAATATTGCTTCAGATAGGCGATCAGATTGGTGATATCGGTGTCGTCCTTCAGCCCGACAAAGGCCATTTTCGTGCCCTTCACCTTCATCCTTGGGTCGTGCAAATAATCGCGGAGCGATGTCTCGTTCCACACCAGACCGGCTTTGCCCGCATCCCGCATCGCCTGCGAATAGGCGAAATCCGGATGTGTGGCGGCGGCTCTGCCGAACAGGCGGTTCAGCGAGGGTCCAACCTTGTTCTGGTCCGTTTCTGCGGCATGGCAAATGGCGCATTTCTTGAAAACGGTGGCCCCGGCAGCAGTGTCGCCCTCCTGCGCATGCGCGTTAAACGGGAGGGTAATGGCGAAAAGCAGACAGATCGGAAGAAAGCGATACGACATGGCATCCTCACGCGTTCCATCGCCCTCCCCGCCGCAAGGCGGGAAGGATGATCGACGCTGGATTTCCGTTATGAATTCAGGGCATGCGATTTGGATAAACGGGGACGATCAATTTCCGATAGAGGTGCCAGGTCGCGTGTCCGAGGATGGGCATGACGACCGCAAGGCCGACGAAGACGGGGATCGTGCCGACGACGAGCAGCGCCGCGACGATCAATCCCCAAAGTGCAACCGGAACCGGATTGGCAAGCGTGGCGCGAATGCTCGCATCCACCGCCGCGACTGCACCGACATCCCGATCCAGCAGCAGCGGGAAGGCCACCACCGTTGTCGCCAGCACAACGACCGCGAATACGAAACCGGCCAGGTTCCCCCAGATTATCAGGGAGAGGCCCTGCGGAGTCGTCAGCACATCCGACAGAAAGGTCGAGAGCGCGACCGGACCGACCGCATCGAAGGTCGTGGTGTAGATGCGCTGCGCAATAATCAGCCAGACGACAAAAAGCGTAAACAGCATAACGGCGACTGCGACGATCGACGGCAGGGCCGGAGATTGACGCACCTCCAGCGCATGGCGCCATGAACTGTCCAACCCCTGCTCGCGCCGTCGGCTGATTTCATAAAGACCGATGGCCGCGATCGGACCGATCAGCGCAAAACCTGACATCAAGGGATAAATCAGCGGCAGCAGATTGGCGCCGGAGCTCCACATGACCAGGAAAACACCGGCGATCGGATACATGAGACAGAGAAAGACATAGTGGGACGGCTTCTCCTTGAAGTCGTCGAGTCCCAGCCTCAATGCATCCACAATATCTGCGATACCAATCTTGCGGACTTCCGGGCGAGTAAATTCACCGCTCGCACCGGCCATGACATGGAATGCCGTCATAGCACTTCTCCTCCTGCGCCATGATCCGGCTGGCGGTATAGGAACGCCCGGAGACTTTTATCTGCGCGTCAAACCGCAGCCGGCCGATTTGTAATTTATCAAATCCGGCCGCCTTTGTCGCCTATTCTTTAAACCTGGGAAATTTGATACTCGCTATCGGTGTGGCCAGCGCGTTTTGGCGCCGATACTTCGAAGACAATCCTGCCGTTGCGCTTCCCGAACTGGCAAGCCGGCACATGACGGCGGAAAGCGCCTCGGTGGAAGCGAACTAGTCGACCGGAGAGCCGTTTCGAACACCCGCCGACGACGACGGCAGGGATTGAAGCCGCGCCAAAACATGCCTTAGATCACTGGCGCTGCCACAGATACAAATCTCGGGTATGCCCGCATCGGTAGCAACGGCCAGAACATGCTCCGCATCGAGTTGCCGCCATTCGCCCGACAAACCTTCTGCGGGCAGGGCCGCAACAAAGGTCTGCGAACCGGCCATATCGATAACGATTTCCGGGAGTGGTATGGCAAGCCCTGCCCCATTCGCCTTCGCGGCGGCCTCCTTTGCGGTCCACAGTTTCAGGAAACCGACGTTTTTGCCCTCGCCTGGCGCCAGGAACACCGAGGCGATCTCCCGCCAGAAGTCGTCCTCTCTTTCGGATTCGACGTCGACACCGATACGACCCGACCATGAGAGCGCGACGGCGACCCAATCACCGCCATGCGATAAATTAAAATCCAACCGGCCGCCATTGACGAGAACGGGCTTGCCGCCCGCCGCCCGCGAAAAATGCAGATCTTCGGTATTCTTTCCAACAGCCGCACCGATCAGCAGCCGCTTGACGACATGTGCCGCCTGATAGCGGGAACTATCCTCCTTTTTGTGGAAGCGTTCCGCCTGGGCCTGCTCGGCCTCGTTGAGGAGCATGGTCGCATCATAAGCTGCGAGAACTTCGCAGACAGGGATTGCGACGACGACATCTGATCCAACCTGGCCGTTATCAACCATTTTTAGTTCGCTCATCTCAACAAAATCTCTTGTCCGAAAAGAGAAATTCCCTTGCCGGAGTCAACAGCACAAGTCGTCGCCATTCTCAACTCCTGCGCCGCGAGATTTCCCATCGGCAGACACAAGCCTCCGGGCTTTCGCTTCCCGATGCCGCTGCCGGTCGGGATATTTTTTTTATGACAATGTCCTAAAGAGCAGATGCTGTTCGTCTAAATCACGAGAGGAAATTTGCACTTTCCGTTTCTCGGTGTGAGGAGAACCACGATGTATCTGACCAGGGAATCTGAAATCGCAATCGGCATTCTGACCAACTGCATACATGAAGCAGAGGAAGCCCATACGACGAGAAAGCTGGCTCACCGGCTCGGGGTGACGAAAGACCATGCGGCGAGAGTGGTTGCAATTCTCGTCAGAAACGGCCTGTTGCAGAGCAGGCGTGGGCGCACCGGCGGTGTCGTTCTCAATGTCGATCCGGAAAGTCTTTCCGTGGGCATGATCCTGCGAGCCACACAGCCGGTTATCGTCAGGCGGCCGCGCACGCGCAACACCAATCCTTCCGGCACGGCGGGCATTTTCCATATGCTGGCGGAAGCCACCTCCGAATATTTCATCGAACTTGCCGACACCTACAAGATAGCCGACGTCACCCCGACAAAGATCGACGGTTCAAAGTGTCGCAGTCGGCGATTGGCGCCGCCGGTGCCATCTGCGGGCGAGACCGACGCTGTGAGACGGTTGAATGCGACAATCTGAAATCATCTTGAGGAGAGTTGCATTTGATACGCATCGTCAGAGCCAAACTACACGGCATCACCGTAACGGGAGCCGATCTTGATTATCACGGATCCATCACGCTGGATCCCGAGCATTGCGACCTCGCCGGCATCAGACCTCTGGAATTCGTCGATATCTGGAACAAGCAGAGCGGCGCCAGAATTTCGACCTATGTGATTTTCGGCGAAGCGGGATCAAGATGCTGCATCCTGAACGGCGCTGCGGCGCGCACCTGCCAGCGTGGCGATCAGGTCATCATATGCTCGTCGTCTTACGTGCAGGAAACGGCGCTTTATGACACCGCTCCCATGGTCCTCACTTTCACGCCGAAAAACGACGTGAAGGACGTTCTGCGTTATCGCGTCAAGGAAACGGCGCGGCGCCCCTTCGACTTCTTTATCGAGACCCTGCCGCATGGGCAAAACCCCGATATGGAAGAAGAGAGCATGGCAGATCGGGCCATTGCCTGAAACCGTGCCGGGCGTGAAAAACTGCGCCGGTCTTTAGAGACGGGCGCGCCTCGCCGCGGCAGCCGGGCTGGCTGGCGAAGAAAGCCGTGGCTGGTCGTCACCCGTCATCTGGACCACCGTCTGCTGGCTTGAGGTCAGCAGACGACAATCCAGACAGCTGAGGGGAACTTTGCTCTCCGGGGCGATCAGATCGGCAATCGTGAAGCGATCGAGCAGACGGGCAAAAAAAGACGATGTCGTTGAAACGATACGGCTCAGGAATGCTTCGGTTTCCGATTGAGGCAATGAGAGATTGCCTTCACCTTCCCCGAGTAATTCCGGCTGTATCAGCCGTAACACCTCGGTCAGTTTCACCGTTTCCGGTTCCCTTGCCAGTTTCAGGCCGCCGCCGGGGCCCCGTTCGCTTTGGAGCAGGCCGTTTCGGGCGAGCAAGGCGACAACCTGATAGGTATGGTCTTTCGTCGAACCGATTTCCTCCGAGACCTTTTGAACCGATACGATTTCGTTCCCCTGCCGCGCACATACCGCAAGTATGCCAAAGGCGATTTCAGTCTGCCGTTTCAGATGCATCGTTTATGAACGTCCTCATGACGAGTGGCGGGGATCGCCGGTCCGGCATTCACACTATCGCGTAATATCACTGCATTCAATTGTTCCATGGACATAACCGCCCCCCGGCGCACCGGCCGGATCAGCCCGCCTCCTGTCCCGCCCGGCGTGAGAGCCAGCGGTGCAGGAACAGACCGCCCTTTATGGTCTCTTCGACGATCAGCGACCACCAGACGCCCGTCACGCCGAGATTCAGGAACGAGCAGAAGAACCAGGCCATGGGAAGGCCGAGCCCCCATGTCACGGTCAGGCTCACAAAAACCGGCCAGCGAACATCTCCCACCGCCCGCAGCGATTGAAACAGGATCGTATTAAATGCAAATCCCGGCTGAACGAATATCGTCAGAAACAGCAGGCTGCCACACAATTCGATGACGGCCGGATTGTCGGTGAACAACCGGGTATAAGAAGCCGATGCGAGCCAGATCAGCGTGGCAAGCCCGGTTGTCGTCGCGGCCGCAATGCCCGCTGACCGAAGGGCCTGGCTCTTCGCCGCCTCGAGCCTTCGTTCGCCGAACCGATACCCGATCAGAACCTCGTTCCCCTGGCTGATTGCCATGACGACGACGACCAGAAACGCCATGGCAAGCATCGTATAGGTACGCCCAAGCACGGCATCGACACCGGATCTGGCGACCAGCCCCAGAAGAATGATCTGATAAAAACTGTAGGCGATGTAATCGGTGACGCTCGGCAGGGCGATTGCGATCATCCGGCGGGCGGTTGCGAGGCGCGCGATCGTATCTGCAAGCGAGAAACGCAGCCCCAGCTTGCGGACGAGCACCGGTGTCAAAACGGAGGCGGTCAGCAGGCGCACGCTCAGCGTGCCGATTGCCGCACCTGTCACGCCCATAGCCGGCAAAGGTCCAACGCCCAGAATGAGCACCCATTCGGCAAGAAGATAAAAGGCCGATACGCCCACCCCGAATGCAAGAATCAACCTGCTGTGGCCGAATGCGCGCAGGCAGGCCAGACCGGCGGCAATGAAGCCGTTAAAGATCATGCCAACCGCGACGATGTTCAGGTAAAGGCCGGCTTCATCGTTCAGGGAGGTCGATCCCGCCAGCTGTTCCAGCACGAAGGGACCCGCAACGATCAACGACAGGCCAAGCGCCAGGCCGACGAGCGTGTTGGTCAAGAGCGCCACCGCCACCACCTGCCGCGCCGCGCCCACCTCTGCCCGTCCAAGATGCCGGGAAATAACGATGACCGCGCCGATGCCAACCAGCCCCGACAATTCGAAAGCGATCATCATCACCTGTTTGGCGACGGCAACGGCCGCCGCGGCTTCTGCCGAATAGGCGCTTATTATCGCCGTATCGACCAGGTTGACGAAGAAACTCAGCAGCGAATGAAGCAGGAGCGGAAAGCTCAGTTGGAATAGGGTGGGCTTACCATGCGCATTGATGTCTTCTGTCCCGGCGGTTGCGACGCCCTGTTCCATGGCTGCTGTTCCTGATCGACTTCATGGGACGGGTCAGGCGAAATTGCCGGACCTGATGCGCCGTTGCAATTGCCGTTCACGCCCCTGCACCCTGGTATCGCTTCGCCCGCGCGCCGTCTCAGCCGGCGTGGCTTTGCCGTGCTGGAGATCGATTATGTGGCCAGCCAGCGTTTCCAGTGTGGGGAAACGGAAAAAATCCGTGACCTCCAGCTCGATGCCAAGGGCATCGCGCACCTTGGCCGGCATGGCGACGATCAGCAGGGAATCACCTCCCAGCTCGAAGAAATTGTCGTTGACGCCAATATCCTCTCGCTTCAGCATCTTCTGCCAGACGGCATGCAGAGCCTGCTCGACGCGGTTTCCCGGCGAATTGATCTCGGAAACGGCCCTTTCCGAGCGATCCGGCAGCGGCAGACGCTTGCGATCCACCTTGCCGTTCGCATTCTTGGGAAAGTCTTCCAGAAGAATGAAATGTGAAGGCACCATGTAACGCGGCAACCGCGCCGAAAGCGCCCTGCTCAACCTTATACCCATGGCCCCCTTGTCGACCTTGCCGGAACGATCCTCGAGGAGAACATAGGCCAGAAGCTGCTCCTTATTCGCATCGAGCAGAACCAGCACCTGGTCGACCCCATCCTCCTCCTGAAGAAGGCTCTCGATTTCTCCGACCTCGATGCGATAACCGCGCAGCTTGATCTGGAAGTCGGTCCGTCCGACGAAATCCAGGCTGCCATCCGGCCTGCGCACGACGAGATCACCCGTCTTGTAAAGGCGGGAACCCGGCGTGAATGTCAGATCATACGGATCAGGAACGAATTTTTCGGCCGCGAGCGCCGGCCGGTCCCAGTACCCCCGGCTCAAGCCTATGCCGCCGATGTGCAGCTCTCCCGGCACCCCTTCCGGAACGGGGTCCATATAGGCGTCGAGAACGAGGAAGGACGTGTTGTCCAGCCGCCCGCCGATCGGCACCTTGCCGCTTCTGGAGTGCGCCTCGGTCACCAGCAGCGCACCCGCCCAGATCGTCGTCTCGGTGGGGCCATATACATTCCAGAGAGAGCCGATCTTGCGAATGAGCCGGCCGGCGAGCTGTGCGTCGAGAGCCTCACCGCCGCAGAGCCCGGTCAGGGATTTTCGTCCCTCCCAACCGCTGTCCAGCAACATTCTCCATGTGGCGGGCGTCGCCTGGAAATGCGAAATATCGTATTCGTCCAGCGTCCTGCCCAGCTTCTCGGGTTGAAGCAGCAGGTCCGGTTCACGCATCACCACAGTGGCGCCGACACTCAGCGGCCAGAGCATTTCCAGAACGGAAATGTCGAATGCAGGTGTTGTTACCGAGAGCATTCGGTCCCCGGCCTTTATACCGGGCTGATGCGCCAGTGACTGGAATTGATTGAGCAGGCCCCGGTGCGTAATCGGCACTCCCTTTGGCCGCCCCGTACTGCCGCTTGTGTAGAGAATGTAGATGTCGCTGTGGTCCGGCATGGACGTAAGCGCGGCATCGGACTGGTTTTCAAGATGATGAACCGGATCGATGCAGGCTATGCCGGAAAAAGGCGTCGGGTCGTTTGTCAGCACCAGAACGGCTGCGGCATCTTCCAGCACGTAACCGACCCTGTCTGCCGGGTGGCGCGGATCGATCGGAACATAGACCGCGCCGGCCTTTATGATGGCGAGGAAAGATATGATGCAGCTTGCCTGCCCCGGCAATGAAACCGCCACCCGCATTCCCGGCTTCACCGGCTTGTCCAGCGTAAGGAGCGCCCGCGCGAGGTTGTCGGAAGCCTCCTCCAGCTGGCTATAGGTCCAGCTCCTGTCCGCGCATTCGATGGCAATCTTTTCGGGATGGCGGCGGGCCGCACCGCTTATCAGCTCATGCACGCCATTGACCGGGAGAGGCCGCGCCACAAGCGCGCCCGATGACAGAAGCGTTTCGCGTTCGTCGGCCGGGATATAGTCAAAGGTGGGGAGAAGGGCATCGGGGGAAGAAAGCACCGAGCGCAACAGATTTTCGAAATGCTCCAGCAACCGCTTCATTCGCACTGCCTCGAACCGGCCGGACCGGTACTCAACGGTGACCAGCGCACTCGATGCGCGCTCCATGATCATCCAGCTCATATCGAGCTTTGCTTCCGCCACCGGCACCGCTTCCTGCCGCACCCGCAGGCTGGCGTCTCCCAGATCGAAGCCCTGCGCATTCTGCTGCCGGTAGCCCATCGTCTGGACCTGAAAGGAGATCTGGAACGGCGAATTTTCCACGCCTTCGCGGTTGCTGCCCAGCACATCCATCAACTCCGCAAAGGGATAGTCCTGATGTTCCAGGGCATTGGCAAAATCTTCCTGGACCCGTTTCGTCCAATCCCGAAACGACAGGGTGGGGCTTAGATCGTTGCGCAACACGATCGTATTGGTGAACAGGCCGATCAAGCCTGCCATATCGGGATCGCTGCGACCGGCGACGGGCACACAGACAGCAAGGTCCCTGCGCCCGGTATAACGGTGGTGCAAGAGCTGGAAAACAGCGGCAAACACGACGAATGTCGTCGTGCCGAGTTTGGCGGCAAGGGCCGACACCGCAGACATCAAGTCCTGCGGGATTTCGCTCACCAGCGTCTCGCAGGCCATATCCGCCGTTTCGTGCCGGGGATAGTCGGCGGGAAACTCCTGCGGCTCGAAATTTTGCAGCCGGTTGATCCAGAAATGCTTTTGCCGCTCATAGTCCGCGGTGCCGGACCATTTTTGCCTCGACCGGACAAAATCGCCATAGGATCGCGGCAAAGGATCGAGGACCGGTTCCCGCCCATTTGCCACCGCGGCATAACATGACGAAAATTCGCGCATCAGAATACCGCGGGACCACCCGTCGGCCACGGTGTGATGGAAGACAAACACGAGAATATGCTCGTGTTCTCCAACCTGGAGAAGATGCGTCCGCATCAATGGCGCTTTCGACAGGTCGAAAGGTGCACGTGCGATCCGGTATATGACCTCGTCGCGGTCGGCGGCAGAGATTTCCCTGCAATCGGAAACGACAAGTTCGGGCTCGACATTGCCGTGAACCTGCTGCCACGGCCTGCCGTCCTCAAGCGGAAAAGCCGTTCGCAGCGGCTCGTGCCGTTCAACGAGGATTCGAAGCGTGCGGATGATGGCGTCATGGTCGAGCGGGCCGTCAATATGCCACCTATATGGAATGACATAGGCCGAACTATCCGGGAAAATCTTCTGCTGCAGCCAGAAATGCATCTGCGATGACGTCAGCGGCAACCGCCCGGCCCCGCCATCGGCGTCCCCATCGTCCGGCGCAATATCGTGCCAGGACATGCCGCGCGCCTCAAGCTGGGCACGCAGCCTTGCGCGCTGCTCCGGGTCAAGATTTGCGATGCGGTTGCGCAATGCGGCAATGGTCTCGGCGTTCGACATCATCGCAATCCTTTACACCGCTCTGGCGACGCTTACCGGCGGGCGGTTTGCTTCCACGAGTTTCAACAGGAAGGGCAGGCTGCCCATGACGAGGTCGTAATCCTGGACGAAATCGATCAGGCAGGCGATTTCATCGACCCCCATCTCCGCCAGCGTGTCCACCGTCGACTGGCAGCTTTCAGGGGTTCCGATCAGCGACCTGCCTTTCATGAAGCCCTCAATGCCGAATTCGATCAGGCTGTCGAGATCGTCGTCGCTGAAATTATCGAGCGTTATGTCGACACCCATGCTGCGCCCGAGGCCTTCGAGCAGATGATAATGGGTGCGGAGATAATCGCCGAAAGGCTTGGAAACATTGGCCTTTACCCTGGCGGCCTCGGCGCCCAGAAATGTATGGACCATCATGCTCACCCTCCCCGCCGCCGGATCGTGCCCATGTTTCTCCCGCGACTTGCGGTAGGCCTCGATCTTGGGGGCGAGCGACTCCGTCGTTTCGCCGAGCAAAGCCGTAAGAACATTGAGGCCGCGGCGGCCGGCTTCGATGAAGGTCTCCGTGGACTGGCATGCAACCCAGAAGGGGATGCGCGACTGCACGGGCCGGGGCAGGGTTTTCGCATCAACGATATTGCCGTCCGCATCCTCGAATGCGACCGCCTCGCCGGCGAGCAGCCGGGTGATCTGTTCATAGGAGCGCCACATGGTGCTGCGGCGGTTCCCGTGTGGTTCCTTCGAAAAGACGAACTCGTCCTTCGTCCAGCCGGCCGCAATCGCAATGCCTGCCCTGCCCCCGGAAAGATTGTCGACGACCGCCCACTCCTCCGCCACGCGGGCGGGGTGGTGCAGGGCCGCAACGACGCTGCCCGCGCGCAGTTGCACATTGCGCGTCACCATCGCCAGCGCGGCGCTGACGATCGAAGGATTGGGGTAGAGACCGCCAAATGCGTGGAAATGCCGTTCCGGCACCCACAGGGCTTCGAGGCCGTTTGCATCTGCAAATTGGGCGCTGTCCATCAGCAGCCGGTAATTTGCCTGACCCGGACGCGACCCGTCGCCGTCGAAATAGAAAAGGCTGAATTTCATCAGAATGATCCCGAATTATGTGTGAGCGTTATCGCCGTTCTCAACGGCCGGCCTCGACGTCATCAAGCATCGAGGCGAGGATATCCGCCTCCTGGTTGCGGGCGTCGAGACCCTCCTGAATGACCCTGGCAAGGCCGGCGGCGGTCGGTGCGTCGAAAAGCAGGGCCCGCATGGGAATTTCAACGTCAAAGCGCTTTCGAAGCCGGGCGACGACCTGAATGGCCAGAAGCGAGTGACCGCCGAGTTCGAAGAAATTATCGGCAGCGCCAATGCCGTTTATCCCGAGAAGCTCCGCCATGATGGCGACGACCTCCTCCTCGAGTGGACCCTGCGGCGCGGCGTAAGCAGCCGATACGCCGCTGCGGGCGTTTTTTTGGCTGCTGGCCGTGGCTGCATCGGGCTCCCGAACCTCCGCCGCCGGGCGGCTCTCGAGATCATAGGGCGTGACCACGATCGAAGAGGCCGAAGGCTCCTCCAGCACCAGCGTCGTGACTTGCCAGACCTCCTCCGGACTTATCTCCCTATGGGCCGCATGCCCCGCCTCCGGCGCGTGGATGGATGCGCAGGCATCCCAGTTGACGGATTTCCAGACAGGACCGGACCGATGCCGTTTTGCGGAAACGAAGGCATCCAGATAGGAATTCTCCGCAGCGTAACGGGCAAGGCCGGTACCGCCAACGATCGATGACAGCGACGACTGGACGAGCACGAAAATGCCGTTGCGTTGCCCAAGAACACGATCAATCGCGTCGATGGCGCCGGATTTTACGGCCTGAAGGCTTCTGGTGTCGAAATTTTCACTGCCCAGCAGCCCGAAATACTGGTCACCCATGGCGGCGGTGTGGAAAACACCCTTCACCGCACCAAGGCTTTTCTCCCCCTCCTCCAGCGAGAGCCGAAGCCATTCGGCATCGCTGACATCACCGGAGAAAAGAAGATAGTCTCTTCCGGGTGTTCCCAGCGATCTGAGCGTCTGGATGAACAGGCTGACCGGGTGTCTGGGGCTGTGGGATGCGAGCCATCGCTCCCAGTCCGGCGCCAGCGGAATTCCCGCACGGCCCGCCAGAATGACTTTCGCTCCGGCCTTGATGAGGGCGCGGGCGTAGACGAGCGCCAGTCCTCCGAGAAGTTCACCCACGACAAGATAGGTTTCACCGGGCTTTACAGGTGCGCTGCCCGCCGCGCCGTCGAGTTCGACACGCTCATGGGAAAGGGTGAGCAAAAGACCGTCGCGAAGGGCATAAATCTGCTCGCCCTCGACAAAGGGCGACGAGATGACATCCCGCAGATATTTTGCCGCATTTGCATCAGGCAGGCCCTGAAGATCGATGCTGCGGCATGACAATCCGGGTAGTTCCTGGCCCAGCATACGTGCCAGCCCGTTGATCCGGGCTTTCGCAGGCGCGACGCCATCGGCGGCGAAAATCCCGTGCATGGACCTGCCGATGAACGTCACATCCGGGCGCTGCCCGCCACGGGCAAGCGCCTGGGCAAGGGCAAGCGCGAAATTCGATGCCGCATCCGGCGCATCCCTTTCCGCCAATCCGAAACCGCTGACGATCTGGTCCGGCGTCCAGTTCTTTTGGGCAAGATCGTCGAACAGGGAAACAAGGTGCTCCGCTCTTGCCGGATCGATCGTATAGGCTCGCTCCGAAGCGCTGAACAGCGCTCCTTCACGGACGAGAACAGCGTCGATCCCGTCCGGAATCCCAAGGAGAGACTCTGCACCGAAAACAAGCCAGCGACCCTTGGCGGCTGCCGATGCCCCGATTTTCAGCGGCCGCGTCTTCCACACCGGCTGATGGAACCACTCAGCCATCGGCCTATGGGTTGCAGGGGCCGTAATATCCTGCGTCCCTGCGGGCGGCGCGATCCAGTATGATTGCCGCTCGAAATGATAACCCGGCAAACCGACGCGGCGATGCGGCGATCCGCCGTGAGGCGCCTCCCATCGGACATCGATACCCGCCAGCCACAGCTGCCCGAACGCGAGCAGCGCATGGTCGGCAGAGCCGGCCATGCCGACGGCATCCGGCAATGAGGTGATGATGCGGCACTCCTCATGGGCCTGCTGGCGCGCCAGCCTTGAAAGCGTGGAGCCTGGCCCGACCTCGAGCAGGACGGGAGCGGAAAGAGCGAGAATATGTTTTATGCCATCGCTGAAATTGACCGCCCTGCGCAGATGTTCGGTCCAATATGCCGGGTTGCGGGCCTCTTCGGCCCGCAGCCAGTTGCCGGAAAGATTGGACATGACGTCGATTGTCGGCGCAGCGAGATTGATGCTGGCAAACAGGCTCGAAAATTCCTCAAGGATCGGCTCCATCGCCGCGCTGTGAAACGCATGCGATGTCTTGAGCAACCGGCATCCCGCCCCGTCTTTCTCCAGCCGTTCGGCAAGACGATGCAGGGCCGCCGTATCGCCAGCGACGACGCAGCTGCCCGGCCCGTTCACCGCGGCGATTTCCAGCCCCTCATCCAGCCGGACACGAAGATCGGCCTCGGGCAGCATGACGGACAACATTCCGCCGGGCGCGCAACCCTGCATCAGCCGGCCTCGCGCCAGCACCAGGACCATGGCGTCCCGAAGTGAGAAAACCCCGGCCAGGCAGGCCGCAACATATTCGCCGACACTGTGACCGATCATCGCACGCGGCTGCACACCCTTCTGCATCCACATTCTGGCCAGCGCATATTCAACGGCGAAAAGGGCCGGCTGGGCGCGGTCGGTGCGGTCAAGCCCGGTGCTGGCGGCATCCGCCCCTTGCAGAAGCAGCGGCCGGATTCCAAGCTCCTCCGGTATCAAGGACAGGCATTCATCCAGCGCGGCCCTGAAATATTGGTCACCTTCGTAAAGCGATCCGGCCATTCCGACATGCTGGCTGCCCTGCCCCGGGAACATGAACACCAGACTTGGATCGTGCTGCGGGATCTGGCCTGCGGCGAAACCCGGCCCGGAAGCGGCTTTCAGTCTCATGGAGGCGTCGGATAGCGTGGTCGCAAGCGTGATCGAACGATGATTGAAGGTCTCGCGTCCCGTCTGCAGCGTGTGGGCGACATCAGCAAGGGCCCCCCCTTCCCTCTCTTCGATTTTCGCAAGCGCATCCGAAAGGGAGGCCTGCATCGCGGTGAGCGATGCGGCCGAACGTGCAGAGAGCGGCAGCAACAGCGCCTCCGTCCCGCGTTCCGCCGGCGGCTCCCGTTCGGGTGCTTCCTCGATGATCACATGGGCATTGCTGCCCCCCATGCCGAAGGCGCTGACGGCGGCGCGGCGCGGCCTGTCGGCATCGGCTTTCCAGTCGGATTTTTTCGCAGCCACCCGGAAGGGGCCGCTTTCAAAATCGCAGGAGCTGCTGGGCGTCGTGAAGTTGCCGCTTGCGGGCAGGCATTCATGCCGCAGTGCAAGGATGGCCTTGATAAGCCCGCCAATGCCTGCCGCAGCGTCCATATGCCCGACATTTCCCTTCACCGAACCGATGAGGCATGTCCGGCCTTCGGCACGCAGCGACGGCCCGTAGACACGGTTCAGCGCTGTCAGCTCGATGGGATCGCCAATCGCGGTTGCGGTTGCATGCGCTTCCACATAATCCACCGCCGAAGGTGCGATGCCCGCATTGGCCAGCGCCTTCTTGAGAACCGAAGCCTGGCCTTTTACGCTCGGGGCCGTCAGGCCGACTTTCGAGCCGCCATCGTTGCCGATCGCCGATCCCGCAATGACGGCATAGATCGTATCGCCATCCGCCCTGGCATCGCCAAGGCGCTTCAGGATCACGGCGCCGACCCCGTTGGTGAAAATGGTCCCGTTCGCAGCCGCATCGAATGGCCGGCACTGGCCATCGGGTGCACCGATGCCACCCGCCTCATAAAGATAACCGGCGGGTTTGGGTTGACCGACGGAGACCGCGCCGGCCACCGCCATCTCGCATTCGCCCGCCAGCAAGGCCTGCGCGGCCAGATGCACCGACACCAGCCCGGTGGCGCAGGTAGCCTGAACGCCCACGCTCGGGCCGTCCAGATCGAGATGGTAAGCAACGCGCGATGCGATCATGCCGGACACATTGCCGAGCCCGGCCTGAAGCGGCGCCACATTGTCGCGCAGGGATGGGTCGGAATGAATATGGGTGAAGTGATAATTCAGCGAACCGCCGGCATAAACACCCGTGCGGCCCCGGCCTTTCCCGTTGCCATAACCGGCATGTTCCAGCGCATTCCAGGCGCATTCCAGAAACACGCGCTGCTGCGGGTCGAGGAGTTGTGCTTCCCTTGGCGCGTAACCGAAAAATCCAGCATCGAAAGCGGTCGGATCGCTGAAGCCGCCCCAGACCCTGACATAGTCGGGCTGCCCTGACAGTCGAGGATCGACACCAGCGCTTTCGAGATCGGCATCCGTTACCGGCTTCAATCCCGTACCGCCCTCGGCAAGCAATCGCCAGAAACCGTCAATGTCATCAGCGCCGGGAAAGCGCCCCGAAAGACCGATGATCGCCACGCGCTCATCGTGACGTTTCTGGAAAATCTCCAGACGCTCGCGCGCGTCACGCAATATTCCGAGCAATGTCGCCTGATCGGGCTGACTGCCGGCCCCGGCCTGTTGTTTTACGTTCATCGGCAATGGCTCCGATCATCGATTGTGTGAAAGCGTGGACTATTTGCGGCCTGTTCCGGCCTGCAGAAGCGATGACAGGGCGGCCAGTTCGGATGACAGGTCGCTTTCTTCCGGAGGAGCCTCCGGTAGAGAATTCTGTGCGGGCTGCTCTCCCGCTTCCGGCGTTGCCCGGGAGGCAAGGAGATCGCTGCACAAATGCTCCACAAGCGCATCGATTGTCGCGTGCTCGAAAAACAGCGTCGGGTGGGTTCTGATACCCAGTTCCCGTTCCAGCGTTCCGGCAAGGCCGACAAGCGCCACGGAATCCAGTCCGAGATCAAAAAAACCGGCATTTGCAGCGGGAAGCGTTCCGGCGGGAAGACGGGAAAGCCAGGCGACCTCCTCCCTGATCCACTGGCGAAGCAGGGTCGGATATCGAGACCGGTCAACCTGCGCCAACTGCTGCGCCCAGTCTGCAACCGCGCCCGGCTCGGCACGGATGGTGAAGCGCGCCTGCGGGGCAGCCTCCCATCGCTCGACGAGCTTCAGATTGCCATTCAGCAGATCCTGCCGGCAGGCGAAACGCCGGACCTTGCCGCTCGGCGTGCGCGGCAGGCTTCCGGGGCGGATGAGGACGATGACGGCGAGCTTGAGCTTGTGGACGCGGGAGACGGAGCCGCGAATAGCTTGCAGGATGGCTTCGGCATCGAGGTTGCGCAAACCATCACGTGTCAGCTCGCAGACGAGACCGACCTGCTCCTCCCCATCCACCTCGAGCGCGAAAGCCCCCGCACGCCCCTGCGCAAGCGCGGCATGCGAAGAGAAGGCGGTTTGCTCAATATCCTCGGGGTGATGGTTCTGCCCACGGATGATGATGAGGTCCTTGAGGCGACCCGTGATGAAATATTGCCCCTCATGGCGAAAGCCGAGATCGCCCGTGCGGCGCCAGCCGCCCTCGCCGGCAATTGTCTGGTCGAAGCTTTCCGCGCTTGCTTTGGCCCTCGCCCAATAACCGGGAGTGACATTCGGACCGCGAATCCACAATTCGCCGACTTGCGCATCCTCAAGCAGCCGATTTTCTTCGGGATCCACGACGACAATCTCGATATCCGCTCCCGGACGGCCGCAGGCCGCCAGCTCGATTGCATCATGCTCGTCAGAACCAACGGGTAGCGGCAGCGCCATTGCCTGTTTTGCGAGCGTTTCACGCTCGAAGCGTCGCAAAACCGGTGGATCGGACGGGGCATTTCCGGTCAGGAAAAGTGTCGCCTCGGCCTGACCATAGCAGCAGTAGAAGGCCTCGTGCCGAAAGCCGTGTTCCGCAAACAGGGCGCTGAAACGCCTGAGCGTGTGCGGGCGCACGGGCTCTGCGCCATTATAGGCTATCCTGATATTGGAGAGATCGAGTTCTGCCGCGCCTTCGGCGCTGTAACGATCGGCGCAATGTTCATAGGCAAAATTCGGCCCGCCGATTATCGTTGCCCTGTTTTGCGTCGCCAGCTCGAGGAACCGCAACGGACGCCTGAGAAAGCTCGCCGGCGCCATGATCGATACCGGAAACCCGTTGAAGATAGGCGACAGAATTCCGTCGATCAGCCCCATATCGTGATAATGGGGCAGCCATGTCGCAGACCGGTCCTCCGGGCCATAATGAAAAGCAAGGCTGATCTGCCGCAGGTTGGCCATCAGGTTCGCATGGGTGACCATGACGCCTTTCGGATCGCTGGTCGAACCGGACGTATATTGCAGGAATGCGATCCGGCTTCCGTCGAGAACGGCAGGCAGGCTCGATGACGGCGGAAGTTCGTGAAGCGGAAGATTTGGATCGGCACCTGAAGGCGCCAGGCAGAACCCATGACCGACAGCCCTCTGGAGCGGCTCAAGCAGCTCTTTCAATTCGGCGGCGCAGACAATTCCCGAGATGCCGGCATCTCTCGCAATATGCAACCAACGGTGTATTCCTTCATTTCGCCGCGGCGCCGGAACCGGCACCGGTACGGCGCCCGCATGCAGGCATCCGAGGAAGGCTGCGATGAAGGCGAGGCCGGGTTGATAGACGATGAGGATCCGGCCGCCCTGCCCGACAAGACCCGTCCTGGAAATCTCGTCGGAAACAATTTTGACGCGAGCGTTCAATTCTCCCCATGTCCAGCCGTCACTGCGGCTTTCGCCTATCGCTCCCGGATCATCAGGGTAAAAACGAAACGCCTCCTCCGTCGGCCGGGTAGAGGAAATATCATCAAGCCTATGTATTATCGTTATAAAATCTCTTTCTCCAGATGGTTTTCGAGCGAACATGGGTATGATCTGCATCTGAAAAAACTCCTGACGTCTGGCCGTCAATATTCGCGACAAGCAACCATAGGATGCTCATCGTTCTGACCGCCCACACTCAATCGCCAGCGGCAGGCATCACTGCCCGCTGCCTGTCAATGACAACAATTACCTCTTGCATATAATTCTTGAATAGCTTAGTCAAGAATAAGAAATTGAAATTGACGACCGGCTTCAGGCAACTGAAAATGCAATTGATAGTTGTTTCAGCGATGAAAACCCTACCGCTCGACGCCGACCTGAAAAGGCGCGCCGAGCGTTGCTTGGGTTGCGTGACGCCAATGCAGCCAAGGGGCGGCATATGAATTACATCGAGCCTGTCGAAACCCTCATAACCCGGCTGCACCGGGACAATATCCGTGTCTGGATCGACGCCGGAAGCCTCAAATGTTCGGACCCTGATGGCCGCTTGAGCGATGCCGTGATGAGCGAAATCCGGACCAGAAAAAACGATATCCTGGCCTTTCTCAACGTGGCGCACGCGAATGCCGGTGCGCCCGGCCAGAATGCCATTCCGCCCCTTGACGGGGCTTGCCCGCCGCTATCATTCGCACAGGAAAGACTGTGGTTGATCGACCAGATCTACCCCGGCTCGGCACTGCACCACATATGCATTGCACTCGAGGTCCGCGGCACTCTCGATCTCGCTGCGCTGAAGGTGGCGCTTGCACGCGTCATGAACCGCCACGCGGTGCTTCGCGCCCGCATTTACAGCGACCGCGGCGTGCCGAAGCAAACCATATCCGCAGAATGCGACGCGCCCTTTTCGCTGATGGAAATTTCACCGGCCGCTGCGGCAATGGACGATATCATCCACGCGGAAACGAGCAGGCCCTTCGATCTTGCCATCGAACCTCCCGTTCGCCTTCTCGCCATCAATTGCGGTGAAGGCCGCCATGTCCTCGTTTTGACGCTTCACCACATCTGCGCCGACGGTTGGTCAACGGAAATTCTGCTGAGGGATCTCGGTGCGTTTTATAGCGCGGAGGTTTCCGGCGAAGCTGTAGTGAACGTTGCCTTGCCGATACAATATGGCGACTTTGCCGCGTGGCAGCGCGAGCGTCTGGCCGGGGAAACCGCCGGAGCGCTTGATGATTTCTGGAAACAGCATCTTTCCCAACCCCTGCAGACCACGCAGCTGGTGACGGATATGGCGCGCAGCGCGGGCCATGGGCATGCGGGTGAACTGCATGAATTCGCGATAGACGGGGAAACGACCGATGCGCTGCGCAGGATTGCCGCCGCGCAGGGCACGACACTTTTCACCGCGCTCTTTACCGCCTTCAACATATTGATCCACCGCTATACCGGGCAGACCGATCTGGTAATCGGCACGCCCGTCGCCAGCCGCCCGCATGTGGAAACGGAGGAACTGATCGGGTTGTTTGTCAATCCGCTTCCCGTCCGATCGAATGTGAATCCCTTCGGCAATTATGAGAAGGCCCTGCGGGAAACCCATGCCACCCTGCAGCGGGTCATCAGCCACCAGGACATGCCGTTCGAGCGGATTGTCGATATGGTCGGCGGACAACGCGATCCGGACAGCCACCCGCTGTTCCAGATAAAATTCCAGCTCGACGCGGCACCGCGCGAGCGTATCCGGCTTCCCGGCCTAGAAATGCGCCGGCTTGCCCGCCAGGACAAGGTCTCAAGGCTCGACCTCTGCCTCGATCTGCGGGAGACGGAAGCCGGGCTTTCCGGCACGATCGAATACAAGACCGCGCTGTTCCGCCCCGATACGATCGGTTTGCTTGCCGGGCATTTCCGCCAGTTGCTGAAATCCATCGTCGCCGATCCCGCCCTGCCGGTCGCCACCCTTGCCCTTCTGACGCAGGAAGAACAGCAGGAACGGACCGGCGCCTTCAACAGCACGGCGCAGGAGCACGCCGGCCCCCATTTCTTTCATGAACTGTTCGAAGCGCAGGCAGCGCGCGCACCGGAGGCCGTGGCACTGCTTGTGCCCCGCGCGGATAACGATGACGTTCTGACATATGGCGAGCTCAATGCGCGCGCAAACAGGCTGGCCCGTCTTCTGCGCCGTAAAGGCGTCACCGCGGAAACGGTTGTGGCCATCGCGCTGCCGCGTGGTTTCGACATGATCGTGGCCTGGCTCGCGGTCTGGAAAGCGGGCGGCGCCTATCTGCCTCTCGATCCGGATTACCCTGCGGAGCGGATCGGCAGCATGCTGTCGGACGCAGACGCCCGGCTTGTCATCACCCACAGCGCGATCGACCTTCCAACGACAGCCGCCCGGCTTGATCTGGATGGGGAATACCCTGACGACGAACGCGCCGACAACCTTGAAACGGTCACCCGTCATTCGCAGCTCGCTTATGTGATCTACACGTCCGGCTCGACAGGAAAGGCAAAGGGCGTCCTCGTCGACCACAGCGGATTGGTTAACCTGACCAGAGACAAAATCCAGGCCTGCGATGTCAAACCCGGCGATTGTGTGCTGCAATTCTTCAGCTTCAGTTTCGACGCCTCCATTCCCGAACTTGTCATGAGCCTCGGCGCCGGCGCCAAACTTCTCCTCCTGCCCAGACATGCGACGCTTCCGGGGGCAGAATTGGCCGACATCCTGCGCGAGCGGCACGTCACGCACCTGACGATGACGCCCTCGGCCCTGCTCGCCCTGCCGGTCGATGATCTGCCGTCGCTGCGCACCGTTCTGGTCGGCGGTGAGGTTCCGATGCCGGAACTTGTCGAGAGATGGGGAAAACATCGCCGCTTCATCAACGCCTACGGCCCCACCGAAACGACCGTCAACGCCAGCATGGTCGATATGGGGGGCGGGCTTCCCGCCGTGCCGGTTTTGAGACCCGCCGCAAACAAGCAGCTCTATGTGCTGGACGACAACCTCGAATTGCTGCCCTTCGGCGTGCCCGGAGAACTTCATATCGGCGGCTGCGGCGTAGCGCGCGGTTATCATGACAGGGCGGCGTTGACCGCCGAACGTTTCGTTCCCGATCCGTTTATCAGAGACGGCCGCGCGGGCGTTCTTTACCGCACGGGTGACCGGGCCGTATTGCTGCCGGATGGCCGGATTCACGTTTCGGGGCGGCTGGACAGTCAGGTCAAGATCCGTGGATACCGGATCGAACCCGGGGAAATCGAGGCCGGCCTGCTCGCCCACCCGGCAATCGTTTCGGCGACAGTGGCGGTGCGCGACGACGGGCGTGGCGGCAAGCGGCTCGCCGCCTATGCGGTGCCTCAGATCGATCAGGACGCGGCAATCAGGCCGACCCCCTCGGATATCCGCCAATGGCTGGCAAACCGCCTGCCGAAGTTCCTTGTGCCCGACACGTTCGACTGGCTCGAGGCGCTGCCGCTGACCGTGAATGGCAAGATCGATCCCTCGAAGCTTCCCGCACCGCGCGCGGAAACAAATCCCGATGGCCGTGCGCCCGAAGGCGAGATGGAAACCCGGATAGCCAGCGCGTTCGGGCAAATTCTGAACGTCGATCAGGTTGCCGCGACCGACGATTTCTTCACGCTTGGCGGCCACTCGCTGCTGGCCACCCGCTTTTGCGCCGTGGCGAAGGAGGAGTTCGGGCTCGACATCAGCGTTCTCGATCTCTTCAACGCCTCCACGGTGGAAGCGCTGGCAAATCGCCTGCGGACAAGAGACGCCGGTGGTGCAGGCAATGACGATGAAGCCCTCCTGCTGAAGCGTGACATAAGGCTTGACGATGCAATCCGGCCGAAAGCCGCGGCGAGAGCGGCAGACAGCACCGCCCACGTTTTCCTGACGGGCGCGACCGGTTTTCTCGGGACCTATCTGCTTCGCGAGTTGCTTCGCGACACCACAAGAAGGGTGACCTGCCTGGTGCGCGGCGAGGATGGAATGAGCCGCATAAGACAGGCCTTCCAGCACTATGATCTGCCGCAATCCGCGTTGACGGAACGGGTGGCGACAATAAAGGGAGAGCTTTCCCGACCGGGCCTCGGGCTTACCGGTGACGATTACGAAAACATCGTCCGGAGTGCCGACTGCATTTTCCACAATGGCGCGGAAGTTCACCACCTGCATCGATATGAGAGGCTGCGCGAGAGCAATGTCCTTGGAACCCGCGAAGTTCTCAAACTGGCCTGCGCCGGAGCCGGTCGGCCCGTTCATTACATCTCGACACTCAGCGCCATCACGCCGCGCCGCGGTTCCGGCGACGATGCGCGGCCCGTCAGCGAACTGGAGAGCATAGACGGATTTGCCGCACCCGCCGGCGGCTACAACCGGAGCAAATGGGCCGCGGAGCATCTGGTGAAAGAGGCAGGCAGGCGGGGATTGCCAGTCACGATCTACCGGCCGGGCGCGATATCGGGTGACAGCGTTACGGGCGCTTTCAACAGTTCGGACATATTTTGCCGGCTGGTTCAGGCCTATCTTTATACCGGGACGGCGCCGGAAGGCGAAAGATTGCTCGACATGCTGCCCGTCGACCATGTGGCAAGGGCCATCGTCCACCTTTCCGGCAAACCCGCTTCAGCGGGACAGGCTTTCCACCTCATTCACTCCACCCCCGTTTCGAGCGCCCGCCTCTTCGAGGCCTGCGCGCTGGAGGGGATCGAGTTGAAACGGGTTTCGCAGCAGGAATGGCAGGACATGCTGAGCGATGTGGCGCGCGGAACGCCCGACCACCCGCTCTATCCGTTGCTGGGACTGCTGCGCTCCCCTTCCACCGCCGGCAAGAGCGCCGAAAAACAGACGCGCAACTTCGATTGCCAGCTCACGCAGGAGGCCATGTCCGACGCGCCATTCCGCGAACCGGCCCTGACATTCGAGCTGTTGCGGACATATCTGCGCGCCTTCGCCAGGGCCAATTTTCTGAACGCGGCGTCGGCCGACGCGCGAAAGCAGGGTGAACAATGAGCACAGCAATATCAAGCGAAGCCAGCAACTACGACCATTGGGCCTGGCTCTACAACCACACGCTTGGCCCACGCTATAGCGAGCAGAAGATCGAGCCGCTGGCGCGGGCGGTCCTTTCCCCGCTGCCCGACGGCGCTTCGCTTCTCGACCTGTGCTGCGGAACGGGACATCTCGCAAAGCTGATGGCGGCGCGCGGATATGCCGTCACCGGGCTGGATGGTTCGCAGGACATGATAAATCATGCCCGCGGCAACGCGCCCGATCTTGAATTCGTCCTCGGTGACGCGAGGGATTTCACCTTCGATCAGCCGTTTGACGGCGTGGTCTGCATCAGCGCATCGCTCAACCACATCCAGAATCCCGAAGACCTGCGGAAGGTCTTCTCAAGCGTCCGGCGCAGCCTGAAGGACGGGGGGATTTTCGCCTTCGACATCAACCATCCCGGCCAGATGGCGCGTTATTGGCGCGACCGGCCGGCCGAAGGTGAACTCACCGATGACTACGCCTGGCTGATTACGCCGCGATATGATTCACAGGCGAACGAGGGCTCGTTCACGGTTGAAATTCATACACGCTCAAAGGCGGCGGGCTTCTCCCCGGCGGAGACTGCATACCGGCTGGCAGCCGGATTGCTTTCCAATCGCCAGAGGCTCGGGCTCATCGCCCGCTTCGGCATTCCGGGAAAGAACTGGCAGCGCCACTCCGTTACCAACCCGGTATGGGGCCATGACCTCAACACCGTGACCGAGCTTCTCAAGTCCTGCGGCTTTTCCGTGACGTTGCGAAGCACCGATGGCGGTCCGGTTACCGATGAGAGGGCGGTGTATTTCCTTTGCACGAAGATCGCCGGCGATCACGCGGGGCACGACGTCACACAGGAGGCCGTCGAATGAATATTCACAATAATCCCGGCACTGCGACCGATCCCGTCACGGAAATCGTTGCCGGCTTCAATCTCAAGACACCGGGTTCGAAGCACGCCGCCGCCTATAACCGCCGTTTCCTCTCGGACAAAAGCTCGATCGGCCTTCCGTTTACGCTTGAGACCAAGGAGGCGCTTTATCCCATCGTCGCCACCCATGCCGAAGGCGCCCATTTGCAGGATATCGACGGCAACAGATATGTCGACATTCTCATGGGCCTCGGCACCAATCTCTTCGGCCACAATCCGTCCTTCGTCCGCACGGCAATCGAAGCCCAGCTGGCAAAGGGCTTTGCGCTCGGGCCGCAATCCGATCTGGCCGGCGAGACCGCGGAGCTGTTTTGCCGGATCACCGGAAAAGACCGCGTCACATTCAGCAATACCGGGACGGAAGCCGTGCAAACGGCCATGCGGATAGCGCGCGCCGCAACGGGGCGGGACAAGATCGCCCTGTTTACCGGCTCCTATCACGGCCACATCGACGCTGTCCTGCACAAGGCCACGAGACTTGAATATATCCGCAGGGGCGCGTTGCTTCGGTCTCATCCAGCCTGGCTCGTGGCCCTGAAGCCACTCCTGAAGCGCATGATGCTGACCAGGGCAATTCCCGGCTTTTCGGGTGTAGCACCCTCCTCCGCCCGCGATATCGTTCTGCTGGAATATGGCAATCCGCGCTCCATCGATTATGTCAGGCGTCACGGCGACCGTCTCGCCGGCGTGCTCGTCGAACCCGTCCAGAGCCGTAACCCGGAGCTGCAGCCCCGCGAATTTCTCCATGAGCTGCGCAGCGTGACCGAAAAAACCGGAAGCGCACTGATATTCGACGAGATGATAACCGGTTTCCGCGTCGCACCCGGCGGCGCGCAGTCCCATTTCGGCATAGACGCCGATATTGCCACCTATGGCAAAATCGCCGGCGGCGGACTGCCGCTGTCGCTCATCGCCGGCAAGGGGCGTTTCATGGACCTCGTCGATGGCGGAGCCTGGGCTTACGGCGACAGGTCTTTCCCGAAAGTGGCTCCGACATTCTTTGCCGGCACCTATTGCCGCCATCCGCTGGCGCTTGCCGCCGCCAAGGCAGTCGCACTGCGGTTGCTGGAGGAAGGACCGGTCCTGCAACAGGGCCTCAACGCCAGGACGCTGGCATTCGTGGAACGGCTGAACGGCGCACTCAAGGATGCGAGGTTGCCCGTTGCGTTCATGAGCTTCGGTTCGTTCTTCGCCATATCCGCTGCCCGCAGCCGCATCTCGCCGCTGGCTGTCACCATGCTTTCCTTCCTTCTTTTGACCTCCGGCATTCACCTTCGCGCCGGAGACCGTGGCGGCTTTCTTTCCACCGCCCACGGCGATGACGATATCGCCTTCCTTCACGACGCGGTTCTGCAAGGCCTGACGGCTCTGGCGGACCACCGTCTTCTCGACAGACATTGATCGGAGTGACCACGATGAGTTCCCAGACACCGGCTGAAGACCTGCAGTACAACGTCGTGATCAGCGACGAGGAGCGATATTCGATATGGCCGGTCTACAAGGCGGTCCCGACAGGGTGGCGCCTGAGCGGCTTTTCCGGCTCGAAGCAGGCCTGCCTCGACCACATCGAGGTGGAGTGGACCGACATGCGCCCCTTGAGCCTGCGGCGGTTGATGGACGGCGAAGCAGCGAACGCAACCGGCGCGCAAGAGTAGGACGAGACCCCATGGACGACCAACCATGGCCAAGCCCGGTGCGGCACGAGGATGCCGGACCGGACGGGGACTGGCTTCTGAAAGACGCAGCTCTCGATCTGCTCCTGCCGGAGGCGCTGGCGCCGGTCATGGCACCGGAGGAGCACGACAAAGCCCGCCTGCAGCACATTATCTGCGAGGCCCTTGAGGCGTTCACGCTGCATTATCCCGAATGCCGCGCGCGTATCGCCGCACTCCTCGGCAATATGGAAAAACCGGTGTCCGATCCCGGCATCGTGGATGTCAGCGGCCTGCCGCTGACATCCTTCCACGCGAATGACTACGACCGGTATTTCCGCGTGAACCGCATTGCCACGGCCCAGCCCGCGCACGCCCTCCTGCGCAGCTTCCTGCAGGTCGCGCTGTCCGTCACCGATCTTTTCTGCCGGGCACCCCACCTGTCGGAAAAGGCCGCGAAGGCCCAGTTTGACGGTTTTGAGGCTCATGCAAGGTTGCTTGCAAGATGCTTCGGCGTGGAGTGTGCAAAATGACCATTGCTCCCCCGCCGCCATCCCGGATCTGGCGCGAATTCCACTGGGCGTTTTTCATGAACGTGCAGGGGCTGGTTCTTTGCCTGCGCCGTTTCAACATGCAGGTGCATGAAGGCAACAATGCCGAAGCGGACAGGGAATTGCGGGCCGCCGCCGTACTCCTGCGCACATCCGCCAGCTCCATGGACCTCGCCGCGAGCTTCAGCAAGGCGGATTACGAGAACACGATCCGCGTCTCCATGACGCCGCCTTCCGTGGAATCCGATGATTTCAGCGGGCTGATGTCGTTCGATCACGCGATCCTCATCCAGGTCTGGCGCGAGATGAAGGATGTGTTCGCCACCCTGCCGGTCGAACTCCATGACGCCCATGCGGAATTCGTCGCAGCCTACAAATATCTGGCGGAAGGCCACGTCGGCGTCTGCTCCCGTTTTGTCGGCTCCGACGCCGGAAGTCTGCGATACGGCGACCGGAAGGCGATCGATACGCTCCAGCGTTTTGAACGGGGCCGCCTCGGCATGATCGATCCCCCCAAGAAAGGCTGCCCGTTCCACAAGTGACGGGTGTGTTCAATTTCAAATCCAGCGAGAACTGCATATGTCCGACTATACCAGCGCTTCAAACCAGGATCGGAACGCCTTTCGGGTCGCCGTCATAGGTATGGCAGGCCGGTTTCCGGGAGCTTCGGATATCGAAAGCTTCTGGGACAATCTGGTCAATGGCCGGGAGTCGGTCAAGCAATGGACCGACGAAGAACTCGTCGCGCTGGGTGTCCCGCCCGAACAGTTGACCGACCCCGATTTCGTGCGGGCTTCCGCGCCGCTGGAGGGGGCTGACCAGTTCGACGCCGAATTTTTCGGTTACAGCCCCAGCGAGGCGGAAATCCTCGACCCGCAGCAGCGCCTGTTTCTCGAATGCGCCTGGGCGGCGCTGGAGCGCGCGGGATATCAGGGCGACACCTTCGACGGCTCCATCGGCGTCTATGCCTCGAGCGGCTTCAATACCTATCTTCTGAACCTGCATGCCAATGCAGCGGTGCGTCAGTCGATCAGCCCATTTGAACTGTTCGTCGCCAACGACAAGGATTTTCTGGCGACGCGCACGGCTTACAAACTCAATCTGCGCGGACCGGCCATGACGGTGCAGACCGCCTGCTCCTCGTCGCTGGTTTCCGTGCATGTCGCGGCACAGAGCCTCATTGCAGGCGAATGCGATATTGCGCTCGCGGGCGGCGTAACGGTTTCCCGTTCACACGGATATGTGGCGCGCGAAGGCGGGATATTGTCCCCGGACGGCCATTGCCGGGCTTTCGATGCGGAGGCCGCTGGAACCGTTCCCGGCAGCGGCGTCGGGGTCGTCGTGCTCAAGCGTCTCGAAGACGCGCTTGCCGACGGCGACACGATAGAGGCCGTCATCATCGGCTCGGCCATCAACAATGACGGCGCGCTGAAGGCGAGCTTTACCGCGCCACAGGTGGACAGCCAGGCCATGGTCATCAGCGAGGCCCATGCGGCTGCGGGAATATCGGCCGATTCCATCGGTTATATCGAGGCGCATGGCACGGGAACATCGCTGGGCGACCCCATCGAGATTGCGGCGCTGACGCAGGCCTTTCGCAAGACGACGCCGCGCAGCGGATATTGCGCAATCGGCTCCGTGAAAACCAACATCGGCCACCTCGATACGGCTGCAGGAATTGCCGGTTTCATCAAGACCGTGCTTTGCCTGAAGCACGGCAAAATTCCCGCAAGCCTTCATTTCAAACAGGCAAATGCGAAGATCGATTTCCCGGCGAGCCCCTTTGAGGTGAATACGGCATTGCGGGATTGGACTGCTCTTGAAAACCCCAGAAGAGCGGGCATCAGCTCGCTGGGTATCGGCGGAACGAATGCGCATGTGGTGCTGGAAGAGGCGCCGGCGGAAGCGCGCACGAGGCGGAAGACACAACCGGCATCGCCGCAGCTTCTGGTCTTTTCCGCGCGCAATGCAACGGCCCTCTCGGAATTGCTTTCGGCACAGGCGAAAGCGTTCGAAACGCAACCCGACCTTTCGCTTGAGGATGTTGCCTTCACGCTGCGTAACGGCCGCAAGGCCTTCAGCCACCGCCAGTCTCTGGTTGCCGATGATATGGCGTCGGCCGTCACGGAACTACGTCGCCTTGCTGGGGAAAAGCCATCCGTTGCCGGCAGCGCACCCTCACCGGTATTCCTGTTTCCGGGACAGGGAAGCCAATATGCCGGTATGGGCAGAGACCTTTATGACCGGGTGGAGCTTTTCCGCGCGCCTTTCGATGCCTGCGCGGATCGTCTTGCCGGGATCATGCAACGCGATTTCCGCGCCGATCTCTTTGCCGGACATGACGATATCAATCATACGGAATTCGCCCAGCCGGCGCTGTTTGCCCTGGAGTATGCCCTCGCAAAGGCATGGATAGCGCAGGGTGTGACGCCGCAGGCGCTGCATGGCCACAGCGTTGGCGAATATGTGGCGGCCTGCCTGGCGGGCGTCTTCGATCTCGATACCGCGCTGTCACTTGTGGTAGCGCGCGGCCGGTTGATGCAACAGGCAGCCCCCGGCGCAATGCTCGCGGTCGTCCATCCCGACACGCCGATCGACCGTTGGCTGGGCGCCGACATCGCGCTTGCCGCCAGCAACGCACCGGGCCTGAGTGTTGTTTCGGGCAGCTTGGACGCCATTGCAAGGCTCGAAGCAGAACTCAGACAGACCCGCCACGTGACCCGCCGGCTGAAAACCGGACACGCCTTCCATTCGCCGATGATGGCGGAGGCCGCGGCGCATTTTGCCCGGGAATTGCAGGCCGTAAAGCTTTCCCCGCCTTCCATTGCGATGATTTCCAACGTGACGGGAACCTGGCTGAGCGCCGCCGAAGCGACGGATCCAAATTACTGGGCCGGACATCTGGAACGGACGGTGCGTTTCGACGAGGGTACCCGGACGCTTCTCGGCATGGAAAATGCCGTTTTCATCGAGGCCGGTCCGGGCTCGACATTGTCGGGTCTGGTCAGCCAACACGCCATTGCGGAAGACCGCCTCATAACCTGCCTCGGCCGCTCCAACCCGGAGAACGAGACAAGCCAATATCTTGCCGCGCAGGGCCATTACTGGCGGAGTGGCGGGCACCTCGACTGGCAGGCCGCCGCGCAGGAAGGCCACCGCGTGCCGCTGGCTACCTATCCGTTCCAGCGGCAACGTTACTGGATTTCCAGCCAGGCCGCGGAAAAACAGACGCCGATTTCGACCTCCGGCGACAGTGCAAGGATCTATCGTCCGACATGGGAGCGCCTGCCGCCGGCAAGCGGGGCTGATTGCAGAAATCGCCGGGTGCTGATCCTCGATGAAGGACGCGTCGGCAAATCGCTCGCCGCACGGCTCGAAGGGGCCGGCGCGCAGGTCTATCGCGCCATAGAAGGCGAGAGGTTTGAGGAATGCGACTTCCGTTGCTTCAGCCTTGCTGGACAGTCGGCGGCGGATTTCGCCGAACTGCTGGACACGCTCGGCGAACGCGGGGCGCTGCCGCAGGATATCCTCTATCTATGGCCCCTGAAGCCCGGCCAACGGGACGAGATTACGACTTTGCTCAATCTCGTGCGGGCGCTCGCCGCCCGTGGGCATACAACCACGCTCACACTGGTCACCCATGGGGCAACGGATGTCACCGGCCTGGAGAGCCTCAACGAGCTCCAGTCGCGGTTGCCGGGAATCCTGAAGGTTGCGGGTCAGGAATATGAAGACCTGACGTGCAGACATATCGACATCGCCGTCGCGCAGGACATGGCGGACGCGGCGGTTGCCGATCGCCTTTTTGCGGAATTCGGCGGCAACGGCCCGGTGGTCGCCCTAAGAGGCCCACATCGGTGGTCGCATGGATTTGCGCCGCTTGACCTGCCTGAACCGCAGGCGTCGACCCGGCTGCGAAAAAACGGCGTTTATGTCGTGATCGGAAATATCGCCGAAGGCGTCGGCACCGTCTGGCTGGATCATCTGGCGAAAATTTCCGGCACGCGCCTGACCGTGCTGCAATCCACCCAAGAGGCAGAAGCCGCCACTTTTTCGGGGGTAGGCCTAGATACCCGCCGGATCAACTGCAATGATGCCGTTGCGGTCGGCGCCGCACTGGATGAGGTGGTATCGACACATGGCCGGATCGACGGGATTTTCCTGAGCATGCCTCAGGCAAACCGGCACGCGGCAGCGCCCCTTTCCATGATGGATGAAACCCATCTCACCTATAATGAAGCGGTTCGCATCACGCCGTTACGGGCGCTCATTCAGGCCATGGAACAACGCCGCGCGGGCTTCTGCTGCATCCAGTCATCGCTCGCCACCGTCATCGGTGGCGTCGGGCTCGCCGCCTATACGTCGGGATACCAGGCGGTGGAGCTGCTTGTTGCGGCCCAATCACGCGCCACACGCATGCCCTGGTTCGCCATCGGCTATCCGCTCATCGATGTCCTGGCCGCCGGCAAACGCTCTTCGCTCGACACCAATGCCTATGCGGTGAGCTCGGAGGATGCCTGGAGCCTGACGAAAAAGATCATCGAGAACGGCATTACCGGCACAACGATGATGTCCCGCAGCGACATCACCGTGACGCCGGCCTCCGGCAAAAGCACGCCGCTCCCGAAAGCTCCGGTTGCGGGCCGTTCCAGACCGGCAATGTCCACGCCTTTCGTCGCCCCGCGAACGGGGATCGAAACCACGGTCGCCGGCATTTTCGAGGAACTGATCGGTGTGAGCGGGATCGGTGCCGATGACGGGTTTTATGAGCTGGGCGGGCACTCGCTTCTCGCCATCCGGGTCGTCGCCAAACTGAGGGAAACATTCCCGGTCAAAATCGAAATGCGTGAACTCCTCTTCGAAAACCCCACCGTCGCCCGCGTGGCGAGCATGATCGCTGCCCATATGCCCGATGAGGGCGACCTGGACGAGATGGCGGCGCTGCTGATGGAAATCGAAGGCCTTTCCGACAGTGAGGTCCGGAGCGCACTTGGAGGAGCAGAAGCACGATGAACGAATTCTACGCCAAACTCGCGAACCTTTCGCCCGAGCGCCGCCGCCTCATAGAACAGCGTCTTGCCGAGCGGGGTTATCAATCGGCTCTCGACTCCGTCATTCCCGGACGCGAAGACGGTGATGGCGACCGTCCGCTGTCCTTCGCACAGCAGCGCCTGTGGTTCATGCAGCAGCTTGAACCGGACAGCACGGCCTACAATATGCGCAGCGTCCTGCGGTTTCGCGGAAAGCTCGACAGGATGGCGCTGGAAGAGGCGCTGGCAAATGTCGTCAAACGGCATGAGCCGCTGCGAACACGCTTCATTCCCGGCGCGGACGGTTTTCCGCAACAGGATATTCTGACCGATGGCGACGCAGCCATCGAATTCCTCGACCTTGGGCAGGATACTGACCCGGAAGCCAATGCCCGTCAGCACATCCTGCAACGGCTTTCGGAACCCTATGACCTGAGCCGCCCGCAATTGCGTGCAATGCTGGTTCGCCTGTCCGCCGAAGATCATCTGCTGGCGGTCGGCCTGCATCACATCGCCGGGGATCGCTGGTCCATGACGGTGCTCGCCCGCGATCTGGCGGGCTTCTACAAGGGGAAAACCGGCCAGTCCCATCCGCTGCCGGATATTCGCGTTCAATATGCCGACTGGGCGATCTGGCAGGGGAAAATGCTGCGTGGCCCGGTCCTCGAAAACCAGCTCTCCTACTGGAAGACGGCGCTTGCAAGCGAACTGCCGGTGCTCGACCTTCCATTCGACCGTCCGCGCCCGGCGATTGCGAGTTTTCTCGGCGCGCAATTTGCCGTGTCGGTCGATCCCGAACTTTCAGGGAAACTAAGGGTGCTGGCGCGGGGCCATAATGTAAGCCTGTTCGTTCTGCTGCTCTCCGCTTTCAAACTCGTGCTCCATCTCTATTGCGACAGCGATGACATCGTGGTGGGAAGTGAAGTCGCAAACCGCGACAGGCCGGAAACCCAGGCGATGATCGGCCCGCTGGTCAACACGCTGGTTCTGCGCACCGATCTTGCGGGAAATCCGGATTTTTCCGTTCTGCTGCAACGCGTCAGCGAGACCGTCCGTACAGGCCTTGCGAACCAGGACGTGCCTTATGAGCGGATCGTCGAGGTTCTCAATCCGAAACGCTCCCTTTCCGAAATGACGCCGCTGTTTCAGGCCAAGTTCGATCTTCAGCACACTCTGGCCAGGTTGCCCGAACTCGACGGCCTTGAAATAGAAACCCTGCGCCTGCCCGATGGTGCGGCCAAAAACGAGATCCGCTTCAATCTCGAAGACAATGATCCGGATATCGGCGGCAAGATCGAATATGCGACCGATCTTTTCAACGAAGAGACGATCGCCGCGATCTGGCGCCGTTTCGAACATGTCCTGCGCACGCTCGTTGAAGATCCTGCCCGCAGGCTGTCGGAATTTTCCCTTCTCAGCAACGATGAGCAACGGGGGCAGATCAGCCGTTCCGCCGGTCAAGAGCTGACAATCGAGGGTCTTTGCCTGCACGCGATGCTGACTGCGCAGGCAGCACGCTCACCGGAAAAATCCGCTGTCGCAAGCGAAGAGGGCAACCTTACCTATCGGGCCCTCGATCAACGAAGTGATGCCATCGCCGCTGCGCTTGCCGCCGGCGGGTTTGGCCGCGGTTCCATCGTCGGCGTCTGCATGCGACGCACGCCGGATCTCCTCGCAGCCCTGTTCGGCGTCCTGAAGACAGGTGCTGCCTATGTTCCGCTCGATCCGGACTATCCGCCCGAAAGGCTTGCTTTTATCGCACAGGATGCGGCCATAAGGGTCGTCCTCACCGACAGCGACCGGCTGGCATTCGATGCGGCGGAAGATTTGGCGCTCCTTGAGGTCGGTAAACTTCCCGATGCGGCCTTCACCCCAACCCACACCGGCGACCTGGCCGATCTTGCCTATATCATCTACACCTCCGGCTCCACGGGACGACCGAAGGGTGTCGCGATCACGCATGGCAACGCCGCTGCCCGCATGCAATGGACCGCCGGCAATTTCACCCGTGACGAGCTTGCAAGTGTGCTGGCATCGACCTCGGTCTGCTTCGATCTTTCCATATTCGAGATTTTTGGCACCCTTTCCTGCGGTGGTCAGGTGGTTCTGGCCAACACGCTTTTCGATGTGCCGCGTTTGCAGGATGTGGCCGAGATCAGCCTGATCAACACCGTGCCGAGTCTGCTGCGCGAATATCTGCGCCACGACACGCTTCCGAAATCGGTCCGCGCCATCAATCTTGCCGGGGAACCGCTGCCGCCGGTCCTTCTCGAAGAGCTGGCGCAAAAGGCGCCGCAGGCGCGCATACACAATCTCTATGGCCCCTCCGAGGATACGACCTATTCGACGGGAACGATCGTTTGCGCCGATGGCGGGGAAAGAACGGTTCCGATCGGCACACCCCTGCCAGGCACGCAGGCTTACGTCCTCGACCGGGCCGGGCGTTTGCGGCCTGACGGTCTGGCGGGCGAGCTTTATCTCGGAGGAGCCGGCGTCACCCGCGGATATCTCCGGCGCCCGGGCCAGACGGCGGAGCGTTTCGTTCCCGATGCGTTTTCCGGTCGGCCATCGGCCTATCTTTATCGCACCGGCGACCGGGTCAGGCGCCGTGCCGATGGCATGCTGGAATTCCACGGGCGTCTCGACAATCAGGTCAAGATCAGGGGCCTGCGCATCGAGACCGGCGAGATCGAACACCGGCTCGAGGATATCGATGGCATCGACGAGGCCGTCGTCGCGGTCATCGGCGATGAGGCAAGCCCGGACCGCCAGCTCGCCGCTTACATTTCTCTCGATGCCGGCCGGCATCTGAGCGCCGACGACATTCGAACGACATTGGCAAAACACCTGCCGTCCCACCTCGTTCCGGCCTTGTGGACCATATTGTCGGCCATGCCGCACCTGCCGAACGGCAAGATCGACCGGAATGCCTTGCGCTCACTGGAGATAAGCGCGCCGGGCGGCGGCAGCGGCACGGCGCCGCGAAACGATCTCGAACAAAAGCTTGCGGCCATATGGCAGGACGTCCTTCAGACAGGCGTGACCGATGTCGAGCGCAGCTTCTTCGAGATGGGAGGACACTCGCTCCTCGCCATCCGGATCATCGCCCGCATAAAGGCCGATTTCGGGGTTTCGTTGCCGCTGAAGGCAATTTTCGAGACCCCGACAATCGCCCAGCTGGCAAACCGGCTTGAGAATGCGGCCGAGGACGTTGCCCAGGCCGACGGCCACGCGGTGATCCACGATCCTGAAAACCGTCATGAGCCGTTTCCCCTGACCGATATCCAGCATGCCTACTGGATCGGCCGCAACCAGGGCTTCGAACTCGGCAGCGTCGGCTCCCACGGCTACCGGGAATTCGATATCGACAATCTCGATACCGATGCGCTGGAAAACGCCATAAACGATCTGGTCGCACGCCACGACATGCTGCGTGCGGTCGTCGATCCGGATGGGCGGCAGCGCGTGCTGGCGGATGTTCCCCACTATGCGATGCCGGTTGCGGATCTGCGCAATGCGACCGATCGCGCCACGCGCCTGATCGACATCAGAAACAGGCTGTCGCACAATATTTTCAAGGCGGACCGCTGGCCGCTATTCCACATCGAGGCCGCCCGGCTGGATGAAAAGACGACGAGGCTGTTCGTCAGTTTCGATGTCCTTATCGGTGATGCCTGGTCACTGAAACTGATGGGCAGCGAACTGGCGGCCCTCATGCAGAAACGCGCGCTTCCCGAAATCGGGCTGACATTCCGCGACTATGTTCTCTTCGAGAGATCCGCGCACAACAGCGCCGCCTATGAGCGGGCAAAAGAACACTGGTCCGCCCGGATAGCCACCCTGCCGGCCTCACCGGATCTGCCGCTGGCATGCAATCCGTCGCAGATCGAACACCCGCGCTTCACCCGCCGCCGGGGCCGGCTTGCCGCGAAAGACTGGTCGCGCTTCAAGGAGCTGGCCCAGAGCGCCGGCCTGACCCCGACAGCCGCAATCATGACGATCTTTGCGGAGGTTCTGGCACGCTGGAGCAGGCGTCAGGAATTCACCCTCAATCTGACCGTCTTCAATCGCGAACCGGTTCATCAGGACGTGGAAAAGATCGTCGGCGACTTCACCGCGTCGCTGCTGCTGGGGCTTGATTTTTCGGCCCGTGCCGACTTCACCACGCGCGCGCAGCAAGTCCAGCTGCGCCTGATGGAAGACCTGGAACACAGGTTTTTCAGCGGCGTCTCGGTGCTTCGCGAACTGGCGAAGCAGAACGGACGCTCTGGTGGTGCGCTGATGCCGGTGGTTTTCACCAGCGTACTGGGGCAGACCACGAAAGACGACAACGCTCCGCGTCTGGATACGCGACTGGTGGACAGCGTCAGCCAGACGCCGCAGGTCTATCTCGACCATCAGGTTTCCGAAGATGCGGGTGATCTGGTCTATAATTGGGATGCCGTCGAGGAACTCTTTCCGCCCTCCATGCTGGACATGATGTTTGCCGCCTATGAAACATTGCTGCGGGCGCTGGCCAGCGACGATGCGGCATGGCAGGCCGAGCCGGCCATTGTTGATTGCCGGGCCTTCGAAACGCTCAACACTAGGGCGAAAATCGCGCTTCCTGACGACACACGGCTGCTGCATGAGGCGTTTTTCCTGAGAGCGGCGGAAAGCCCGGAGAAAATCGCCGTCTGCGCGCAGGGCGTCGAACTGACATATGGACAGGTCGCCGAGCGCGCGCTGGCGCTCGCGGCAAACCTTCAGGCGGCCGGTGCCGGCCCGAACGACCGGGTTGCCGTTTCGCTGCCCAAGGGCGCAAATCAGGTGATCGCCTGCCTCGGCATTCTGGCAAGCGGCGCGGCCTATGTGCCGGTCGATCCCGACCTGCCGGCGGAACGGCGTTTCGAACTGGTGGAAGACACGGCGGCCGATCTTGTCATTGCTGAAGGGGGTGACTGGCCGCAGCGGGTGACGATGATTGCGGTTCCCGAAAATGGCGGAGCAAGACCCTCGCCCTCGGCTGCCATGCCGTCGGATCTTGCCTATATCATCTTCACTTCCGGTTCGACCGGAAAACCCAAGGGCGTGATGATCGACCATCGTGGCGCGCTGAACACGATCCTCGATATCAATCGCCGCTTTGGCGTTTGCGCCGAGGATCGTGTCTTCGCGCTCTCCTCCCTCAGCTTCGACCTTTCGGTCTACGATATATTCGGTCCGCTTGCCGTTGGTGGCGCCATCGTCATGCCCGTGCGCGAGGAGGTGTCGGACAGCGCCCGGTGGATGAAACTGCTGCTGCAGCATCGGGTAACAGTCTGGAACTCGGTTCCGGCCCTTGCCCAATTGCTGCTGGCCGAACTGCCGGCGCTGCGGGAAAAACCGCCCTTGCGTCTCATCATGATGAGCGGTGACTGGATTCCCGTCAGCTTGCCGCCAACTTTAAAAGCGCATTTGCCCGATGCCGATCTCATCAGCCTTGGCGGCGCCACCGAAGCCTCCATCTGGTCGGTTTTCCATCCCATCGGGGAAGCTCTGCCGGGCTGGACCAGCATCCCTTATGGCAAGCCGCTGGCAAACCAGCGCTGGTATGTCCTCGACGATCAGGGAAGGCCCTGCCCGCCATGGGTCACGGGTCGGCTGTTTATCGGCGGCATCGGTGTCGCGCGGGGTTACTGGGGTCGGCCGCAACTGACCGCCGACCGCTTCATCCCCGACAGCTTTGCCGATGAAGAGGACGCGGAAAGCGGAGCGCTTCTGCTTTACGATACCGGCGATCTCGGACGGCTGCGGCCGGAGGGACTGCTGGAATTCCTCGGGCGCGAAGATTTCCAGGTCAAGGTCAACGGCTTCCGGATCGAGCTTGGAGAAATCGAAACCGCGCTGCAGCAAAATGAAAATGTCGCCGAAGCCGTAGTGACGACGGTGGGCCAGCCGCCTGCCCTCGTGGCCTATATCGTTGCGGATACGACAGGCAGCCTCATCGGCAAACTGGAGGCGAAAACCGCCCGTTCGGGCGCAGGCGGATTGCACGACGCCGGAAGGAGCATCGATCTGCCTTCTCCGGAGAGCCTGATCCACGAGGCGATTGCCCGGCAAAGCCATCGCCGGTTTTTGCCGACTCCGGCGGAGCTTCCGAAAATCGGGCATCTTCTGGCCAGCATACGGGCCTTCGAGATGCCGGGAACACCGCTGAAAAAGGCGCTCTACCCGTCCGCCGGCGGTATTTACCCTGTCCAGACCTATATTCTGGTCCGTGAAGGCCGGATCGAGGGGCTGTCTGCCGGCTGGTATCGCCATCATCCCGCAGAGCATCGGCTGGAATTCCTGAAGGATGTTTCGCAGGAACAGATCGACGCGATTGCGGGCAAGAGCGACGATATTGTCGGGCAATGCGCTTTCCTCGTGGTTTTCACCGGCCGCAAGGCGGCAATGGCGCGCAGCTACGGGGAGAAATCCCGCGACTTCTGCCTTCTGGAAGCCGGCCATATGGCCCAGGTCATGATGCTGCACGCGCCCCGTCTCGATATCGGCCTATGTGCAGCCGGTGGCGCCGATCTTTCCGCCATGGCCTCGGCACTGGCAACCGAAGCGGATGAAGAGCCGCTTTACGTTCTCGCCGGCGGGACTATCGATCCCGCATGGAGTACGCAGTGGCAGGCATCCGCGCAAATGCGCGGTGAAACCCTCTCGGAGCGGCTGCGTGCATTTCTTGCCGCGAAACTTCCCGCCTACATGGTCCCGCGCGAATTCGTGATCATGGATCGACTGCCTCTCAGCGCCAACGGCAAGGTTGACCGAAAGGCCCTGCCCGCACCGGGCACAAGGGCGCGAAACGCCGTTGCCCCGGCAACGGCCAGCGAGGCCGCATTACTGGCGATCTGGCACGAGCTCCTGGCCAATGACAACGCCGGCGTGGAGGACAATTTCTTCGAAGCGGGCGGCGATTCACTGACGATCATGCAGCTGCTGTCGCGCATAAGGCAGGAATTTTCGGTTCACCTGACGCTCGCGCAGCTCTTTGGCGCCACCACCGTCAAGGCCCAATCCGAATTGCTCGGCTCACTTTCACCTTCCGTATCGGACGCAGTGGAAACCGGTATTTCCCCAGTCGTTGCGGGTGCCTCCGTCAACGACCTTTCCGAGAGCGACGTGGATCGAATGCTGGAGCAGCTGCTCTCCAGCCAAAAGGACTGATAAACGTGAACAGAATGGATATTTCCAGGCTGACGCCGGATGAAAAGCGCCAGCTTCTGCAACGCCTGATGGCCGGACAGCAGGCATCCGAAAAAAGGAATTTCCGCCTCAGCCACGCCCAGGAGCGCATCTGGTTTGTGGAGCAGATGCAGCCCGGGACGGGTGCCTATTCCATACCCGTGGCCGTCCGGCTGAAAGGCCCTCTCGACCGCGACAGGCTGAAGACCTGTTTCGATATCGTCGTCCAGCGCCATGAAAGCCTGCGAACCGTTTTCGAGGTTCTGGACGGGGAACCGTTCCAGACCATCGCCACCCGATCAACGGCGGACTTCAGTTTTCAGGATCTCGGCAATGACGAGCCTGCGCAAGACGCCGCCATCGGCCATTTTGCGCGTCAGCCCTTCGCGCTGGCGCAGGGTCCGCTGTTTCGCGTCCGCCTGTTCGCCGTCGCGCCTGACGAACATATCCTCGTGATGGTGATCCATCATATCATTTCCGACTACGCCTCGTTGCAGATCCTCATCGACGAGGTCTACAGGCTTTACAGCGCGGCTGGATCCCCGTCCCCCGCACAGCTGCCCGCACTGGATATCCAGTATCGCGATTATGCCGAATGGCAGCGCAATGGAACGGCGGAACTCTCAGGCCAGCTCGGCTACTGGCGTGAGCAGCTTCGCGACGCTCCGCTGCTTCTTCAGCTCCCATTCGACTTTCCCCGTCCGGTCACGCAGGTCTTTCACGGCGCCCGGCACAAATTCCACCTTGGGCCCGCGCTGTCTGCCGCCATCAAGGATCTGGCAAGAAGCCGGAAACTGACCACCTTCATGGTGCTGCTGGCGGCATATCAGATCCTGCTCGCCCGTCTCTCGCGATCGGACGACATCTGCATCGGCACGACGGCATCGAACCGCAACAGGGCGGAGACCCGCAATCTCATCGGGCTTTTCGTCAACAATCTTGTCATGCGAACCCGCCTGCAGCCCGACGACACGTTCGACATGGTCCTTTCAAGGGTGCGCGACACGACGCTGGACGCCCTCTCCAACCAGGATGTTCCCTTTGAGCAGGTGGTGGATACGCTGAACGTCGAGCGCGACGTCGGCCACAACGCGCTGTTCCAGTCGACCTTCGTCCTTCACAACGCTTCCGGCGCCGCTTTCGACCTCGGTGACATCAAGGTCACGCCGGTGGCGCTGGATTCAGGCGCATCGCGTTTCGACCTCAGCCTCGATATGCATGAGGGACGGGGAACGGAAGGGTTCAGTGGAATTTTCGAGTTCAATACGGAACTCTTCCTGCCCGAAACTGTGGCCCGCTTCTGCGCCTATTTCACAAGACTGCTTGGCGGCCTGGTATCGGATCCCGGCGGGCGCATCGCCGAAATCGACCTGCTGGACGAGGCGGAACATGCCGCCATGGCGGCTGCAAACCAAACCGCCACCGCCTTTCCAGCGAAAGACGTTGCATCGCTGCTGGAAGACACGGCACAGACACGCGGCTCATTTGCGGCCCTGCGCTGCGGAACCCGCGAATTTTCCCATAGCGACCTGAATGATGCCGCCAACCGGGTGGCATCCGGTTTGCGTGATCATATCGGCAACGGGAAATCGCATCCCCGCATTGCCATCTGCCTGCCGCGTTCCGAAAATCTCGTCATCGCCATTCTCGCGGTGCTGAAGCTCGGCGGCCATTATGTGCCTCTCGACCCCGGACATCCGGCGGAACGGCGCGCACTCATTCTCGAGGACTGCCGTCCCGACATCATCCTCATCAGCGAAGCTGACGATGACCGCGCGGCACATGAATGCGATTGCCTGGCGATTGAACCCTTGCTGAGCAGAGCCGGCTCCTTCGGCAATCCGCTTCGTGAGGTATCGCCGGATAATCTGGCCTATATCATCTACACCTCCGGTTCGACGGGCCGGCCGAAAGGTGTACCGATCAGGCAGAAAAGTCTGGTCAATCTTCTTACCAGCATGGCGAGACGTCCGGGCATGTCCGCCGGGGATCGCTTCCTCGCCGTCACGACACCGGCCTTTGATATCGCCACCCTCGAGCTGATGATGCCGCTCATGGTCGGCGGCCTGCTGATTGTCGCCGAAGCCGATGACGTCTATGACGACATGGCGCTCGCAGAGCTTATCCGGAAACACGGCGCGACGATGATGCAGGCGACACCTGCGACATGGCGGCTGATGGCCGATGCCGACTGGCAGGCTCCGGCGGGTTTCAGAATGCTGTGCGGCGGCGAGGCTCTCGAACCCGCCCTTGCCCGCCGTCTGCTGGCGGCCGGCGGCGAATTGTGGAACCTCTACGGCCCGACCGAGACGACCATATGGTCGACCTGCACGCGCATTGGCCCCGAACATCTGGATCTTCTCGCCCTGCCGGTCGGCGAGCCGATCGCCAACACGCAGCTTTATCTGCTCGATGATGCGTTGATGCCCGTGCCGGCGGGCGTTGTCGGAGAGCTTTATATCGGCGGCGACGGTCTGAGCCCCGGCTATTTCAATCGCGACGATCTGACCTCACGCGCATTCGTGGAAAGGTCGGCCGGACGTTCGAACGGAAGCCCTGATACATCGAGGCTTTACCGAACAGGAGACCTCATGCGGCGCTCCGCCGCCGGGCATCTCCTCTATGTCGGCCGCGCCGATTTTCAGGTCAAGCTTCGCGGCTTCCGCATCGAACTCAGCGAGATCGAGGCAATCCTCGCCGCGCAACCGTCCGTCGAACAGGCTGTCGTTGCCCTTTGGCAGGACGGCGAAGGGTCGGGCCATCTCGTCGCCTATTGCCGCCGCGCGGTAGGCCACGTGGATGAGGATCAAATTCGCGCAGCACTCGCTTCGCAGCTTCCTTCCTACATGCTTCCCTCCGCTTATGTATGGATGGACAGTTTTCCATTGAACGCCAACGGAAAAATCGATCGCAAGCGGCTTGAACGCCCGAAAAATGTATCATCCTCAGTCGCTTATTCCGCACCGCGGGACGGCACCGAGCAGATTGTCGCCTCCCTTTGGTGTGAACTGCTTGACACCCCGAGGGTCGGGCGTGACGATAATTTCTTCACGGTTGGCGGCCATTCCCTTTTGGCAACCCGCATGCTTGCGCGCCTGCGGGCGTCTTTCGCCATCGAAATACCCCTGCGCACCATTTTCGAGAAACCGAAACTCGCCGAATTTGCGGGCGCGATCGACGCTCTGGTCTCCACGGCGGGACTGAGGACGGATATGGATTTATCCGGACTGTCAAAAAGGCAAAGGACCGGCCGGACACCGCTTTCCTACGCACAGAACAGACAATGGGCCCTGGCGCAGCTTGAGCCGGACAGCCCCCTTTACAATATTCCATTTGCACTGAAGATAAGCGGGCCGCTCGATTTCGAAATTCTGTCGCGCGCACTCACACTGACAGCGCAAAGACAGGAAATCCTGCGCAGCCGGTTCGTCTCGGTCGATGGCAAGCCCTTTGTCGAGACCGACGCGGAGATCATGTTCAGGATCGTGCCGGAAGAGATCGGTGACAGGGAACTTGAGGCCGCCCTGCTCGATTGCGCGCGCCGGCCATTTGATCTTGCCGTCGCACCCATGCTCCGCATTCACGCTTTGCGCACCGGCCCGCAGGACCATGTTCTGCTTTTCATATTGCACCACATCATCGGCGATGCCCTTTCCGCGGAAATTCTCCTGAATGAGGTTGCCACGTTCTACGCCTCACTTTTGAAGGGTGTGGCGCCGGCAGGCGAGACGCTGCCGCTGCAATATGCGGATTTTGCACTCTGGCAACGGGAACAGGACACGCAGGATCAGGTTGATTACTGGTGCAGGACACTTGCCGGCGCTCCCCCTCTGCTGGAGTTGCCCACGGATTTCGTGCGGCCCGCCATACAGGGCTTTTCCGGCGAAAGCGTCCGTTTTTCGCTCGAAGCGGGTTTGTTCGCAAAATTGCGCAAGCTCTGCGACCAGCAGGGCGCAACCCTTTTCATGGGAATGCTGACGGCGTTCTCGACGCTGCTTCAGCGCGCCAGCGGCATGCGCGATATCGTCATAGGCACACCGGTATCCGAGCGCTTCCACCCCGATCTGGAAAAGGTCATCGGGATGTTCGCCAATACACTGGCGATCCGGTTGCAGACGCAGGGCGGCGAAAGCTTCAACGATGCGCTCAGGGCCACCCGCGAGACGGCATTGAGCGCTTTCACAAATCAGGCCGCGCCCTTCGAGAAGGTGGTCGATGCGCTTTCGCTTCCGCGATCGTGGAGCCACAACCCGCTGTTTCAGGCCATGCTGGTCTCCACCGTCGAAACCCGGCGTGAGACAATCCCGCTTGCCGGGATGGAATGGGAAAGGCTGGCGCTTCCCGACACGTCATCACGCGTGGACCTGACGCTGTTCATCCACGAAACGGCCGGGGAACTTTTGTGCCGCCTCGAATATCGCAACGATCTTTTCCGCCGGGCCACCATGGAATCGCTCGGCGACGCGCTGGTCGCCCTGCTTGAAAGGATTGTCGAACACCCTGACATGCCACTCGACCGATTGCCGATGCTGCCCGAGAGCCAGCGGAAAAGGCTGCAGCACTGGAACGGGACGGACGCGGCATTCGAACCGCAGCGGCACTGCCTGCACGACTTCGTCAAAGCGAGCGCCGAAGCCAGTCCGCAGGCGATAGCCGTTACCGATCAGGAACGCAGCCTGTCCTATGCCGAACTCGACCAAAAAGCCGACCGGCTCGCAAGCGGGCTGGCCGCCGCCGGCATCGGAAGAGGAAAACGGGTCGGTATCCGCCTCGAGCGAAGCGTGGAACTGGTGGCCGCCATACTCGCCGTTCTTCGCACCGGTGCGGCCTATGTGCCGCTGGACCCGCGTTACCCCGAGGACCGGATAGAATTCATCGCCGCGGACGCCGATCTGGCACTCATCCTGGTCACGAGCGATGATGATATTTCGGCTGCCGGACAGGCCCTCCGGTGCATGACGCCCGGCATGGTGGAGAATCTGGCAGGCGGGGCCGTTCCAGCATCGGGAACGTCCGGGTCCGATCTCGCTTATATCATCTACACCTCCGGTTCGACCGGCAGGCCGAAGGGCGTGGCCATCGAACATCACAACGCCGTCGCTTTCGTGCAATGGTGCCTGCACAGCTTCACGCGCGATCAGCTGTCCGGGGTGCTGGCCTCCACGTCGATCTGCTTTGATCTTTCGATCTTCGAGATATTTGCGACGCTTGCGGCAGGCGGGCGCATCTTCATGGTGGACGATCTCTTCGCCTTCCCGAACGCGCCATTCGCGGACGACGTAACGCTCGTGAACACGGTTCCGACGCCAATGTCCGAACTGCTGAAACTTGGCCCCCTGCCGCAAACCGTAAAAACGGTGTGCCTGGCGGGAGAGCCGCTTCCGCGTGAACTTGTCGGGCGGATTTACGCCAACGACCATGTCGAAAACCTCTATAACCTCTACGGCCCCTCCGAAGACACAACCTATTCCACGATGGCGCCTGTACCGAAATCGGGAGAGTGGTTCGGGATCGGCGTGCCGATTGCCAATACCCGCGCCTATGTGCTCGACCGCGAGTTGAACGAGGTTCCCGTTGGCATGCCCGGCGAACTGTTCCTGTCCGGCCGCGGGTTGGCGCGCGGTTACTGGAACCGGCCGGGCCAGACGGCCGAGCGTTTTCTGCCCAATCCCTTTGCGGAGCACAGTGAGCACCGCGTCATGTATCGGACCGGCGATATCGTCCGCAGGCGTGATGACGGTGGTCTGGATTACATGGGACGCGGCGACCGACAGTTGAAGCTGAACGGTTTTCGCATCGAACCCGGCGAGATAGAAGCCGCTTTGCTTCAGCAGGAAGGGGTGCATGAGGCCGTTGCCGGGCTCTGGTACGACGCCTCCAACCATCCGCGCCTGGCAATGTGGATTGCCGGCGACCCCGAACTGGAGATCACCGGACTTGTCACAACGCTCAGGCAGCGCCTGCCCGAGCATTTCGTTCCCGTCCTTGCAAGGAAACTCGATGCCCTTCCGCGCCTGCCGAACGGCAAGCTGGACAGGTCCGCCTTGCCGGATCCCGCAGCCTATGGCGAACGTTCCCACGAAACCGCTCGCCCGCGAACCGGGCAGGAGGAAATGCTGGCGGGGATATGGCAGGGCCTGCTGGGCTGCGAGAACATTCGGCCAAACGACAATTTCTTCTCGCTCGGCGGCGATTCCATCCTCGCCATCCAGCTGGTGTCACAGGCCCGCCAGAAGGGCTTGAGAATGACCCCGCGCGACGTGTTCCTGTATCCCACGCTGGCATCGCTTGCCGAAGCGACAGGCGCCGAAAGCGCCGCGACGGCCGAGACGGGTCACAGCCATGATGAAGGCACGCTGGGAGCGATACAGCACTGGCTGCTGGAGCAGGATCTACCCGATCTCGCCCATTGGAATCAGGGCCTGATCCTGAAGCCCACCCGCACCATCGATCCCGACCGACTCGAAAAAGCGATTTCCCAGGTGCTCGGTGAACATCCATCGCTTCGCGCCAGATTTTCGCGCGAAAATGGAGAATGGCGACAGGAGTTCGCGCCGCTGTCAGCCATGCAGCCCATGCAGCGGTTTGCCGCCGCAGATGAAAACGATGTCACGGATCTTGCCAAAAAACTTCATGCCGGCTTCGATCTTGGCGCCGGGCCCCTCTTCGGCGCAATCCTGGCGACATTGCCAGATGGATCCGGGCGTCTGATCCTCGCGGCCCACCACCTCATCGTCGACGGCGTATCGTGGCGAATGATCGTTGCGGATATCGAGCGCCACTATCTGGAAACCGGCGCCGCTCGCTCCGGCATAGCCACCGCAGGCGAATGGCACAGCCGGCTTTCCCGATCGGAGCTTTTCGACGATGAGCAGGAATATTGGCACGGCATCTGCGACGAAGATGTGCAGCCCCTGCCCCTCGACTACAAAAACGGCGGCAATAACGTATCGGATGCGGTGACTTACCGGCAGACGATCGATGCCAGGACAACGAAAGAACTGCTTCGGGACGTGCCGGAAGGCTTCAGCGTAACCTCGAACGAAGTTCTCGTTGCAGCTCTTTATCTGGCGCTGCGACAGTGGAGCGGCCAACCGCGCCTGCGCATCGACATGGAAAGCCACGGCAGACCGCATCTGTTCAAGGATTTCGACATTTCCGAAACCGTGGGATGGCTGACCGCGCTTTATCCCGTCTTGTTCGACACGCCGGCGGAGACCACCCCCGACCGGCTGCTCCTTGACGTCAAGGACACGTTGCGGCGAGTTCCCAATAATGGCGTGGGCTTCGGCGTTCTGAAATATCTTCGCGGAAAGGGTGAGCATCTGGACTGCGGGAAACCGCAGGTCCGCTTCAACTATCTCGGCCAGATGGACGCCATGTTCGGGGCCGAGAGCCTGTTTGCTCCCTCAGGTATAGCCTCCGGCCCGATGCACGGGCCGCGCAACCCGCGCGATGCGATCCTCGAGATCAATGCCATGGTCGTGCGCGGCGAGTTGCAACTGCAATGGGTCCATGGCGCGCAGCTGCATCGCGAAGACACCATCAGGACGCTGGCCGGCCATTTCCGGGAAAATCTTGAAATCTTGATCCGGCATTGCCTGACGGGTTCCGGCGCGGGTTTCAGCCCAACTGATTTCCCGCTCATGGACCTCGGCCAGGACGAACTCGACAATTTGCTAAAGAGCTTGTGACACCATGGACAATCGCCCCTCTGAAAGCCGCCGCCCGGCCATCGAAAACATCTATCCGCTGTCACCGATGCAGGAAGGATTGCTGTTCCATTCCATCGCCACGCCCGACGAGGGCGTTTACGTTCCCCAGATCGTCCTGCATCTGAAGGGCGCCGTCGATGCGCGGATCATGCATGATTGCTGGCGCGAGACTGTGTCGCGACATGCGGTTCTGCGCACCACGTTTCACTGGGAAGAAAGAGACGAACCCTTTCAGGTGGTTCACGGCGATGCCGGTCTCGTCTGGTCGCAGCTGGATTGGTCGGGCATCGATGCCGACGAGCAGCAAAGACACCTCGGCACGCTTCTGTCCGACAACCGGCGACAGGCTTTCGATCTGAAAAAGGCTCCGCTGATACGCCTGCAATGGATCGACTGCGGCGGGGAAAATTCGCGCCTCCTTCTTCAGTATCATCATATCATTCTCGATGGATGGTCGGCCGGCCGCCTCGTCGAGGATGCCTTCAGGATCTATCAGAGGCGGTGCGGCTCTTCCCGCCCCGCTCTGGCCGCGCCGCGGCCCTATGTGGATTATATCGCCTGGCTGAAAAGCAGGAAGCGTGAGGCGACGCGGGAATTCTGGACGGATTACACCGCCGGGATCGCCGGGCCGTGCAGGATTACACGCGCCGCCACCGGCGAGGCCGACTTTTCCAGTCGTCACCTCACATGCGCTCCCGTGGTTTCGGCGCAAGCCGCAAAACTGTGCAGGGACATGGGCATTACGTCCAACACCCTGCTGCAGGGCGCCCTTGCCATCACCATCGCCCGCAAGACCGGCAGCAGGCATGTCGTCTTCGGCGCGACGACGGCGGGGCGACCTCCGGAACTGCCGGGCGTGGAAAATATGGTCGGCCTGTTCATCAACACGCTACCGGTCTGCGTCGAGGTTGAACAGGGCGACCTTGCCCCATGGCTGCAAAAACTGCAGAAACGCCAGTCCGCCTGTGCGGAGCATGACTATCTTCCGTTACGCGAGATACAGGCCGGGCGGGGCGATCTCTTCGACTGCCTTCTGGTCTTTGAAAATTACCCCGTCCCACGGGATGTCTCGTCGGACGCGACATTTGCCGTCGCCGGCGTCGAGGTCGATGAATGGACCCACTATCCGCTCACCCTGTTTGCCGTTGCCGACGCGGCCAAGATTTCGATTGCCGCCCGATACGATAGACGGAGCATGACCGAGCGGGAGATTGAAGCATTTCTGAAAGAGCTTGAAGCCGCAATCGGCGAGATGGCCGGCGGCGCGGCGCGAATTCCGGATATATCCGATGCGGATATCACTGCGGCCGCTGCCGATACGCCTATGCCACTCGAGGCAGCGGAAACGCACCATGATCTCCCCATCTCCCCCCCTTCTCCGACAACGGCCTGGACACCGACGGAAGAGGCGATGGCCCGGATCTGGGCAGAGGTTCTGAAAGTGGAGGTGCGGCGCAATTCGGATCATTTCTTCGACCTTGGCGGTCACTCGCTTCTGGCTGCGAGGGTCGTCAACCGGGCGCGGAGAGAATTTGCCATCAACTTTCCCGTAAAGGTCCTGTTCGACCGCCCGGTCCTTGCGGCGTTTTCGGCATTCATCGATGCGCTGAAAGCAACGGCCGCCCCCGTCGGCGAACACAATGCGATTGAAATATGAGACATTGAAATATGAGACAAGGAGCCCCGATGACAGTTCGCCCCAGGTTGATTTGCCTTCCGCCAGCCGGCGCCGGCCCAAGCCTGTTCCGGTCATGGGTCCATTCCGAGAGCATCTTCGACGTCTTCCCCGTCGCTCTGCCTGGCCGCGAAGCCCATTTCACCAAGCCGCTGCCGCGCGATATAGAGAGCCTTGCCGACCATGTCGCAGGCGAGATCTCCGGTCTGCTGCAGGCGCCCTATGCCCTGTTCGGCTATTCCATGGGCGCGGTGGTGGCATATGAGCTGCTCCGGAACCTCTCCATCCGGCGCCTGCCGCTTCCCCACGCGTTCTACATCCTCGGCTCGAACGCGCCCGACCGTGTCCTTGAAGGACGTGAACCCATTCACATCATGTCGAGCGAAGATTTCCACCAGTCGCTGGTGGAGATCGGCGGAACGCCGGACGCAATATTGCGCGACAGGGAGGCGATGGCCCTGTTCGAGCCGGTTCTCCGCAATGATTTTCGCATTTGCGAGACTTATGAATTTACGCCCCCGCATGCCCCGGTTACCCTTCCGGTGCATGTATTCGTGGCCGATGCCGACCATCTCGTCAGCTGGAGCGCGGCGCGTGCCTGGGAAAGCTGTATCGGGTCGAACGTCACCATGCATCGGATCGAAGGCTCGCATATGCTCCCGCCGGAAGCCTTCGCCGGCTTTATTGGCAAACTGGGCCAGCTGTGGCAAACCGATGCGATGCAGACTATGGCTGTTCGATGAGAGAGGCGTGAGCCGGATTTGATGTGCGAATCTGACGGATGCGGCGGACAATGAGATATCAGGAGGCCGCCGGCGTGCCCACCACCGACGATATTCTGACGGAAGCGACCGCTCTCCAGCAATCCATGTGGCCCGAGGTGCCCTGCAGCGCCGGCCCGATGCTTCCCGGCTGGATAACCGCCGCCGGGCTGTTTTCCAGCCCGGAGGAACTCGAAGAGTTCCTCGACTATGAGGGATCGTTCAATCCCGGCGTCGATCTCAAAAGTCGCGCGGCCTTCTTGATGAGCGATTATTGCTACATCTTCTTCATGGCGACCGTTCCGTTGCTGGTTGGCCGCGGCCTGGTGCCGGACCTGTCGCCCGACGCTGTCTCATTGCAGTTCTACACCTATCATGGCGAGCATGACGGAGAGCCGATGACGGTGCGGCGCGCCCGCGTCAGGCTGCTTTCGCCGCAAATATTTACGGATCGGCATGCAGGGCCATTTTCGATAGTCACAGACCACGCGGCGTTGTGCGAAAGGTTCCGCATGGGCGTCGAGCGGCATTTCGAACCGCTGGTCGCAGGATTGGCAAAACGGACGGGCTTTTCGAAAAACGCGCAGTGGCGGCTGATTGGCGACGGAATAGCCGGCAGGTTTCTCGATGTCGGAAGACGATTCGGCTGTCTGCCCGAAGCGATGGCCTCGGCAATGGCGATCGTCAAAGCGCAGGGATCGCCGCTGAACAACCGCCAGCTGGGCTACTTTGACCTCACCCTGCACGACAGCACATTGAAGGAACCATTCACCTACACGTTCCGCGCGCGGGGTGGATGCTGCCGGTACTATACCGTCGAGGGAGCAGAAAAATGTGCGACCTGTGTGCTGAAGTCAAATGAAGAACGTGATGCCATTCTGCTTCAGGAAATGCGCACCCGTATCTGCCTAAAATAAAATGTTTATTTTCCATAAATTTTTTTCGACTAGAGAGTCCCATTACGCCTCCTTTGATCGTCTTCAGCATGAGCGGACGGTTGTTGCCGTCATATTGTTCTGAAACGTGCGTATTGAGCGCACGGGCGCGGGGGCTTCAATGGAATGCAAGGGAATGAACGGCAGAGCGGTTCGAACCGGTCTGGCGGGTTGGGTAGCAATGCTGCTTACAACTTCGGTGTCGGCGCTGGCCTTATATGTGCCTGCCGCAGCGCAGAGCGAAAGCCAGACACGCAGCGCGCCGCGACAGATTTCGATTGCCGCCGGCCCCCTTACCAGCGCGCTCAATCAGCTTGCCACACAAACCGGCCTGCAGATTCTCTTTGACGGGTCTGTCGCCAACGGCAAGACGTCGCGGGGCGCCAGCGGTAACCTCACGCCTTCCCAGGCGCTTGACGCAGTGCTTGCAGGAACCGGCGTCCAGTCGCGGTTTGCCGGCCAGAACCAGATCGCCCTCAGCCTTGCGGCGGCGCCTGCAGGCGCCGCAGCCGTCGGTGCCGATGGCGCGACCCAGCTGCAGGCCATCACGATTTACGGTTCACGCAACGCCACGACGCTTGCCAGCACCTCCTCGAGCATCGGCATCGTCACCGCGGACCAGATCGCCGACAGCCAGATACGGAGTTTTCGCGATAGCTTCCGCCGCATGGCAAACGTCATGGATGGCGACTGGGCCGATGCCGGCTTCATCATTCGTGGTGTCAGTTCCGAGGGCCTTGTCCCCGGTGGCGCGCCTCTTGCCACGCTCTACATCGACGGCGTTCAGCAGACGGTTCGCGGCGCGCGCCGTGGGGCACGCGGATTGTTCGACGTCGAACAGGTCGAGGTATATCGCGGCCCGCAGTCCACCCTGTCGGGGCGCGCTGCCATGGCTGGTGCAATCTATATAAAGACCAAGGATCCCACCTTCGAAAAGGAGGCGGAACTCTCGACCACGATCGCCACCGGCAATCTCTACGGCACCGGCTTCATGTTCAATACGCCGCTGATGGACGATCAGCTCGCCATTCGTATTTCCGGTGAGGTTCAGCGAAGCAAGAACGACATCAATTACCCGACCTTCGTGGGTTACGAGAACTACAACGAGTTCACGCACGATTTTTATTACCAGGTTCGCGGCAAGGTCCTGTTTGAACCGGCGGAAATGCCGGAGACGCGCGCCCTTCTCAGCTACTCGTTTTCACATGACAACCCCGCTGTTCGCGACATCGGCGGTCCCGCAGGCTCCATTCCCTTCAGTTTCGACCAGAAACGCGGCGATTATCTGCTGCCAGCCTACATAGAATATCGCCCGACCGACGTGCATAATGTCGGACTGGAGGTTACCCATGATTTTTCAGACGAGCTGAAACTGACTTCACTTTCGGCCTTCAGCTATTCCGACGCCGATCGTCTTTCGGTCAATTATGGAACCCCGGGCGAAATCAACACCTATCATGGCTACTACAAGGAATGGATCGCCTCCCAGGAGCTGCGTCTCAATTATGAAGGCGACAAATGGGACTGGGTCGGCGGCGTCTATTTCGCCTATGAAGACGAAAAGAACTTCTACGATCGCACCATTCCGCTGAGCGCCACCGTCAACCGCAACCAGGTGCAGCACAATACGCAGAAATCGTTCAATGCCGCCATTTTCGGAGAGGCGACATACGAGTTCGTCCCGACATGGAAAATTACCCTCGGCGGCCGGCTGGACTATACGGATCAGGACATAACCCAACATCTGGTGCGGACCCAGCCGCTTGGCGGCAGGGCAACCGTTTTGACGGACTATGCCGCATCCTTCAACGAGGTCAATTTCGTACCGAAAATCGGCCTTTCGAAAGAGCTGACGGACACACAGACGGTCGGAATTACCTATTCTCAGGGTTTCCGGACCGGCGGCGCGAGCTACGATTCGTATCGGCGGACGGCCTATAACTACGAACCCGAAACGGCATCGACCTACGAGATTTTCTACAAAGGCTCGTTTATGGATGACCGGCTGACCGTGAATTCAAACGTGTTCCTCACCAAATATTCGGACCAGCAGGTTTTGATGCAGCTCGACCCGACGGATCTGCTCAGCCGGCGCATCATCAACGCCGCGTCGTCGGAAGCATGGGGCTTCGAGTTCGAGCCGTCGTTCAAGGTAACTGACAACCTCGAAACCTTCGCATCACTCGGCTATGTCCATACCGAGTTCAAGAACTTCAACGATCTGACCTATGGCAATCTGTCCGGCTTGCCATTCCCGGAAGCGCCGGAGTGGTCGCTGGGTCTTGGCGCTCGCTACACGTTTGACAACGGCGTCTATGTCGGCGCAGACGCCAAATATACCTCGAGCTACCTGGCCCGTCTGGGCAGCCTGCCGCACGATTATCTCGACAGCCGCTGGATCGTGAACCTCCAGGCGGGCTACAAGACCGAAAGGTGGGAAATCAACGCCTTCGCTCAGAACCTTCTGGATGAGGAATATTTCGTCTACAACGACAACGATATTGCCGCCACGCTCGGGGAGCGCCGCAGCGTCGGTCTCAACCTCAAAGTCAAGTTCTGATCCGTTGCCTGCGCGGCTTTCAAGCCGCGCAGTTTCCGTTTCTGGAGTCACCAATGATCCTGCGATCGTTTTTCATATTGCTGATCGGACTTTTCGCTTCGGGCGCTTCGGCGCAGTGTCCTGGCCGGTCGTTCACATCCGGATTGTATGGTGCACCCGTCTGCGTGCCGGATACGCCCCGCAGGATCGTCGTGCTCGATCCCTTCTATAATCTGGGAATGGCGCTGGAACTGGGACTGCCGCTGGTTGGCGCGCCGCTTATGTCCGTTCAGGACCACGAACTGAGGGAAAAAGCCGATGGAGCGATGGTTTCCGATATTGGCGAAGCCCGGCAGCCCAGTCTGGAACGCATCGTGGCGTTGAAACCGGACCTGATTATCGGCGATGCGGCCCTGCACAGCCAGTCCTACGAGAACTTCAAAAAAATTGCGCCGACCGCACTCATCGCCGCGAAGGACTGGAAGGAACATTTCAAAACGCTGGCCCTCCTTTCCGGAAAAAGCGAAGAGGCGGCGCGCATGCTCGCCAGCTATGAAAGCCGTGTTTCCGCGATCAGGAGCAAAACAGGATCCCGGACGATGTCGGTACTGCGGGTGACACCCACCGGATTTCACGTCTATCTCGACGGCCCGGCCGCCTATGCGCCCTATGTGGTTCTTCGCGATGCAGGCGTAAAGCGGAGCGCTTATGAAACGACCGAGGACAACACGGTGTTCAAGCGGCCCGAATGGGAAGACCTCACCCTTCTCGACGGTGAAATCCTTCTTTACGTCGTGTCCGGCAAATATGAAGCGGCCCTCGACGATGCACTTGCCGCCCGCACCACCAGCAACCCCTTCTGGCAGATGATGCCCGCCGTCGCCTCCGGAAACGCCCACCGGGTCAAGCGCGAAACATGGATGAGCTTCAACGGCATAGGCTCCGCGAACCGGGTTCTCGACGACATCGAAAAATATCTGCCGGGCACGCCGTGACGTCGTTTTGCGGACTTCGACAGGCGGAAAGGCCGATCAATTCTCGCCGGGTAAAATTTTCCCGCGCGGCCCTGCTCCTCCTCGCAATCGGCGGCCTGATGGTTTGCGCCATCGTGGCGATGATGGCCGGTCCAAACCCCATTTCACCGTCGACGGTCCTCGCCGCAATCTTCCGGTTTGACGGCTCGCGCGATCATCTGGTCGTGACATTGCTGCGCTTGCCGCGCATCGCGGCTGCGATGATTGCGGGAGCGGGCCTGGCCGTTTCGGGCACCATCATGCAGGCGGTAACGAGAAATCCCCTGGCTTCGCCGGGTCTCCTGGGCATCAATGCCGGCGCAGCTTTCGCGGTCGTCGCCAGCCTGACGATTATTGGCGTTTCGGATGGTAACGTGCTGGTCTGGTATGCCTTTGCCGGTGCGGCATTTGCGGCCTTTTGCGTTTTCTTCATCGGTTCGGTCGGCCGCGTCGGCGCAACACCGCTGGTGATGGTGCTGGCCGGTGCGTTGGTCGCAACATTCCTCACCTCGCTGACAACGGCAATTCTGATCTTCGACCAGACGACGCTCGATGCCGTGCGCCTGTGGACCGTCGGTTCCCTGAGCGGGCGGACGATGGATCAGGTCTTTGCCGTCATGCCATATTCGCTTGCGGGGCTGATGGGATCGCTTGTTCTCGCCCGTCATCTCACGACCCTGAGCCTGGGCACCGATGTCGCCACGGCGCTTGGACAGAATCCGGCTCTCTGGCGCGGCCTGTCGGTCGTGATCGTCATTCTCCTTTCGGGAAGCGCGGTCGCGCTTGTCGGGCCGGTCGGCTTCGTCGGCCTCGTCGTGCCGCATATCGTTCGCCTCGCCATCAGCGTGGATTACCGCTGGATCGTTCCTTTCAGCGCCGTCATCGGCGCGATCATGGTCGTCGTTGCCGACCTCGCCGGACGGATGATGTTCGCCAACCAGAGTTTCCCCGTCGGCGTCACGATGGCATTGATCGGGGCGCCATTTTTCCTCTGGCTGGCGCGCTATCGCACGGGGGCGGACAAGCCGTGACGCGAGCCATAACCGTCCTGATCATTCTGAACCTCCTGGCCGTGGTTGCCGCAATGATGTGGGGAGACCAGTCGATCGCCTGGCGTGACGTTGCCGATGCGGTTGCCGGCGGGGCATCGCCCGATCTGCAGATGATCGTCATCGAATTCCGGCTCTCGAGAGCGATACTGGCCCTGCTTGCCGGCATAGGCCTTGCCGTTGCCGGGACGATCTCGCAGACCGTCATGCGCAACCCCCTGGCGGAGCCCGGCGTCTTGGGCATCAATGCCGGCGCAGCGCTCGCCGCAAGCGTGGTTATCATCGTTTTTGCCGATGTTTCACCGACCGTTCTGCCGTGGGCGGGCTTTGCGGGCGCAGTCACGATGGCGGCCGCCGTCTATTTTCTGTCCTGGAAACGCGGAACATCCTCTCTCCGGATCATCCTTGTCGGCATAGGCCTGAGCGCCCTGGCTGGCGCAGGAACCAGCTTTCTGACCGCATTCGGCAATGTCGGGGATGTTCAGCGCGCCATGGTCTGGCTTTCGGGCAGCGTCTACGGGGCGGACTGGTCCAGGGTTCAAAGCCTTCTGATCTGGCTCGCCGCCCCGCTTACCTTGAGCTGGTTCTGCTGCCGTCAACTGGACCTCATCCGTTTCGGCGACGACGTGGCGACGGGCCTTGGACAAAAGGTCAATCTCGTGCGCGCATTCCTGATCGTGCTCTGCACGCTGATATCGGGAGCCACCGTTGCCGCAGTGGGCCTGGTGAGCTTTGTCGGCCTGATCGCCCCGCACATCGCGAAGAGGATCGTGGGCCCAGCCCATCGCTCCCTCATTCCCGTCGCCGGCCTGACAGGCAGTCTTTTATTGTTGATCGCCGATATTGTCGGCCGCACGGTCATCGCACCGGCGCAACTGCCCGCCGGTATCGTCACGGCGCTGCTCGGCGCTCCGTTTTTTGCCTATCTTCTGAAGGGTCGCAGGCATGTCTGAACCTTATCGTCTCGCGACGCGCGATCTTTCCCTTGGATATAACGGTTCCGTCATCGTCGAAGGCCTGAACCTGAAAATTCCATCCGGGCGCTTCACCGTTCTCGTCGGGAAAAACGGATGCGGCAAATCCACTATATTGCGCGCGCTCGCCGGCCTTCTGGCCCCTATGAAAGGGGAAATATTTCTCGACGGCACGCCAACAAGGAAAATGCTCTCGCGAGACCGTGCGAAGCAGATCGGCGTCCTTACACAGGGGCCCCAGGCCCCGGAAGGATTGTCGGTCGCGGAACTCGTCCGTCAGGGGCGTTATCCCCATCGCAGGCTTTTCGAGCGGTGGTCCAGACACGATGAGGACGCCTGCGCCCATGCTCTCGATCTGACCGATATGACATCGCTCGCCGGCCGTCAGGTGGAAGCGCTGTCCGGCGGCCAGCGGCAACGCGCATGGATCGCCATGGCGCTCGCCCAGGAAACGGACATTCTTCTCCTCGATGAACCGACAACTTTCCTCGATCTCGCCCACCAGATCGAGATACTGGATCTGATAAGACAACTTGTTCACGATGGTCGCACCATCGTCGCCGTCCTCCACGATCTCAATCAGGCCGCCCGTTACGCCGATGAGGTCGTGCTCATCAAGGACGGCAAGATATTTGATGCGGGTACGGCAAGCGCCGTCATCACGGACAGAAATGTCCTCGATGTCTTCGGTGTGAACGCCGTGATCATGCCGGACCCGCTTTCGGGAACACCGATGTGTGTTCCCGTGCCTTCACGGGGCTGAGCGGCGCAAGACCTGTGGCTGCCTCGCAACATTCGTCAGGTTTTTCGTAAGGGCCGATCCCGTCTCCGGCGGCTCCCCGCATTCGCCCGCTGACCAAAAGATGTAATGAATCCAGATATAAACATGATAAAAACTGTCCGCTTTTTGTGGGCGGTGGATTTTTTAACGGCCGCGACCTTAAATCATTGCACTTGCATCGCTTTTTCCCCGCTACTAGAAATTCGTCACCGGCATGGATAGGTGAAAACGCCTTCATTTGTCGCACATTGCAGATTACGGAGCACCAGGAAAGCAATGCGGATGTCGATGGCAAGCCTCAATGAAAATGACGGGACCGACCTGCTGAACCGGGCGATCGTCGAGCATTACGGCGACATCATCAAGGCGGTCGGAGGGCGCAGCCGCTCGGACGGGGCCGCGCGTGAAATCGTGCACGATCTCTACGTAAAACTCGCATTGCAGCCCGATGCCCTGTCCGGCAAACGATCGATAAAAGCATTCCTGTGCCGCGCCGCTTCCAACATGCGGATCGACCGGATCAGGCGGGAGCAATTCGAGTCCAGGCTTTTTTCCGGCACGGATGAAGATGCAAGGGCCGTGTCGGCGACCGACAGCCCGCCCGACCAGGGACTGGCCATCGAGGCGCGGCTGACGATCCTCAAGCAGGCCATCGCCGACCTGCCCGAAAAGCGGCGGACGGCGTTCGTGTTGCACAGGCTGCATCATCTTTCCCCGGACCAGATTGCCGCGAAACTGAAAATTTCACGCAATATGGTCGACCGGCACCTCCGGCGCGCGCTCAGCCATTGCCTCGACCGCCTTTTTGAAATGGAGTAAACGTCCCAATCGACACAACTCATTCGTCTACACATGGGAGAGCAGAATTGGAGCGTTCCGTGCAAGGTAGACGTCTGACGCGCGATCAGCGCAAGCGAAACAGGGATGCAGCCGACTGGGTCTTTCGCAACCGCGACCCCGGACAGTCGGAAACGGAAAGGGCGGAGTTCCGTCGCTGGATGGAGCTCGACCCGGAAAACTGTCGGGCCTACACGGCTGCGAAACGCATTCTCGGCGAAGCCAGAACTGCGATCCGCTCCGATGCCGTGCTTCGCGACATGCCCGTTGCCCCCGCGCCGCGACGGCGCGGCGCGGTCATCCCGTCGATCGTGGCGATCATTGCCGCCGGAACTCTGTTCGTTGCCCTGGACGGCCCCATGCGCCTCCGTGCGGATGTCATGTCCGGCACCGGTGAAATGCCTGAAGTGACACTGGAAGATGGTTCCCGGGTGCAATTGAACGCATCGTCTGCAATCGCGCTTGATTTCAGCAGCGGCCAAAGGATCGTTCGGCTCTTGCGCGGCCAGGCATTTTTTCAGGTGAGCCCGGATGAGAAGCGCCCCTTCTCCGTCCGCACTGATGATACCGTGGTCACGGCCCTCGGTACGGCCTTCGACGTTCGCCGAAGCGATGACGATACGCGCATCGCCGTTGCCGAACATTCGGTGAAGGTGGAATTCAAGGCGCAGCAAAGCGCGCCCGTCAGACTGACGGAAGGGGAAGAAATCCTCCACTCAAACGTCACGGGAGAATATACCGTTCGGAAAACGGATACCGATACGGCTCTCGCCTGGCGCCGAGGCCAGCTCACCGTGGACAATGTTCCCCTGTCCTATGTGGTCGAGGAAATCCAGCGGCACTTCAACGGCCGCATCGTCATCGGAAACGAGGCAACTGCACGACGTGTCGTCAGCGGCACCCTCTTCGTTACCGATACGGAGGGTGCGCTGAATTTCCTGCGCACCGCCCTCAACATCAAGACATATAAGCTTGGCCCCGTCATCGTCGTTACGTCCTGATCGGCTTCGGCACGACGTGCCGGCGTCACCGCCTATTGCAGTAGCGCCCGGACATCCTGCTCGTTGATCCGGCACTCCACGGATCGCAGCGGACTTCCCTCCTCCACCACCCGGCATTCGACATATCTGCCGCGCAGACGGTTCTCCAGCGCCTTGAAGGCATTGAGGCCGCAGGCATAACGGCGACCATCGGCACCGGTGCAGACGCGGTTGCGATCGACCTCCTCCACGCCGGCGAGGCGGAATTCCTGCCCCTTGAAGGTGAAGCGGTTGCTGGAGATGACACGCAGGCGCTGATCCGCATGCATTTTCAGCGGGTACAGATCGGGCGGTGTCGGAATGCGCTCATAATTCTGCCGACGAGGATCGACCCGCACCGGCGCAGTCGTCCACAACAGTTCCGTGTTGGCCGCCAGACCTGCCGGCGCAGAGGTCGCCTCGCCATTGACAAGCGAAGCGATGCGAATGCCGGCTATGCCGAGGCCTATGGCCAGGACGATCTGAAACAGCAAAATTGCGATCTGCCGAACCATGTCACCGCAACATCAAAACAATGAACGAAATAAAATCGGTCGGCCGCCTCATTAAAAAGAGGTGCGGCCGCATATCACATCAATAAAACCTTGGCCGCGCTGACATCGCGCACCGTGCCCATGGCCATCATCGGAATCCGGTCGCTGTCCAGGATCACCCTTCCGGTTGTCCGCAGCCAGCGAAAACCGCCGCATTCAAGCTGGATGCGGTATTCCTGATCATAAAACACGCCATTTGTCAGCGAATTATAAACCGCCTTGGCGACACGCGCCCGCGCGCCGCTTTCAATCCGCTCAATGAAATCTTCGACCGGAATGCCGCAGGCGGCTTTTTCCGGGGAAACGTCACGCAGGCGGGCGGCCACGGCATCGAGATAAATCAGATTTTGCCCGATGTTCCAGGTAAAATACCCCACAAGTGTCTCTTCGAGAGATATGTTCTCCAATGTCGGCCTTCTACAATCTGAAATGCTTGTGGCGGGTCTCTAACACATCAGACGATAGACGGCTAACCACAAGAATTCATCCTTTTGTCTGATAGGACCCGTTTTCGTGAGACAGATCATCGACAGCCCTTTTTGGCCGCCATGTTGGCGAACCAACCTTCCTGTGCCAAAGAAGGTTGATCCTGAAGCCAGTGACCAGAGGAGCCGCCGTGACCATCGGGCTTGCCCATGCCGAACTCATCGCCGTCGTCACCGCCATCACCACGGATGAGCCCCGTGTCATGACCGTTCGCGAAGGTGCTGCCCTTCCGTCGGGTCCCTTCGAATTCGGGCACAGAACGCTTCAAAGCGGGCTGCGGGAATGGATTCACGAACAGACGCATCACCCCGTCGGTTATCTCGAACAGCTCTATACTTTTGCCGATCGCGACCGCAACAACGAGATTTTGGGCGGCAGAACCATTTCCATCGGCTATCTCGGGCTGGTGCGCGAGCAGGAGGCCCTGGTTGGTAAGCGCCCCCTCTGGCACGGCTGGTATGAATATTTCCCCTGGGAGGACCATCGGCAGGGACGCCCCGAGGTTCTCGACAGCATCATCGACAGGCTGCGCGCCTGGGCCGATTCCGACCCCGCCTGCCGGGACCAGCGTCATCTCCGCGCCGATTTCACCTTCGGGCTGGATGGCGGCGGCTGGAACGAGGAGCTGACCCTGCAGCGTTATGAGTTGCTCTATGAGGCCGGGCTGGTCGAGGAAGCGCAGGGCGAACCGCGGATCAATTTCGGCAGGCCGATGTTTGCCGACCACCGCCGCATCCTTGCGACCGGCATTGCCCGGCTCCGGGCCAAGATCAAATATCGGCCGGTGGTGTTCGAACTGATGGCTGACAGCTTTACCCTCCTGCAATTGCAGCGCGCCATCGAGGCGCTGGCAGGGCTGACCTTGCACAAGCAGAATTTCCGCCGGCTGATCGAACAGCAGCAACTGGTGGAAGAAACCGGCGACATGGCGACAGAAACCGGCGGCCGCCCGGCCAAGCTTTTCCGCTTCCGCCAGACCGTTCTCGATGAACGCGCCCTTTCCGGAACGAAACTGCCCCTCTCCCGCAATTGACATATACTCAAAATGAGAATATGTTTTTGTTCTAGATATACTCAAAAAGAGTATAAATGGGAGAGCGCATCGTGAACGAACAGATTTCTGCCGCAAGCCTTTATGACCGCGTCAGCCGCGTCATTCCCAAGGCCGAATGGATGGGATTTCAGGATGATGTGGACGCGATCCTCGAGCTGAAGCGCAAACGCAACGCCGTCATCCTCGCCCACAATTACCAGACGCCGGAAATCTTCCACGGTGTCGCCGATATCGTTGGCGACAGCCTCGCCCTTGCCCGCAAGGCAATGGAGGTGGAGGCGGACGTGATCGTTCTGGCCGGTGTGCATTTCATGGCCGAGACGGCAAAACTGCTCAATCCCGAAAAAACCGTGCTCATTCCGGATATGGGCGCCGGCTGCTCGCTGGCGGATTCCATTACGCCCGAAGACATTGCCCTTCTGCGCCAGGCCTATCCCGGCGTTCCGGTCGTCACCTATGTGAACACATCTGCGGCAGTGAAGGCGGCATCCGACATCTGCTGCACCTCCGGCAATGCCCGGCAGGTGGTGGAATCGCTCGGCGTGCCGCGCGTGCTGATGCTGCCGGACGAATATCTGGCAAAGAACGTGGCGCGGGAAACCAATGTCGAGCTGATCGCATGGCATGGCCATTGCGAGGTGCACGAGCTTTTCACCGCCGATGACATTCGAGAACTTAGGGAAAGCCATCCCGGCGTCACCGTGCTCGCGCATCCCGAATGTCCGCCCGATGTCGTCGAGGCTGCGGATTTTTCCGGCTCCACCGCCGTCATGTCGGATTATGTCGGCCGCGAACGCCCCGCCCGCGTGGTCCTGCTCACGGAATGCTCGATGAGCGACAATGTCGCCGTGCATCACCCCGATGTCGAATTCATCCGTCCCTGCAATCTCTGCCCGCATATGAAGCGCATCACGCTCGGCAATATCCGCGCCGCACTGGAGGAAAACCGCCACGAGGTGACGGTCGATCCGGCCATCGCCGTCGCCGCCCGCCGTGCCGTGGAAAGGATGCTGGCGGTATGAGCGAGCGCTTCCCGTCGTCGCAGGACTGGACGGTCATTGTCGGCAGCGGCATAGCCGGGCTGATGGCGGCGCTGACGCTTGCGCCGCAGCCCGTGCTGCTTCTGACGCGCGGCGCGCTCGGCGGCGAAACCTCCAGCGCCTGGGCGCAGGGCGGCATCGCGGCCAGCCTCGGCCCTGACGACCGCGCAGCACTACATCTTGCCGACACGCTGGCCGCAGGCGATGGCCTTTGCGATGAGGATATGGCTGTTGGCATCGTCTCTGCGGCCCCCACCGTCATCGGCGCGCTGGAGCGGGCGGGCGTTCGCTTCGACCGGGATGCCGGCGGCAACTACGTTTTCGGGCTGGAGGCCGCCCATAGCCGGCGGCGCATTCTCCATGCCGAAGGCGACGGGTCAGGCGCCGCAATCGTCAGGGCCCTTGCAGCCACCGTTCGCCGCACGCCTTCGATCACGGTTCTGGAAGGCACGGAAGTGCGCCGGCTGCTGACGGAGGATGGCGTGATCTCCGGTCTCGCCTGTCAGGGCCCAAGCGGCGGTATCGTTCTGCCGGCAGGCCGGGTCGTTCTGGCCACCGGTGGCCTCGGCGGGCTTTATGAGGCGACGACCAATCCTTCCGGCAATTTCGGGCAGGGCATCATGCTCGCCGCCCGTGCCGGCGCCGTCCTTGCCGATATGGAATTCGTGCAGTTTCACCCGACAGCGCTTTCCTCGCCCCGGCGGCCGCTGGCGCTGGTGAGCGAAGCCGTGCGGGGCGAAGGCGCGCTGCTTCTCAATGAAAATGGCGAAAGGTTCATGGCGGCGGTGCCGGGCGCGGAACTCGCGTCGCGCGATATTGTCGCCCGCGCCATCGACCGTGAAATCCTGCGCGGCGGCAAGGTCTTTCTCGATGCCCGGCAGGCGCTCGGCTCCGGCTTTTCTACCCGTTTCCCGTCGATCGACCTGCTCTGCCGCGAGGCAGGCATAGACCCCGCCCGCGAACTCGTGCCGGTCCGCCCGGCCGTGCATTACCATATGGGCGGTGTCGCCACGGATGACAGAGGCCGAAGCTCGGTGCCCGGTCTCTGGGTTGCGGGTGAAACCGCCTGCACGGGCCTTCACGGCGCAAACCGGCTTGCCAGCAACTCCCTGCTGGAAGCCGCCGCCATGGGCATGCGCGCGGCTCAGGATATTGCCGGCCGGCCCGCGCCCGCGCCCGCGGCAAAACCGGTGACTGACGCCACGCCCGACACAACAGCTGATTTTCCGCCGGCAGATCCCGCTGCTGTCCGACCCCCCGTTTCCCGTCATCTCGGCATCGTCAGACATGCCGCGGGGTTGGCCGAAGCCATTGGCGATTTGTTGCCGCTTGCCGAGCGGAACGGCCCGGCATCCGACCCGGCGGTCGTCGCGCTATCCATCGCCGTTTTCGCGGCCCTGCGGATGGAATCGCGCGGCGCACATTTCCGCGACGATTTTCCGCAAAAGGATGCGGTGGCGACAAAACGAAGGCTGAGCCTGAATGACGTCATCACCCTCGCCCACGAGCTTTCTTCTTCGAGCCTTTCAACGGCCGGTTTCGCGCGGAGCGCCTGACATGACCCTTCCCCCCCTGCCACGTCTCATCATCGAACCACTCGTGCGCAACGCCCTTCTGGAAGACCTGGGGCTCGCAGGCGACATAACCTCTGCCGCCGTCATCCCCGCCGATCATCGCTCGGTCGTCGTCATGGCCGCGCGGGAGCCGGGCATCATTGCCGGTCTCGATGCGGCGGAACTTGCCTTCCAGCTTGTGGACCCGGCGATCAGGATGACACGGCACATTCCGGATGGCGCGGCGGTAGCGCCCGGTGATGTCATCGCAACTATCGAAGGGCCCTCACGCGGGCTTCTGACCGGGGAACGCACGGCGCTGAATTTTCTCGGCCATCTCTCGGGCATCGCCTCAGTCACCGCAAAAATCGTTGCCGCCATTGCCGGCACCAAGGCTTCGGTCGCCTGCACCCGCAAGACGACGCCGGGGCTCAGGGCGCTGGAAAAATATGCCGTGCGCGCCGGTGGCGGAATGAACCACCGTTTTGCGCTTTATGATGCCGTTCTCATCAAGGATAACCATATCGCCGTCGCCGGCAGCGTGCGTGAGGCCATCCGCCGCGCGAGACAGGGTGTTGGACATCTCGTCAAGATCGAGGTCGAAGTCGATACGCTCGCGCAGCTGCACGAGGCCATGGAGGAGGGCGTGGATGCGGTTCTCCTCGATAATATGACGCCTGAAACGCTGCGCGAGGCGGTGGAAATCGTTGCCGGTCGCGCCATCACCGAAGCCTCCGGCCGCATCAACCCGCAAACGGCGGCCGCCATTGCCGCAAGTGGCGTTGACCTCATCTCCATCGGCTGGATCACCCACAGCGCGCCGGTTCTCGATATCGGGCTGGACTTCCAAAGCCAGAGCTGACGAAAAGGGTTGAGGCGAAGCACCCAGCCGTACGGAACCAATCGCCGGCATCTTCGTTATTGTCCCGCCTGAGGTCTATTCAAGGCGGGGGGATCAGTGCGCGCAAAAGCCTGTCCATATGCCTTTTGACCTCTCTCACAAAGGAAAGGCCTGTTATGGAAGACGCACAAGTTGGCTGGATTGCAGCAATCATCATCGGCGGCGTAGCCGGTTGGCTCGCCGAACAGTTCATGAAAAGCAATATGGGTGTTTTCATGAACATTATCCTCGGCATTGTCGGCGCCATCGTCGCCAATTTCCTTCTGGGGCTCGTGGGCGTCTCGCTCGGAGGCTGGATTGGCTATCTCATCGCCGGTTTCATCGGCGCATGCATTCTCATCGCCGTCGGGCGGGCATTTCGCCGATAAAGGGAGACCATCATGAGCTTTTTCGACAAGATCAAGAATGCGATTTTCGGCAAGGCCGAGGCCGCGCCGCAGACCTCCGCGCCGGCCGGAGCACCAACGACAACCGCAAGCCCGGCAGCACCGGCCCAGCCTGCCGCGCCGACAGCCGCGGCTCCGGCACCCGCCGGCAATGTCGACGTCGCCTCCATTCTGGATGCCGCAGTCAAGAAGAACGGCCAGAAACTCGACTGGAAACATTCGATCGTCGATCTTCTGAAGGCGCTTGATCTGGACAGCAGCCTCGGCGCCCGAAAGGAACTGGCGGGCGAGCTCGGCTATAGCGGCGACACCTCGGATTCGGCGACGATGAATATCTGGCTGCACAAGGCCGTGATCAAGAAGCTCTCCGAAAACGGCGGCAAGGTTCCGGCCGACCTTCTGGACTAACCGACAACGGGAGAGCCGCGATGGACGACTATTCCAGCCTGCGAGAACAGATCGGCCGGGACCTCGACACCCTGCACAGGACGGAAAACCCGAAGTCGATCTTCGAAATCGCCGACGATTATCTGCTGGGAAATCCAAATCTCAAGAGAGCCCTCGTCGAAGACATCATCAAGGAAGAAGCGGACAAGCGCGGCATCGCGATCCACTGACGCTGCGCATTGCAGGCGCGGCTGCTTTACGAGAAGGGCGGCATCCGGACCGGATGCCGCCCTTGTATATTTGGCAGAATTGCATCATCCGCTCTCACGGCGCAGACGCGCCGTGACTGGATGCCGGATCTAGTCCGGCTTGACGGAGGAGAGGCTCTATTTATCCAGCTTCGCTTCGGCCTTTTTCGCGTTTTCTTCCATCAGCTCATACCACATGGCATTCATGACGGCGAAGATGGCGGCGAGAGGCAGGCCGAGCAGCCAGGCGAAATACCACATGTTCGATCTCCTTCTTTCTTGATCAATAAGCATGGCCGCTGTCGTCGCGGATCGCCTTTTCATCCACCTTGCCCCACAGCACGCGATAGACCCACGACGTGTAGGCAACGATCAACGGAACGAAGATGAGCGTGACGACCAGCATGTTGAACAGCGTCATATGGCTGGACGAGGCGTCCCACACCGTCAGGCTCGATTTCGGATCCACCGAGGACGGCAGGATGAAGGGAAACATCGTCAGCCCGACGGTGGCGATGATGCCGAAAATCGCGAGCGAGCTGGATAGCAACGCCAGAACTTCCCTGCGGGCCCTGAACAGGATGAAGGCGACGAGCGGGAAGACAAGACCGAGCGCGGGCGCCAGCATCATCCAAGGATGTGCGGCGTAATTCGCAAACCAGACGCCACCCGCAACCTCGACGGTCTTGGACAGCGGGTTGGAGGGGCCGTCGGTCACGACGTCCGAGGTGAAGCGATAACCATCGATCCCGAGCCAGAGAAAGACACCACCGAGCGCAAAAAGAACGGTGGTGGCAAGGGCTGCAATGCTGCCGAAGTTGCGGGCGCGGGCGGCCACCGGCCCTTCGGTCTTCAGCACCAGCCATGCCGCCCCATGCATCACCAGCATGGCGACAGAAACGAGGCCGCAGAGAAGCGCATAGGGGTTCAGAAGCTCGAACAGCGTCGTGCCGTCGTAGAAAATCCTGAGGTCGTCGTTAAAGTGGAAGGGAACACCCTGCAGCACATTGCCGATGGCCACGCCAAAGATCAGCGCCGGCACAAAGCCGCCAACGAACAAGGCCCAGTCCCAGGCGCTGCGCCATGCCGTGCTCTCGCGCTTGGAGCGATATTTGAAACCAACCGGCCGCAGGATCAGCGCGAACATGATCGCCGCCATCGCCAGGTAAAACCCTGAAAACGACACCGCATAGAGCGGTGGCCAGGCGGCAAAAATCGCGCCGGCTCCGAGGATGAGCCAGACCTGATTGCCCTCCCAAACCGGACCGATGGAATTGATGACGACGCGCCGCTCAATATCCGTCTTCGCCACGAAGGGCAGCAGCGCGCCGGTGCCGAGATCGAAACCACCCGTCACGGCAAAGCCGATAAGCAATACGCCGAGCAGCAGCCACCAGATGACGCGAAGGATTTCATAGTCGATGAGTTGATGCAGGATCATGATATCTTACTCCGCAGCGACGAGTTTTTCAGGAACGAGCGGCGCTTCCGGCTCATGGTCCGGATCCGGCCCCTTGCGGATCGCCTTCAGCATCAGCCCCATTTCGACGATGAACAGCACCGTGTAGATGGCGATGAAGCACAGGAGCGTAATCAGCACCGTTGAAGCGCTGAGGCTGGAGACGGCAGCGGCCGTTGGCAGCACACCTTCGATGATCCATGGCTGGCGGCCGAATTCGGCCACGACCCAGCCCATTTCCGCCGCGATCCACGGCAGCGGAATGGCGAAGACCGCCACCTTCAGCAACAGCGGATAATGATCCAGCCGGCGACGGGCCGAGAGATAAAAGAAGGTCGCCGTCAACAGGATGAAGAAGATGCCGAGACCGACCATGATACGGAACGCCCAGAACAGGGTCGGCACATGCGGGATGGTGTCAGCCGCGGCCTTGGCAATCTGCTCTTCGCTCGCCTGACGCGGATCGTCGACATAACGCTTGAGCAGCAGGGCATAACCAAGCTCGTGGCCGAGTTCCGCAAAGGTGCCGCTCACCTCTTCAGGCAGCTGCGCGCCCTTGCCGGTAGCCCGTATCTGCATCAGCGCGTCATAGGCTTTGATGCCGTCGCGGATGCGGGTCTTCGCCTGCTCGACAAGATCGTTGATGCCTGGGATTTGCGTATCGAGCGAACGGGTGCCGATGAGGCCCATCACCCACGGAATCTTCACCGCAAAATGCGTCTCGCGCGCTTCCTGATCGGGAAAACCGATGGCCGTGAAGGGGGCGGGCGCGGGCTCGGTTTCCCACATGGCCTCGATGGAGGCGAGCTTCATCTTCTGGTGTTCGGTGGAGAGATAACCGCTTTCGTCCCCCAGCACGACGACCGAAAGTGCAGACGCCAGACCGAAGGAGGCGGCAACCGTCATCGATCGTTTGGCGAGATCGACATGGCGGCCCTTCAGCACATACCAGGCGGAAACGCCGAGCACGAAGATGGACGCCGTCACGTAGCCTGCGGAAACGGTGTGTACGAATTTCGCCTGCGCCACCGGGTTGAACAGGACCGCGAAGAAATCCGTCACTTCCATGCGCATGGTCTGGGGATTGAAGGCGGAGCCCGTCGGGTTCTGCATCCAGCCATTGGCGATCAATATCCACAGCGCCGAAAAATTCGAGCCGATCGCCACGCACCATGTCGCGACGAGATGACCGAGTTTCGACAGCTTGTCCCAGCCGAAAAAGAACAGGCCGACGAAGGTGGCTTCCAGGAAGAAAGCCATCATGCCCTCGATGGCGAGCGGCGCGCCGAAGATATCGCCGACATAGTGGCTGTAATAACTCCAGTTCATGCCGAACTGGAACTCCATGACGATGCCGGTGGAAACACCGAGCACGAAATTGATGCCGAACAGGGTGCCCCAGAATTTCGTCATCTGCCGCCAGATCGTGCGCCCGGTCATGACATAGACCGTTTCCATGATGGCGATCACCACCGACAGCCCGATCGTCAGGGGAACGAACAGGAAGTGATATAAAGCCGTCACCGCAAATTGCAGGCGCGACAGCGCCACTATGTCGAGTTCCATAGTCTTACCCACCTTTTCCGGAAGGCCGGCCTTCCATTTTCAAGACGACGCCGGCTCTCAAAAAATCTCAGTCCGGGCGCAGTGTCTCAAGCACTACGCCGTATTCCGGGGTGCCGCTTTGACATTCATCAAGTCGGCGCCCCTCTTTCAGCACGATGATACGATCGGCAAATTCCGCCTCGCGGCGATTATGGGTGATCATAAAGACAGTCTTTCCCGCTGCCTTCGCGAAAAGCCGGCCGAGTACATCCCGAGCAGTCTCGCCATCCAGCCCTTCCGTCACCTCGTCGAGAAGCCAGAGCGGCCGGTCGGCCAGCAGGAAACGGGCGAGCGCCAGCCGGCGCGACTGGCCGCCGGACAAACCCTGCCCGGCCTCGCCGAGCCTCGTTTCCAGCCCTCTCGGCAAGGTTTTGACGTGTTCGGCAAGCCCGGCCGCCTCAAGCGCGTCCCACAACTCGCCCACGGTTGCCGCAGGTTTTGCCAGCCGCAGATTGTCGGCGATGCTGTCACGGAAAAGCTGGCTGCGCTGCGTCATCAGGGTGGACGGCAAGGCACGGGCCGAGCCCGCAGCCGGGCGCAACTCGCCCGCCACCACCTGGATGAGGCTCGTCTTGCCGGCACCGCTCGGACCGACGATCGCGACCCGTTCCCCGCAGGCGATTGCGAGGTTGATATTCGTCAGGACCGGATTGCCGTTCCCTTCCCGCTCCAGACGCACGCCTTCGAGTTCCGCCGCAGTGCCACTCGCGGGCAGTGCAGGACAGTGCGCCTCAGCCGTTGCAGAAAGGCGCGGCGCAATACGCCTTGCGGAAAACAGCGTGCGGCCCAGTTCCATCGCCCCGCGACGAAGCGCCGTGAAAGGCTCCAGCGCGGCGAAACAGACCAGCAGGCCAAGTGCGGCGGCAGGTGCACTCACCACCCCATGCTCCGCCAGCCAGGCCATGCCGAGAAGGGCGGAGCTCAGGAGAATGGCCGCTGAAAGACCAAAGGAAAAGCCGGCATTGGTCTCGATGCGGTTGAGGCTGTGATCGCAGGCAGCGAGATAGTCATCCGCCCGCTTGACCGCCGCAACCTGCGCGGAAAGCCGCCCGGTGGTCAGCAGCTCCGTCTGTCCGCTCACGAGATCGGCCGTGCGGGCGCGCAACGCCTCGAGCCCGATGGCCCGCCGGCGCGAGAATTTTTCCGCCCTCAAGGCAGAGCGCGCAGAAATGCCCAGCCCCGCCGCGATGAGGAAGGTTGCCGCCAGCACGCCGGCAAGCGGATGCAGGAAAGCAAGCCCGAAGCCGGTCACGAGCGCGGCGAGGATGGCGACGGCGGCAGGAACCAGCACGCGCAGATAGAGCGAATCCAGTGCATCGATATCCGCCGTCAGCCGGTTCAGCAGGCGCGCAGGCCGCGCCTCCAGAGATTTGGCTGCCTGCGGCGCGGCAAAACCGCGAAACAGTTTCTCCCGAAGTGCTGCAAGCACGGAAAGAGTGGCTTCGTGGGTCGTCATGCGTTCGCCATAACGGGAGGCGGTGCGCGCCAGCGCCAGAAGGCGAATGGCGGCTGAGGGGGCAAAGACATCGAAAGCGAAGGCCGTCGCCGGCAGCAGGCCGGCAATGGCTGTCGCCGTGATAAACCAGCCGGACACGCCGAGAAGACCGATGCCCGCCAGAACCGTCGTGACCGCCAGAACCGCGCCCGCAAGCAGCATACCGCGCCGCGTCGACCAGAACAGGGCGATGACGGGTCTCAATATGGCAAAACGCGCGATCATGGCTGCCCCCTCGAATGGATCGCCGTCATATCCACGACCCTGTCCATGCGTGCCGCAAGCACCGGATCATGGGTCGCGACGATCAATGTCCTGCCCCTTGCCAGTCGCAGCAGACTATCCGTGACGAGAGCCGCCGTTTCCCGGTCGAGATGGGCGGTCGGCTCATCGGCCAGAACAAGCTGCGTTGCCGGGTCTGCGAAAGCACGTGCTATGGCGAGCCGCACCGCCTCCCCGCCCGAAATGCCATATCCGCCGTCACCGATCTGCAGATGCCGGCGCGCCTGCGTCAATCCATCCAGCCCGGTGCGGTGCAGGGCCTCTTCCACCATGGCTTCGCTGACCGCCGAGCGGCCAAAACGAATATTCGCCTTCAGGGACCCGGCAAAAAAGAACGGCTTCTGACTGACCCAGCCGATCGTTCCGCGCAGCCCATCCGCCGTTGCATCATCAAGCGTGACACCGCCGATCCTGATTACGCCCTCACTCGCCTCGGCCAACCCGGCAATCAAGGAGAGTACAGTGGATTTGCCACAACCGGAAGGCCCAAGAATCGCAACTCTCTCGCCCTGCTGAACCGTCAGGTTGAAATTCCGGATGACAGGCGGAGCGCCAGGGTAGGCGAAGGAAAGGTTGTTCATCTCCAGCAGGCCGGGCGTTGAAAATGGCGCGCGCACCACATCCGCACCCTCACCCACGATGGCCGCACCGCTGGCCGTTAATGTCGCGAGCGCATCGAGCGACGCCTCACCGGCTGCGCGGTCGTGCCAGACGGCGGAGAGTTCCCGCAGCGGCTCGAAAAAGGCTGGCGCAAGCAGCAGGATGAAGAGGCCTTCGGCCAGCGTGAGCTTTTCACCCCAGGCGCCGAAATCGAGAAAACCGAGAAGGTGGAAACCGATATAGACGGCGGTCATGGCAACGCCGATCGCCGCAAAAAGTTCCAGCACCGCCGAGGAGAGAAAGGCGATCCTCAGAACGGCCATCGTCCGCTTCTTGAGGTTCTGTGCATCGGCCCCAAGGCGCGCCGCCGTCAGGTCAACGGCCTTGAGCGTGCGGATCGTTTCCAGCCCGCGTAGGCGATCGAGCAGAAAGGCATTCATGTTGCCCGTCTCGGCCAGCTGTTTTTCACTGGCGGCCTTGGCCTGCCAGCCGATGAGCGCCATGAAAAGCGGGATGGTGGGCATGGCGAGCAGGAGCACCAGCGCTGCAATCCAGGTAAAGGGCAGGATGGCGAGCACAAAAACCAGGGGAACGATGGTGGCCTTCATGCGTGCCGGCTGGAACCGGGAAAGATAGGGCACCAGCGCTTCCGCAGCCTCCGCCACGACGCCTGCCGCCTCACCCGTGGCCGTGCGCGACAGATCGAGCGGGGAAACCTTCGCCACCGCCTGCAGCGCCTCGAACCGCCGCTGCGAAAGTGCTGCGCGTGCGGCCCGGAAGGACAGCCGCGCCGCGATTTTTTCCAGCCACGCCTTGAGAAGACCAAGGATAAGAACCGCAACAGCCGCCGGCACGATCGCCATCATCGGCTCGCCATCGGCAATTTTTCCGACTGAAAAGGCCAGCAGGCCCGCCTGCGGCAGCCAGAGCAGCGCCGGCAGCACATGCAGCAGGGCGACGGATCTGCCAACCGCCGGCGCATGTTGCGTTTTTACTGCGGCCTTGTCTGGGGCGGTGTTGCGCCGGGTTCGGCCAAAGAACCGTCGTTGCCCGGCATCGGGCACGGGACAGTCTGCGGCATCACCATCGGCCGACCGGGGCATTTGTGCGGATATGGTCACGACCGATCACCCTCACCCGTTCTTCTTCGCGCCACGGGGTCTGGCAAGCGAGACGATCTTGTCCTTCGCCTCCAGAAGCTTCGTGACCTTCGAACCGAGCGCCAGAAGCGAGGCCAGCCTTTCGGTCTCCAGCCGCTTCACATCGTCATACCAGCCGGTCAACTGCTCGATCAGCGTCTTCATCTCGTCGATGCGCCTTTGCGCATGCCGCTCATCGTCGTTTTCCGGCGTCTCCATCAGGATTTCGCGCAGCACACTGAGGGTGGGATCGATCTCACGCTTTTTCCGCTCTTCGGCGAGCGTGCGCAGAATCTGCCAGACATCGTCAGGCGTCGTGAAAAAATCGCGCCTGTCGCCGGGGAAGTGCTTGAGAATTGCAAGGTTCCACGCCTGAAGCTCCTTCAGGCTCATCGACACATTGGAACGGGAAATGCCAAGCGCTTCGACGATCTCGTCCGCACAGAGCGGCTGCGGCGAAATGTAAAGCAAAGCATAGACTTGGCCGACGGTGCGATTGATTCCCCAACGGCTGCCCATCTCGCCGAAATGCAGCACGAAGGACTGAACGAGCGGGGACAGGCTGGTTGGCATTTCTTCACTTCCTGAATTTTCAGTAATTTCTGAAATTTCGATAACGCAAAAAACGGCAGGCGGCAAATCACCTTTTTGACCTGCGTCAAAATGTGCAAACCGATGGAGCAGGTCGGCAAAGGACGGTCAGGGTCGCAAAATATGAGACTGGAATCTCCGGCGTCAGAGCGGATTGCGCTGGTTGAGGCCGCGGCCTCACCTCCGTCATTCCGGCCCAGAGCCGGAATCCAGACGCGCGTCTGCGCGACGGGGGAGTCTTCAGCCCAAGGACTTGGGCTGGCTGGATACCGGCTCAAGGCCGGTATGACGGATAATTAGGCGTAGCCTTCCATGGAGTTACCCGATCACATTGCGGCCTTACGACAACCAATGATATCGATAACATCTTCCCGCATCGCACTGCGCGAAAAAACCACGCATAAAAAATCGGCGGCGGAATAATCCGCCGCCGATTGAAATGCCGTCATATCCGTTCGCAGGAAAGCGCTTACGAAAAAGCGATCTGCACCTTCATGGCGCGGCTGCGATCCGAGGCGAATTCGAAGGCCGAGATGGCGTCGGCAAGATCGACCGTCTGGGTGATGAAGGGTTTGACGTCGATCAGGCCCTTGCGCATCAGCTCGACGCCGGTGGCGAATTCCTCGTGAAAGCGGAAGGAACCGCGCAGGTCGAGTTCCTTGGCGGTAATCGCCATCATCGGCAGGCTCATATCGCCGCCGAGCCCGAGCTGGACGATGATGCCACGCGGACGCAGCGCCGTAATACCGCCGACAAGCGCCACGGCCGCACCCGAGCATTCATAGAGAACATCGAAGGTTCCCTTGTTCGCACCATAAGCGGCGAGCGCATCGGGCTCATCCTTGCTGTTGATGACACGGTCCGCCCCCGCTTCGCGCGCCTTGCCGAGTGTGAAATCGGAAAGGTCGGTGGCAACGATTTCAGCCGCACCCGCCCGGCGCGCAGCCAGAATGGAGAGGATGCCGATGGGGCCACAACCCGTGACGAGCACGCGCTTTCCCAAGAGATCGCCGGCGCGGCGCGTGGCATGCAGTGTCACCGCCAGCGGTTCCGCCATGGCGGCTTCACCGGCACTGAGACCATCGGCCGGCACGCATTGCAGGGCATCCGCCACCAGAACTTCGCGGAATGCGCCCTGAATATGCGGGAAGGGCATGGCGCTGCCATAAAACCGCATGTTGAGGCACTGATTGTGCAGGCCTTCCTGGCAGAAGCGGCAGGTCCGGCACGGGCGGGACGGCGAAACCGCCACCAGACCGCCGATCTTCAGCCCTTCCACGCCTTCGCCGAGTTCCTCGATGACGGCGGAAACCTCATGACCCAGCACCATGGGTTCACGGAGCCGCACGGCGCCGAAACCGCCATGATTGTAATAATGCAGATCGCTGCCGCAGATTCCGCCCCTGGCCAAACGGAGCCGCACCTCGCCCCACCCCGGCTTTTCCTCCGGCCGGTCTTCGATGCGCACATCCTTTGCCCCGTGGGCGACAATCGCTTTCATGACAACTCCCGTTCAAGCGCGCGCCACTGCGGCGCATAAAAATTCTGCATTCAAATTGCTGCCGCAAGGCGCGCCTTGACCCGCCTTGCCAGTTCGCCACCCGCCCGATACGTACCGAAAACGGGCGCGTCAGCCTTGACATCCGCCCTCAAACAGATGAATGTTATCGGTAACATACATCTTCATGAATGCAATGTCGAGAGACTGGAGGAAACAGTGGGCCTTAATTTGTTCGATCTTTCCGGCCGCCGCGCGCTGATCACGGGTTCGTCCCAGGGCATCGGTTTCGCGCTGGCGCAAGGACTTTCGGAAGCCGGGGCGGAAGTGGTGCTGAACGGGCGGGACGAGGCGAAGCTGAAAGCCGCCGCTGCCGGCATCAAGGGCGCAAGGACGCTTGCCTTCGACGCCACCGATCACAGCGCGGTGCGCGAGGCCATTGACCGCTTCGAGGCGGAGGTTGGCGCAATCGATATTCTCGTCAACAATGCCGGCATGCAGCACCGCACGCCGCTTGAGGATTTTCCGGCCGACGCCTTCGAGCGCCTGCTGCAGACCAACATCGCCTCGGTATTCCACGCCGGACAGGCCGCGGCGCGCCACATGATTTCGCGCGGACGCGGCAAGATCATCAATATTGCCAGCGTTCAGACCGCACTTGCCCGCCCCGGCATCGCGCCCTACACCGCCACCAAGGGTGCAGTCGGCAATCTGACGAAGGGCATGGCGACGGACTGGGCCAAATATGGCCTGCAATGCAATGCCATAGCGCCCGGTTATTTCGACACCCCGCTCAACGCCGCCCTGGTAGCGGACCCAACCTTCTCGGCATGGCTTGAAAAGCGCACGCCGGCCGGACGCTGGGGCAAGGTGGAAGAGCTTGTCGGCGCCTGCATTTTCCTGTCATCCGACGCCTCGTCCTTCGTGAACGGCCATATTCTCTACGTCGACGGCGGCATCACCGCCTCGCTTTAAAAATGCCATTTCCGGATGGTGGGCCGCGGCCACCATCCGGATGTGACCTGACGATACCACGACACCTTGGGAGGAGGCCGTGAACAGCATGACCGAGAAGAACAAAGTCGCCCTCATCGGCGCCGGTGCCATGGGCGGTGCGATCGGCACGCGGCTGGTGGAGACCGGCAATCACCTGACGGTTTTCGATCTGGATGCGGAAAAGGTGGCGGCGCTGACCAGCCTTGGCGCGGAGAGCGCCCCAACCGCGGCGGCGGCGGCCGCCGTTTCCGACGTGGTCATCCTCAGCCTCAATTCGCCAAAAATCGTCCGCATCGCCGTCTTTGGCAAGGATGGCGTGGCGGCCGGGGCAAAACCCGGCACGCTGATCATCGACATGTCCTCCATCGACCCGGAAGCGACCAAGGAACTGGCGGCCGATGCCGCTGAAAAGGGGCTGCGCTGGGTGGATAGCCCGCTTTCAGGCGGTGCACCCAAGGCGCTCATCGGGCAATTGACCCTGATGGCGGGCGGCAGCGAGAAGGATGTGGCCGATGCCCACCGCGTGCTGCAGCATGTGGCCAGCAACTACACCCATATGGGCCCCTGTGGCGCCGGGCAGACGACCAAGCTCATCAATCAGGTTCTCTGCGGCCTGAACTTCCTCGCCGTGGCGGAAGCAACACAGCTTGCGCTGGATGCCGGCGTCGATGCCGCCAAGATACCGGAGGCACTGAAGGGCGGCCGCGCCGACAGCGCCATCCTGCAGGAATATATGCCGCGTTATGTGGCGAAGGACTACCGCCGCACCGGCCGTATCGACAATATGGTCAAGGATCTGAATGGCGCGCAGGATCTCGCCCGGCGCACCAACACGGCCATGCCGCTGACGGCGGTTTGCGCCGAGGTGCACCGCATGCTGACGGCGGCGGGGCTCGGAGGAGAAGACCAGGCGGCGCTGATGGAATTTTTCAGCGGCGCAAAACGAACCTTCCCGGACTGATCTCCATCGCGGGCGCCATGCCCTCATGCAAATAAGGTTGCGGAAAGCGCCGGCCATGGATGTGTGCGGCGCATCATAGCCATTGCGAAATGTCGCTGCAGCGAAGATGATCGGGCGAATCGGCGGGCAATCGGCCCGGCCGTCGCAGATGCATGCATGCAAAGGACAATTCCCGATGACCACTTCCGCAACAGGCACGGGGATTGCCAGTCTGATCGTTTCCGGAAACGGTTTTTATGCCGAAATCGCCTATGAGGGCGCAACGCTTCTCAGCTGGCTGCCGCTCTCTGCCGATGGTGAAAAGGGCGACGATCTGGTTGACGGATATCTGACGGCCGCGGAGCTAAAGTCGCAGAACGGCGTAAGAAACGGCTTTCTCGCGCCCTTCACCAACCGCATTCCGCAGGGCCGGTATGATTTCGCCGGGGAAACGCATCACATAGAGCCGGTACTTGCCCATGAGGACCTTGTTTTCCATGGCTTTGCCCGCGCCCTGCCCTTTGTCCTCGACCGGTCCTTCGAGGAAAATGGCGCGCAGATTCTCGTCTTCCGGGCGGAAATAGCGCCGGGAGATTTCAGGGGTTATCCCTATCGGCTCACCATCGAGGTGGAATATCGCTTTGCCGGGCATGACGTCACCATCGACATACGCGGCATCAATCGCAGTGACCGGCCCCTGCCCTTCGCCGCCGGCTGGCATCCCTATTTCCGCCTGCCCGGCACGGCGTCCATCGACGACCTGCTTCTCACGCTGCCCTCGCGAACCGCGATCGAAACGGACGAGGATCTCATTCCCCTGCGGGCGCCACAGGGCGGGATAATCAAACGGGACGACGCCCGCTTTCTCCATGCGCCACTATCCGGCCATGTGCTGGACGTCTGCTTCACCGATCTGACCGCATCCGAAAACGGGCTTTACGAGACACGGCTCGAAAACCCGCATGACGGTTCGAGCCTCACGGTTTGGCAGGAGCGTGGCCACATGCATGTCTTCACCGGCGATACGCTGGCCCGCGACAGGCGACAATCCATCGCGCTCGAACCGGTGGAAACGCCCACCAATGCCTTCAACCATCAGGAACTTGCGGCTGCGATTACATTGCAACCGGGCGAAACACGAAGCTTCCGCTTCGGCGTCCGTTTCGAGGCGGCGCGCTGACTGGGGCGCTGGCCGAGGCTCGATAATCTCTCAGATATGCGTCGTCGGCAGCGACGAAGACAGCTTTACCGTCTCCATGGAGATATAGGCGGACATGTCATAAAGCTGAACACGGCGCAGGATCTGTTTGTAGACCGTGTCGTAATATTCGACATTCGGCAGCACCAGTTTCAGAATATAGTCGAAATTGCCGGTCAACCGGTGAACCTCGACGATCTCCGGTATGGTGCTGACGGCCGCATGGAACCGGTCCAGCCAGTCCTCGGCATGCAGGCCCGTTCTCACCAGCAGGAAAACCGTCGTCGGAAGGTTGATCTTCCGCCGGTCGAGCAACGCCATCGTGCCTGTCACATACCCCTCAGTCCGCAGCCGCGTGATGCGGCGCGAACAGGCGGATAGCGACAGGGAAACCTCCTCCGCAATATCGGCGAGCGGGGTTTCGGCATTTTCCTGGAGAATCGCAAGGATTCGGCGGTCACGATCATCAATCATCCATAAAGAATGCACCGGTTAACGCAATGGCGCAACAAGTTTGCAGATTTTCCGTATAATACGCTCCATACTTGCGTCTGCGCACTGAAATACCCGAAAAAACGCACGCCGTTTTCGTGGCGGCGATGGCATCCTTATCTTCAATCAAACTTGATAAGGGGAAACTTATGAAACGCATCGGCCTGATCGGCGGCATGAGCTGGGAATCCACCGCAACCTATTACCGCATGATCAATGAGGCCGTGCGCGACAGCCGCGGCGGTCTGGTCTCGGCCGATATCGTCATGCATTCGCTCGATTTTTCCGAGGTTGTCGCCCTTCAGAAGGCTGATCGCTGGGATGAGGCTGGCGCGCTTCTGGGCGCTGCCGGTGCCCGCCTTGCCAATGCCGGTGCCGATTGCGTGCTGATCTGCACCAACACCATGCATCTCGTTGCGGACACGGTTGAAAAAATGTCGGGCGTGGCGCTGATCGACATCATCGACGAAACGGCTGCCGCCCTGAAAGCGGACGGGCGCTGCAAGCCGCTGCTACTTGCCACCCGCTACACGATGGAACACGGCTTTTACACCGACCGCATGCGCCAACACGGCGTCGACGTGGTTGTGCCCGAGGCGGAAGACCGGGCTGCAATCCACGACATCATTTTCGGCGAGCTGTGCCAGGGCGAAATCAAGTCCTGCTCGCGTGAACGCTACCTTGCCGTCATCGAAAAGGCCCGTGCGCTGGGTGTCGATTCCGTCATTCTCGGCTGCACCGAGATTTCCCTGCTGATCGATCCCGACACGCTGCCGCTGCCGGGTTACGATTCGACCGCCATTCACGCGAAGGCCGCCGTCGGCTTCGCGCTCGGAGACAAGGCATTCGACAGAGCCGCATGAATGTGCCGCCTTTTTGCCTATTCCGGTAAACCCGTCTGGCTCGACAGCCTGCTGATCGAGCCGGAAGCGTCGCTGGTCAGCCAGTCCATGGCCGCAAGGGAAGCAAAAACCGTCGTTAATGGCGATGGTTGCGGCCTTGGATGGTATGGTGAGCGGGGAACGCCCGGCGTCTTTCGCGACACAAGGCCCGCATGGTCCGATGCCAATCTGGCCGCCCTTTGCCATCAGCTTCGCTCCGGCATGTTCATGGCCCATGTCCGCTCCGCCACCTCAGGCGAAGTCTCCCGTGCCAATTGCCATCCCTTTGCACATGGCCAATATCTCTTCATGCATAACGGCCAGATCGGCGGTTACGAGCAGATAAGGCGCGACATCGATTCCCTTATCCCGGACGATATCTATGCCTCCCGGCGCGGCACCGGCGACAGTGAAGCCATTTTCCTGATCGCCGCCGGCCTCGGCCTCGATGCCGATCCGGTACAGGCCATCTCCACAGCACTGCATCTCTGCCAGCAAAGGATGATTGCGGCGGGCGTCTCCTCGGCCCTGCGGTTCAGCGCCGTGTTGATGGATGGCGATTGCCTGCATGCCTTCCGCTGGTCGAGCGACGACAAGCCGCCGACGCTTTATTGGCGTGGGCTGGACGACGGCATTGCGTTGAGTTCGGAACCCTTTTCCTTCGACTGCACCCCGTGGTGCGCCGTTCCGCCGAATACCAGGGTAACGATCCGCGCCGGCGAAATGGCGATGGAGCCCTTTTCCCTGCCATAAACATCGCCGTTGATGGCAGGGAAAAGGCCGGTTTTTATGCCTGCGCCGCCCTATGTCGGCGCGACAGCCGTACCGTTGCATTTATTTTATTGAATTTTCGCGACCGCGAAGGCTAGTGTGTGATCCGATAGTTCGAAACAGATTTCAGGACCGGTGAACCATTTCAGAAGTATTGCAGCCTCTTCCCCTTTTCTGAGCGATGCCGGGCATCGCAAGGACCAAGAAAATCCGTTCAAGAACGGCACAGACAGGGCTGGCAAAGCTTTCGGCGATCCTTGGGAGGCCGAGAAAAACTCTTATTTTTCATTACGCTAAGCCGTTCAATTTTCCGAAAAAATTGCTGTTGCCACGCCTCCATATCGATGCATAAACTGGCATCAACAAAGGCAAGCCGGATCAACCTCTCAGACCCTCTCCTCCCACCAAGGTGCTGACCGACCAATGATCAATAATCTCAACGCCGCTGATCTTCCCCGCCCCGCCCCGCGCAGTTCCAACCCGGAAATCATGGCGTCGGAAATCATCGAACGCCTCACCTACCGCATCGGCAAGGACGTGAAGGTTGCCAAGCCGCATGACTGGCTGACCGCAACCATCCTCGTCGTGCGCGACCGCATCATCGACAAGTGGATGGAATCCACCCGCAAGGCCTATGCCAACAATTCCAAGCGCGTTTATTACCTGTCGCTGGAATTCCTGATCGGCCGCCTGATGCGCGACGCCATTTCCAATATCGGCCTGATGCATGAAATCCGCGACGCGCTGTCCTCGCTCGGTGTCGATCTGGACGTCATCGCCGGGCTGGAACCGGATGCGGCACTCGGCAATGGCGGCCTCGGCCGACTTGCGGCCTGTTTCATGGAATCCATGGCGACCGTCGATATTCCCGCCTATGGCTATGGCATCCGTTACGTGCACGGCCTCTTCCGCCAGCAGATGGCGGATGGCTGGCAGGTGGAACTGCCGGAAACCTGGCTGGCGCATGGCAATCCCTGGGAATTCGAGCGCCGTGAGAGCTCCTATGAGGTCGGCTTCGGTGGATCGGTGGAGACGATCGGCGGTTATGAAGATCCGCAGCGTTTCGTCTGGAAACCGGCCGAACGCGTCATCGCCATGGCCTATGATACGCCAGTCGTCGGCTGGCGTGGCACCCGCGTCAACACGCTTCGCCTGTGGTCGGCACAGCCGATCGACCCCATTCTTCTCGCCGCCTTCAACGCTGGCGACCATATCGGTGCCTTGCGCGAAAGCAACAAGGCGGAAAGCCTGACACGGGTTCTCTACCCTGCGGACGCGACGCCCGCCGGTCAGGAACTGCGCCTCAGGCAGGAGTTCTTCTTCTCATCCGCCTCGCTGCAGGACATTCTGCGCCGTCACCTGCAGCAATATCCTGATTTCACCTCGCTGCCTGAGAAGGTCTCGATCCAGCTCAACGATACGCATCCGGCCATTTCCATCGCCGAAATGATGCGTCTTCTGTGCGATGTGCACGGCCTGGAATTCGACGAAGCCTGGAAGATCACCCAGGGCACCTTCTCCTACACCAACCACACGCTGCTGCCGGAAGCGCTGGAAAGCTGGCCGGTGCCGCTGCTCGAGCGCCTTCTTCCAAGACATATGCAGATCGTCTACGCGATCAATGCCAATACGCTGGTTTATGCCCGCAAGGAAAAGAAGATGGCGGATCAGCAGATCCGCTCCATCTCGCTGATCGATGAAGGCGGCGAGCGGCGCGTGCGCATGGGCAATCTCGCTTTCATCGGCTCGCATTCGATCAACGGCGTTTCCGCCCTTCATACCGACCTGATGAAGGAAACGGTCTTTGCCGACCTGCACAGCCTTTACCCCGACCGCATCAACAACAAGACCAATGGCATCACGCCGCGTCGCTGGCTGATGCAGTGCAATCCCGGCCTGACCAGCCTGCTGCGCGAAGCAATCGGCGATGATTTCCTCGACGACGCGGAAAAACTGACCGCGCTTGACCGTTTTGCCGACGATGCCGGTTTCCGCGAGAAATTCGCCGAGGTGAAGCGTCTGAACAAGGTGCGGCTGGCGAATACGGTCGCACAGCGGATGGGCATCCGCGTCGATCCCTCGGCCATGTTCGACATCCAGATCAAGCGTATCCACGAATATAAGCGCCAGCTTCTGAACCTCGTGGAAACGGTGGCGCTTTACGACCAGATCCGTTCTCACCCGGAACTGGACTGGGTGCCACGCGTTAAGTTCTTCGCAGGCAAGGCGGCGCCGAGTTATCACAACGCGAAGCTGATCATAAAGCTTGCCAACGATATTGCCCGGGTCATCAACAACGATCCGGCCGTGCGCGGGCTTCTGAAAGTGGTGTTTGTTCCGAACTATAACGTCTCGCTTGCGGAAATCATGGTTCCCGCCGCCGATCTTTCGGAACAGATTTCGACGGCCGGCATGGAAGCCTCCGGCACCGGCAACATGAAATTTGCCCTGAACGGCGCGCTCACCATCGGCACGCTCGATGGTGCCAATGTCGAAATGCGCGATCATGTCGGCGCAGACAATATCGTCATTTTCGGCATGACGGCGGATGAAGTGGCCAAGGCCCGCGCTGAAGGTCACAATCCCCGCGCGATCATCGAACAATCCGCGGAACTGTCGCAGGCATTGTCGTCCATCGCGTCAGGTGTGTTCTCGCCGGATGATCGTTCCCGTTTTTCGGGTCTGATCGACGGGCTCTATAACAGCGACTGGTTCATGGTCGCCGCTGACTTCGACGCCTATGCCAATGCGCAGCGCGAAGTGGACGCGATCTGGAGCGATCCGGATAGCTGGTATGCCAAGACAGTGCGCAACACGGCGCGTATGGGCTGGTTCTCGTCCGACAGGACGATCCGCCAATATGCCACCGAGATCTGGAGAGCCTGATGAAAAAACCGCTCAATTCGGCCGAAGAAAAAAAGACTGGCGAAATCACGAAGGCTGAAATCGAGGCGATCAAGAGCGGTTTGCATTCCAATCCCTTTGCCCTTCTCGGCGTTCACGAAACGCCGGAAGGGTTTTCCGCCCGCTGTTTCATTCCCGGTGCCGAGGAGGTTTCCGTCCTGACGCTGGATGGAAACCTCGTGGGCGAGTTGAAACGGCTTGATCCGGACGGTTTTTTCGAAGGCCGCATCGATCTTTCGAGGCGACAGCCGGTGCGCTACCGCGCCTGTCGCGACGATGCCGAATGGGCGGTGACCGACCCTTACAGCTTCGGCCCGGTTCTCGGCCCCATGGACGATTATTTCGTCCGCGAAGGGTCGCATCTGAGGCTCTTCGACAGGATGGGCGCCCATCCGCTGAAGCTCGAAGGTGTCGAAGGTTTTCATTTCGCCGTCTGGGCACCCAATGCGCGGCGCGTTTCCGTCGTCGGCGATTTCAACAATTGGGATGGCCGCCGGCATGTCATGCGGTTCCGCAAGGATACCGGCATCTGGGAAATCTTCGCGCCGGATGTCTATGCCGGCTGCGCCTACAAGTTCGAAATCCTCGGCGCCAATGGCGAGCTTCTGCCGCTGAAGGCCGACCCCTATGCCCGCCGCGCCGAATTGCGGCCGAAGAACGCTTCCGTCACCGCGCCGGAGCTGTCGCAAAAATGGGAAGATCAGGCCCACCGCGAACATTGGGCGCAGGTGGACCAGCGCCGCCAGCCGATCAGCATTTACGAGGTCCATGCCGGTTCCTGGCAGCGCCGCGAGGACGGCACCTTCCTCAGCTGGGATGAACTCGCCGCCCAGCTCATCCCCTATTGCACCGATATGGGCTTCACCCATATCGAGTTCCTGCCCGTCACCGAACATCCCTATGACCCCTCCTGGGGTTACCAGACGACCGGGCTTTACGCCCCGAGCGCCCGTTTCGGCGATCCTGAGGGTTTTGCCCGTTTCGTCAACGGCGCCCACAAGGTTGGCATCGGGGTGATCCTCGACTGGGTTCCTGCGCATTTTCCGACCGACGAGCACGGGTTGCGCTGGTTCGACGGCACGGCGCTTTACGAACATGCCGATCCGCGCCAGGGTTTCCATCCCGACTGGAACACGGCCATCTATAATTTCGGCCGCATCGAGGTGATGTCCTACCTCATCAACAATGCGCTTTATTGGGCCGAAAAATTCCATCTCGACGGGCTGCGCGTGGATGCGGTCGCCTCGATGCTCTATCTCGATTATTCCCGCAAGGAAGGCGAGTGGATCCCCAACGAATATGGCGGGCGCGAAAACCTGGAATCCGTCCGCTTCCTGCAGAAGATGAATTCCCTCGTCTACGGCACCCATCCGGGCGTCATGACGATTGCTGAGGAATCCACCTCCTGGCCGAAAGTGTCCCAGCCGGTCCACGAGGGCGGCCTCGGTTTCGGTTTCAAATGGAACATGGGTTTCATGCACGACACGCTGAGTTATTTCTCGCGTGAGCCGGTGCATCGCAAGTTCCACCATCAGGAACTGACCTTCGGCCTGCTTTACGCCTTCAGCGAAAATTTCGTGCTGCCGCTTTCCCATGACGAGGTGGTGCACGGCAAGGGTTCGCTGATCGCCAAGATGTCCGGCGACGACTGGCAGAAATTCGCCAATCTCCGGTCCTATTACGGCTTCATGTGGGGTTACCCCGGCAAGAAGCTGCTGTTCATGGGGCAGGAGTTCGCCCAGTGGAGCGAATGGAGCGAAAAGGGCTCGCTCGACTGGAACCTGCGCCAATATCCGATGCATGAGGGCATGCGCCGCCTCGTGCGCGATCTCAACCTCACCTATCGATCCAAAGCTGCCCTGCACGCCCGAGACTGCGAACCCGACGGCTTCCGCTGGCTTGTGGTTGATGATCACGAGAATTCCGTCTTCGCCTGGCTGCGCACCGCGCCCGGCGAAAAACCGGTGGCAGTCATCTGCAATCTGACCCCGGTCTATCGGGAAAATTATTATGTGCCGCTGCCCATCGCCGGGCGGTGGCGGGAGATTCTCAACACCGACGCCGAAATTTATGGCGGCAGCGGCAAGGGAAATGGCGGGCGCGTTCAGGCGGTCGATGCCGGAGGAGAAATCGGCACGATGCTCGTCCTGCCGCCGCTCGCGACGATCATGCTCGAGCCGGAAAACTGACAGACAGAAAGGGAGGACACCATGTCGGAAAAAAGAGTTCAGCCTTTGGCGCGTGATGCAATGGCCTATGTCCTCGCGGGTGGCAGAGGAAGCCGCCTGAAGGAACTGACGGACCGCCGGGCAAAACCCGCCGTTTATTTTGGCGGCAAGGCGCGCATCATCGATTTCGCGCTTTCCAACGCGCTCAATTCCGGCATTCGCCGCATCGGCGTCGCCACGCAATACAAGGCGCACTCCCTCATTCGCCACCTGCAACGCGGCTGGGACTTCTTCCGCCCCGAGCGTAACGAGAGCTTCGACATTCTGCCGGCCTCGCAGCGCGTTTCCGAAACGCAATGGTATGAAGGCACCGCCGATGCCGTCTACCAGAACATCGACATCATCGAGCCCTATGCGCCGGAATATATGGTCATCCTCGCCGGCGATCACATCTACAAGATGGACTACGAATACATGCTGCAGCAGCATGTGGATTCCGGTGCGGACGTGACCATCGGCTGCCTGGAAGTGCCGCGCATGGATGCGACCGGCTTCGGCGTGATGCATGTGAACGAAAAAGACGAGATCATCGATTTCATCGAAAAGCCGGCCGATCCGCCCGGCATTCCCGGAAACGAGGGTTTCGCGCTTGCTTCCATGGGCATTTATGTCTTCCACACGAAATTCCTGATGGAAGCGCTGCGCCGCGACGCCGCCGACCCGACCTCCAGCCGCGACTTCGGCAAGGACATCATTCCCTATATCGTAGAGCACGGCAAAGCCGTCGCCCACCGCTTCGCCGATTCCTGCGTGCGTTCGGATTTCGAGCATGGCCCCTACTGGCGCGACGTCGGCACCATCGATGCCTACTGGCAGGCCAATATCGACCTCACCGATGTGGTGCCGGACCTCGACATCTACGACAAATCCTGGCCGATCTGGACCTATGCGGAAATCACCCCACCGGCGAAATTCGTGCATGACGACGAGAACCGCCGCGGTTCGGCCGTATCTTCGGTCGTCTCGGGCGACTGCATCATTTCCGGTGCCGCCCTCAATCGCAGCCTTCTGTTCACCGGCGTGCGCGCCAATTCATACTCCCGCCTTGAGAATGCCGTAGTACTGCCGAGTGTGAAGATCGGGCGCCATGCCCAACTCAGCAATGTCGTCATCGACCATGGCGTGGTCATTCCGGAAGGACTGATTGTAGGAGAAGACCCAGAACTGGATGCCAAACGTTTCCGCCGCACTGAAAACGGCATCTGCCTTATCACCCAATCGATGATCGACAAGCTGGACCTGTAGAGCCCATGAATGTCCTTTCGGTTTCATCCGAAATCTATCCCCTGATCAAGACCGGAGGGCTCGCCGACGTTGCCGGCGCGCTCCCCATCGCGCTCGAAGCCCATGGCGTCAAGACGCGGACATTGATACCCGGATATCCGGCGGTGAAAGCCGCCGTGACGGACCCCGTCAAATGTTTTGAATTTACCGACCTGCTCGGCGAAAAGGCCGATCTGCTCGAAGTGCGGCATGAGGGGCTCGATCTCCTCATTCTCGATGCGCCGGCCTATTACGAGCGCTCGGGCGGCCCCTATCTCGACCAGACCGGCAAGGATTATCCTGACAACTGGAAGCGCTTTGCGGCGCTGTCCCTTGCCGCGGCCCGCATTGCCGCCGGTGCCCTTCCCGGCTGGCGGCCGGATATGCTGCATGCGCATGACTGGCAGGCCGCCATGGCGCCGGTCTATATGCGTTATGCCGAAACGCCCGAGATTCCGAGCCTTCTCACCATTCACAACATCGCCTTCCAGGGCCAGTTCGGTGCGAATATCTTCAGCAAGCTTGGTCTTCCCGCCCATGCCTTCGGCATGGAAGGCATCGAATATTATAACGATGTGAGTTTCCTCAAGGGCGGCCTGCAGACAGCGACAGCGCTCAGCACCGTCAGCCCCTCCTATGCCGAGGAAATCCTCACTCCGCAGTTTGGCATGGGCCTGCACGGCGTCATCGGCAGCCGCGCCCATGTGCTGCACGGCATTGTCAACGGCATCGATGCCGACGTCTGGAACCCGTCGACCGATCACCTGATCCACGACAATTATTCCGCCGCCAACCTCAAGAACCGCGCCCTGAACAAGAAGGCCGTCGCCGAGCATTTCCGCATCGACGATGATGACAGCCCGCTGTTCTGCATCATCTCCCGCCTCACCTGGCAGAAGGGCATCGACCTCATGGCCGAAGCCGTGGACGAGATCGTTTCCCTCGGCGGCCGTCTGGTGGTGCTTGGCGCGGGCGATGTGGCACTGGAAGGCGCGCTGCTTGCGGCGGCCTCCCGCCACCATGGCCGCGTCGGCGTTGCGGTCGGTTATAACGAGCCGCTGTCGCATCTCATGCAGGCGGGCTGCGACGCGATCATCATCCCCTCGCGTTTCGAGCCCTGCGGCCTTACCCAACTTTACGCGCTGCGTTATGGCTGCATTCCGGTGGTTGCCCGCACCGGCGGCCTCGCCGACACGGTGATTGATGCCAACCACGCCGCCATCGCCAATAAATCGGCGACCGGCGTACAATTTTCACCCGTCACGCTGGACGGGCTGAAACAGGCGATCCGCCGGACCGTCCGTTATTATCACGACCCAAAACTGTGGACACAAATGCAGAAACTCGGGATGAAATCCGATGTTTCCTGGGAAAAGAGCGCCGGTCTTTACGCCGCGCTTTACAGCCAGCTTATTTCGAAAGGCCATTGAAACAATGATCAACACCGTACAGACGAAGCCCTATCAGGACCAGAAGCCGGGCACATCCGGCCTGCGCAAGAAGGTGCCAGTCTTCGCCCAGGAAAATTATGCGGAAAACTTCATCCAGTCGATCTTCGACGCGCTTGAAGGCTTTCAGGGCCAGACGCTGGTGATCGGCGGCGACGGCCGTTATTACAACCGTGAAGTCATCCAGAAGGCGATCAAGATGGCCGCCGCCGCCGGTTTCGGCAAGGTTCTGGTCGGTCAGGGCGGCATTCTCTCCACGCCAGCCGCCTCGAACGTCATCCGCAAATACAAGGCCTTCGGCGGTATCGTGCTTTCCGCCAGCCACAATCCCGGCGGCCCGAACGAAGATTTCGGCATCAAATACAATATCGGCAATGGCGGCCCCGCGCCGGAAAAGATCACCGATGCGATCTATGCCCGTTCGAAGGTCATCGATAGCTACAAAATCTCCGATGCCGCCGATATCGATCTCGACAGGATCGGCAGCTTCAAGGTGGATGAGCTGACGGTCGAAGTCATCGATCCGGTCGCCGATTATGCCGCGCTGATGGAAGAGCTGTTCGATTTCGCCGCCATCCGTGCCCTCATCGCCGGCGGCTTCAAGGTCGTCGTCGATTCCATGAGCGCCGTCACCGGCCCCTATGCCGTGGAGATCATCGAAAAACGCCTCGGCGCTCCGAAAGGCTCTGTCCGCAACGCAACGCCGCTGCCGGATTTCGGCGGTCATCACCCCGACCCGAACCTTGTCCATGCCAAGGAGCTTTATGACGATGTCATGAGCCCTGAAGGTCCCGATTTCGGCGCCGCTTCCGATGGTGATGGCGACCGCAACATGGTGGTCGGCAAGGGCATGTTCGTCACCCCGTCCGACAGTCTCGCGATCATCGCCGCCAATGCCAAACTGGCGCCCGGTTATGCCGCCGGCATTTCCGGCATCGCCCGTTCCATGCCGACGAGTGCGGCAGCGGATCGCGTCGCCGAAAAGCTCGGCCTTGGCATGTATGAAACGCCGACCGGCTGGAAGTTCTTCGGCAATCTCATGGATGCCGGCAAGGTTACGATCTGCGGCGAGGAAAGCTTCGGCACCGGCTCGAACCATGTGCGTGAAAAGGATGGCCTGTGGGCCGTGCTTTATTGGCTGAACATTGTCGCCGCGCGCAAGGAAAGCGTGAAGGACATCGTCACCAGGCACTGGGCCGAATATGGCCGCAACTATTATTCCCGCCACGATTATGAAGAAGTGGATTCGGATGCCGCCAACACGCTGGTCGCTGCCCTGCGTGAAAAGCTCGCGACGCTGCCGGGCACCAGCTACGGCAATCTGAAGGTCGCGGCAGCGGATGATTTTGCCTATAACGACCCGGTCGACCAGTCCGTCAGCAAGAATCAAGGCATCCGCATCCTGTTCGAAGGCGGCTCGCGCATCGTGCTGCGCCTTTCCGGCACCGGCACGGCGGGTGCGACGCTTCGCCTTTATGTCGAGCGTTACGAGCCGGATGCGGCCCGTCACGGCATCGAAACACAGACGGCGCTCGCCGACCTGATTGCCGTTGCCGATACCATCGCCGGCATCAAGGCCCATACCGGCCGCAGCGAACCGAGCGTTATTACCTGATAATTTCTGCCAAGCATGAGGGACGCCCAGGCGCCCCTCATTCGGCCTTGCCTCTGCCTTCTCCAGCCTGGAGGAGGCACCCATCCCTCCGGAGAGACAGACCATGCAGACACCACCCGTTTTCCCCAAAGGCGCAACCCGAACGGAAAACGGCACGGAGTTTACGGTCTATTCCCGGCACGCCTCACAGATCGATCTCTGCCTTTTCGATGAAACCGGTGAGAAAGAGACGGTGCGCCTGCCGATGGTCCGCGGCGAAGATGATGTTCATCGGCTCACAGTCGCGCAAGCCGGCCCCGGCACGCGATATGGCTTTCGCGCTCACGGCATTTACGCCCCGGAACATGGCCTGTGGTTCGATCCCGCAAAATTGCTGCTCGATCCCTATGCTACCGAGATCGACCGTCCCTTCCGGCACGATCCCTTGCTTTTTGCCTTTGGCGCGGACACCGGCGCGATCATGCCGAAGGCGATCCTTTCCGAGCATGAGCCGGTCAAGCGCCAGCCGCCCCGTTTTGCCGAAGGCGGGCTGATTTACGAACTGGCCGTCAAATCCTTTACGCAGCTGCATCCTGATGTGCCTGAAGATATCCGTGGCACCGTCGCCGCACTTGCCCATCCCGCCATTCTCGCGTATTTAAAAAAAATCGGTGTCGATGCGGTGGAATTGATGCCCATCACCGCCTGGATCGATGAACGCCACCTGCCGCCGCTGGGGCTTTCCAATGCCTGGGGTTATAATCCGGTCGGCTTCATGGCGCTCGATCCGCGCCTCTGCCCCGGCGGCATGCGGGAGCTGCGCGACACGATTGCGGCGCTGCATGCGCAAGGCATCGGCGTCATTCTTGATCTCGTCTTCAACCATACGGGTGAAAGCGATATCGAAGGCTCCACCCTGTCGCTGCGCGGGCTCGACAATCTCACCGCTTTCCGCCACCCGCAGGGAAACCCCGGCGTGCTGGTCAACGATACCGGCACCGGCAATACGGCCGCCTGCGACCATCCCTATATCCGTCAGCTCATCATCGATTCCCTCAGGCATTTCGTCCTCAATGCCGGTGTGGATGGCTTCCGTTTCGATCTGGCGCCCGTGCTCGGGAGAACGTCCGAGGGTTTCGACATGGCGAGCGAGACGCTGGCCGCCATGCATTCGGATCCGGCGCTTTACGACCGGGTATTGATCGCCGAACCCTGGGATATCGGCCCCGGCGGATATCAGCTCGGCAATTTCCCCGAAAGCTTCCTTGAGTGGAACGACCGTGCCCGCGACGACATGCGCCGTTTCTGGCGCGGTGATGCCAGCACGACAGGCGCGCTGGCCAATGCGCTGTCCGGCTCCTCACCGATTTTTTCCCGCCATGGCCGCTTAAAAGGCCGCAGCGTCAACTTCCTTGCCGCCCATGACGGTTTCACCCTGTTCGATCTCGTCAGCCACAAGCACAAGCACAATGAAAGAAACGGCGAGAACAATCGCGACGGCCATAATGACAACCATTCCTGGAACAATGGTTTTGAAGGCCTGACCGACGATCCCACCATTCTCACCGCCCGGCTTGCGGATGTGAAAGCGCTTCTCTCCACACTTTTCGTCAGCCGTGGCGCCTTGATGCTGACGGCGGGCGACGAGGGCGGCCGCAGCCAGCAGGGCAACAACAATGCCTATTGTCAGGACAATGAGATCAATTGGCTCGACTGGTCATCGCTTTTCCCGGAATTGATCGAGCACACCGCGTTTCTCGCGGCACTGCGCAAACGTTTCGGCGTGTTTTCGCAGACCGGCTTCTTCTCCGGCAAGGGCGACGTGACATGGCTTGCCCCCGCCGGAGAACCGATGACGGTTGCAGACTGGGAAAGGCCGGATGGACAGGCCTTCGCCATGCTGCTTTCCACCCCGGACCGAAAGACTGACGAAGACGCCGAGCTTGCCGTTCTCATCAACCGCAGCCGCGTGATCGTGCCCTTCACCCTGCCCGGCGATGGCTGGCGCGCAATCGGCACGGATTTCGGCAATCCCGCCTTCCTGCCTGCCCGTTCGGTGGTGTTTTATCTGCGCGCGAAATTGCCCGGCTGACCGGCGATATACCGTTCGGTTGGAATGTACCCGCTTGTCTTCGAAGCCGGTTCGATGCCGTTTATGCGGAGACAGGGGCCGCTTGCGCAATGGCCTCCAGGCAAAGCCAGTGGTGCATGCGCTCCGGCCAGTGCAGCATTTTGGGCGGCGGGAATTCCGCCTCCCCGAAACAACCGACGGAAACGGAAATCGCGCCCGTCAATGCTTCGGCGCTCATGAATATGATCGAGCCGCAATCGCCGCAAAAATGCTGCTCCAGCCAGCGCCCCGAGGTTCCGTTGCGACGCCACGCCCTGGTATTGCCCTTCCGCCCGATGATCGCCGTGTCGGAATAAATGGCACGATAGGCAAAGGCCGTGCCGGTGCAACGCTGGCATTCGTTGCAGGCGCAGGCATAAACCGAGCGCGGCTCACCATGCAGTTCAAGTTCCACGGCCCCGCAGGAACAGCTTGCCGTGCGCAGCCTGTCATTCGCCACACAAACATCTGGTTTCATGATGTCTCTCTTTGCTAGATATCTCTTTCAGGGTTTGGGTGAGCGCTCGCAGCGAAACTATCCATTTCGTCAGGCGCAATGAAGTACGCACCTTGAGGTTCGTGCCGAAATCTGTCAGGAGGCGATACATGACCAGCGGCCGGAAGGACGAGACCGAAGATTGCGGCTTTAGCGGCGCCTTGAAGGCGATTGGCGGCAAATGGAAGCCATCGCTGCTGTGGTCGCTGCATCTTCGCCCACACCGTTTCTCGGAATTGCGCCGATCCCTGCCGGGCATCAGCGAAAAAGTCCTCACCCAGCATCTCAGGCAAATGGAGAATGACGGGCTGATCAGCCGCCGCGATTATGGCGAAGTGCCGCCACGGGTCGAATATTCGATCACGCAGCACGGCTTCAGCCTGAACCACGCTGTCACCACCATGTCACAATGGGGGAAGCAGCATGAGCACTGGAAAGCGCAACAAGCGACCGAACCGCAAACGAGGTAACATGACCAAGGACATTGGGCTGGCGGAGATGAAGGGCCGCGTTGGCACGGAAATGGGTGTCTCCGACTGGATCACCGTTGACCAGACGATGATAAACGCCTTCGCAAAGGCAACTCTGGATGAACAGTTCATCCACACCGACCCGGAACGCGCAAAGGCGGAAAGCCCCTTCGGCGGCACCATCGCCCACGGGTTCCTGACGCTCTCGCTGCTTTCGGCGCTGAATTACGACGCTCTGCCCCGCATTCGCGAGCAGACCATGGGCATTAATTATGGCTTCGATGCCGTTCGTTTCGTCACGCCGGTGAAAAGCGGTGCGCGGGTGCGCGGCCATTTCACGCTGGCGGAAGCGCGTTTTCGCGGTGCGGCCATGTTGATGACGACCTATGACGTGACGGTGGAAATCGAAAACGAGAAAAAGCCGGCGCTCACCGCCCGCTGGACCACCATCAGCCAGTTCAACCCGGAAGACAGGCCCGAAGACGCCTGAAACGCAGCGAGGGAGAGACCGCATGCATGACGAAGCCGTAAGGAATGCGTTTCTCGTGCAGGCTAAAGCCTGCGACAACCTCGGCTCTCCCTTTACCGCACGGCTTTGTCGAGCCGTGGCGACACGGCTCGACCGCCAGACGGAGGTGGGCGAGACAATCCTCTCCTGGCCCGGCGATGTCGGCCCTTCCGGTGATTCCGTTCCCCTGCGGCTGGCGGGCGCCCTGCATGCGCTGGCCATTCAGGAAAAGATCACGCCGCTTGTGGATATTGAACCGGAAGACGAGGAAGCGCTGTGGCAGGCCTGCGCCAGCGCCCTGCGTTTCCATTCCGCGTTCATCCTCGACAGGCTGAAATCACCACCGCAGACCAACGAAGTCCGCCGTTCCGCCGTGCTGTTGCCGGGCTTTCTTTCGATAGCAGAGCGCACCGGCAAGCCGCTTGTACTTTCCGAAGTGGGAGCGAGCGCCGGGCTCAATCTGCAATTCGACCGATACCGCTATCGTTTCGGTGATTTTGCATGGGGCGAACAATCCGATGTCTTCCAGTCCCCGGAATGGCGCGGCGACATCCCGCCAGATGGGCGGATTGAGGTCATCGAGCGTGCCGGATGCGATCTCAACCCGCTCGATCCCTCTTCGTCCGAGGACCGGTTGCGGCTGATGTCCTATATCTGGGCCGACCAGACCGACAGGCTGGAGCGCACCGCAGCCGCGTTACGGATCGCGGTGGAGAACGGCCTGCGGGTGGAAAAAGCCGATGCGATCGACTGGCTGAAACGCCGCCTTTCCACGCAATATCCCGGCGCGGCCCATGTCGTTTATCACTCCATCGCCTGGCAATATCTGCCGGATGCCCTGAAACAGGCGGGCGAGGCATTGATCACCGAGGCCGGCGCCCGCGCCACGCCGGAAGCCCCGCTTGCGCGCCTGCAAATGGAAGCCGATGCGACACCGGGTGGCGCCGCCATCACCCTGCAAATCTGGCCGACCGGCGAAAAACAGGAGATTGGCCGTGCCGATTTCCATGGGCGATGGGTCGAATGGCGGGGGTGGAGGCGCTAAACCGCCACGTCGGCCGCCGCTTCCTGCAGCAGCCCGCCGACATATTCGGCAAAGGAGCGCCAGCATTCCACCCGGAACGTATCATCCGCCGTGCGCAGCAGCACCACTTCTGCCTTGCCGAAAACCGTGCGCGAGCAGGCGCCGACCGGGAACCTTGCCGGAGACAGGTCCTGCGGGCAGCCGGCATTGAGTGCTGCTTCCGCGCCGGGGCCGGAAACGATGACGGCCGTGTTGCGGTGGGAAACATCGGTTGCGGAGAACAGGCCGGAGACGCCGGCAAGCGCCGCCACCAGATCGCTCTCGCCCTGATCGATCACCAGCCATTCATCCGGGCCGAGCCACAGAGCCGAGCGCAGGCCCGAAGTTACCGAAGTCTTCGGTTTGGTGGGCAAAGCAAGGCCAAGCGCTTCCGAAAGCGCCGGCACGGCGCTTTCCCGCGCCCGCAACGACAGCCGCGATGCGGAAGCGGCGGGTTTCAGCGAAACGAAGGGCGAGCCGCCGTGGAAATCCTCAAGCACGGATTTGCGTTTTGCGTGCAGCATGTCAGCCATTGAGACGGGCTCCTTCCTTGTCGAGGAAGACCATGTCGGTCACTTCGACGGCAATGGTTTTATCGGCAAGCGGGATATAAAGCGTTTCGCCCACGCGCGCCCTGCCATCCGCCACCAGCGCAAAAGCGATGGAATGGCCGAGATTTTCCGACCAGTAAGCCGAGGTGACATGGCCGAGCATGGTCATCGGCTTCGGCTGGTTCGGATCGGTAACGATCTGGCCGCCTTCATCGGGCACCGTCAGCCTGTCCTTCGCTTTCAGGCCGACAAGCTGCTTGCGGCCAGTACGCGTAAGATCAATGCGCTTCAGGCCACGAATGCCGACGAAATCCGTCTTCTTCTTGGAAACGGCCCAGGCGAGCCCGGCATCGTCAGGTGTCACCGTGCCGTCCGTATCCTGGCCGACGATGATATAACCCTTTTCCGCACGCAGGATATGCATGGTCTCGGTGCCATAAAGGCAACCGCCAACGGCTTCCGCCCGGTCGCGGATCGCGGACCAGACGGCTGCGCCGTAATCGGCCGGAACATTGATTTCGAAACCGAGTTCTCCGGTGAAGGAGACGCGGAAAAGCCGCGTCGGCACACCGCAGAACTTGCCTTCTGCCACCGCCATATGCGGGAAGGCCTCCGGCGACAGATCGATGCCCTCGACGAAAGGCGCGATCACCTCGCGCGCCTTCGGACCCTGCACGGCGATCACCGCCCATTGTTCGGTGGCAGAGGTGAGCCAGACGTTGAGATCGGGGAATTCGGTCTGGAGATAATCTTCCATATGCTGCAGAACACGCGGCGCGCCGCCCGTGGTCGTCGTCACATGGAAACGGTCTTCGGCCAGACGCCCGACGACGCCGTCATCGTAAACGAAGCCGTCTTCGCGGGTCATGATGCCATAACGGCAGCGGCCGGGTTTCAGCGTATCCCAGGCATTGGTGTAGATGAGGTTCAGGAACTTCGCCGCATCGGGGCCGACCACTTCGATCTTGCCGAGTGTCGAGGCATCGAACACGCCGACGCTCTCACGCACCGTCTTGCATTCGCGATTGATCGCCTCATGCATGTCCTCACCTGCCCGCGGGAAGAACCAGGCACGCTTCCAGTTGCCGACATCTTCAAATACCGCACCGGCCGCCAGTTCTTCCTCATGCATCGGCGTCTTGCGGGCCGGGTCGAACAGCGCACCGCGCGAATGGTTGATGAGCGTGCCGAAGGTGACCGGCGTATAGGGCTGGCGGAAGGTGGTGAGACCGACCTTGGGCAAATCCCGGCCAAGCGCTTCCGATGCGATGGCGAGGCCATGCATGTTCGACATCTTGCCCTGATCGGACGCCATGCCATTGGTGGTGAAGCGCTTGATATGCTCGACGGAGTGCATGCCTTCGCGCACGGCAAGGCGGATATCCTTGGCGCAGACATCGTGCTGGAAATCGATGAAGGCCTTGACGCCGGTGCCCTCACCCGCGCCTTCGGCAGCACCGATCATGCCGCCCGTCCAGGCCCGGGCATTTTCGCCCGAGAATTCCGCCGAGCCGCCGCCGGCGGCGGCCGATTCGGCAATCAGCGCATCAAGATCATCCGTGCCGTTGCAGGCGCCGATGGAAACGCAGTTCTGCACATGAATATCCGGCAGGAAGCGCTGGTTCGCCGCGTCAAACTTCAGCTTGCCACGCGATTGCGAGAAGAGATGCACCGAAGGTGTCCACCCGGCCGAAACGACAAGCGCATCGATGGCGATCTTGCGCTTGTTGGAGCCGCCATTGCGGCCAACGGTCATGGAAGAGACGCGCAGGCGGCCGGCGGTATTATAAACGCTGTGGCCCGCCAGAACTTCGATGCCGAGCGCCCGTGCCTCGTCCAGCAGGCGCTGATCCGGGTTTTCGCGGCAATCGACGATGGCGGCGATCTTCACGCCGGCCTTCTTCAGGTCGAAGGCCGTCTCATAGGCCGAATCATGGGCGGTGTAGACACCCACGTTGTGGCCGACGGATACGCCGTAATGGTTGAGATAAATGCGGGCAGCCGCAGCCAGCATGATGCCCGGCCGGTCATTATTGGCAAAGACCATGTGGCGCTCGATTGCACCTGCGGCCAACACCACCTTTTTGGCCCGCACCTGCCACAGCCGTTCACGCGGCTGGTGTCTGGCCGGCGTGGCGAGATGATCGGTGACCCGTTCCGCCAGGGCGACAAAATTGTGGTTGTAATAACCGAAGGCCGTCGTACGCGTCAGAACCCGCACATTGGGCATCGCTTGCAGCTCGGCGAGAACCTTCTGCGCCCACTCGTAACCGGGAATACCGTCGATCACCACGCCGGTATCGAAGCGCAGCACGCCGCCGACTTCGGCATTTTCATCCACCAGAATGACGCTGGCCCCGGTTTTTGCCGCCGAGAGAGCAGCCGTCAGGCCGGCAACACCGGCACCGGCCACCAGCACGTCGCAATGGGCATAACGGCCGGAATAATGATCAGCATCCGGTTCGCTCGGCGCCTTGCCAAGACCGGCGGCGCGGCGGATCAGCGGTTCGTAAATCTTGTGCCAGGCGGCCTTCGGCCACATGAAGGTCTTATAATAAAAACCGGCCGCGAACATCGGCGACAGGAGGTCGTTGATGGCGCTCAGATCGAAGGACAGCGACGGAAAACGGTTCTGCGAGGCGATGATGGCGCCGTCGAACACTTCCTGCACCGTGGCGCGCACATTGGGCTGCTTGCGCAGGCTGTCGCGGGAAACGTCGATCAGCGCATTCGGCTCTTCCGGCCCGGCGGACAGGAAACCGCGCGGACGGTGATATTTGAACGAGCGGCCGATCAGATGCACGCCATTGGCCAGAAGTGCCGACGCAACGGTATCGCCCTCCAGCGCCGGATAAATCTTGCCGTCGAAGGTGAAACGCGCGGTTCTGGCCGGAGTGAGACGGCCCGCACCCTTGATACGATAATCGCCGCTCATTGCCCGGCTCCCTTTTCTGCGGAAAGGACCGTTTCGGCATCGGGTTTCGGTTCGCCGACCTTGTAGGTCATCAGGAATTTGTCGCTCACCGAATCGCGGGCGGCGTTAAAGAACCGGCCGCAGCCGTGAATATGCCGCCAGCGCTCGAAAACGAGGCCCTTGTCATTGTCGCGAATGAAGAAATATTCCGCGAAGGCCTCGTCGGAAATATCGGCGATGTTTTCCGGCCGGGCAATATGGGCTTCGCCCGCCCAGCGGAATTCCAGTTCGGAACGGTCTTCCCCGCAATAGGGGCAATGGATCAGAAGCATCGTCGCTCCACCTAGAGAGAATTTTCCGGAAGCACTGTTCCGGCGGGTTGGTCACACAGCCGCTTCCCCATGGCCACGAAGGGGGAAAGCCGCTTTAAAAGCTGCTCGAAATTATCGAAAGGGCGCAGCGCCGAGGCCCGGCCCATATTGACGATGGCGACCGCCATCATGTCGGTGTCGATCGCAAAAGGGTAATCCTGCTCGCCATCCTCCTTCTCGCCGACAAAATAAACCATCTTGTCCGCGAGACTTGGAGCACAAAGGAGCAGGCCTTTTTCCGCCACGAAAGGCCAGTCTTTCTCGCCCTGCATCTTTGCAATCTTCTGGCTGCGAAAGTCCTTCGCCTCGGGAATGACGCTGCCAACGGGCACGGCCACGGCCGCGCCGGATATGTTGATCGCAAGCATGGCCGCCGCCAGCATCAATGCGCCACCGCGGCAGCGGCAGCCTCATCGATAAGGCGGCCGGTGCGGAACCGGTCGAGCGTCAGACCGGCTGCGAGGCGATGCGGTTCACCGCGGGCGATGAGATGCGCAAAGAGATTGGCCGAACCCGGCGTCGCCTTGAACCCGCCCGTGCCCCAGCCGCAATTGACGAAGAGGTTAGGCACCGGCGTCACGCTCTGAATGGCGGAACGGTCTGGCGTGTTGTCGGTGATGCCACCCCACTGGCGCATCATCTTGACGCGGCGGAAGATCGGGAAGAGTTCGCAGATGGCGTCCAGCGTATGGGTGATGATCTGGAGACCGCCGGTCTGGGAATAGGAATTATATTGGTCGGTGCCCGCACCGATGACCAGCTCGCCCTTGTCCGACTGCGAAATATAGGCATGCACCGTGTTGGACATGACAACGCAGGGGAAGATCGGCTTCAGCGGTTCCGACACCAGCGCCTGCAGCGGGTTGGAATGCAGGGGAACGCGCACGTCAGCCATTTTCATGATGACGGAGGAGTGGCCCGCGGCGGAAACGCCGATTTTCTTCGCGCCGATGAAACCGCGATTGGTCTCCACGCCCGTCACCGCCCCGTCCGGCCCGCGGCGAATCGCCGTGACCTCGCAGTTCTGGATGATGTGCACGCCGCGATCGGAGGCCGCACGCGCATAACCCCACGCCACCGCATCGTGGCGTGCCGTGCCGCCACGGCGCTGAAGGGCTGCGCCATTAATGGGATAACGCGCATTGCCGGAAATATCGAGCGGCGGGCAATAGGCTTTCGCCTGCTCCGGAGTCAGCCACTCGTTGTCGATTCCGTAGAGGCGGTTGGCATTGATATGACGGCTGAAGGACTGCCGGTCATGGATATTGTGCGACAGCATCATCACGCCGCGCGCCGAATACATGACGTTATAATTGAGATCCTGGCTCAAGCCTTCCCACAGTTTCAGGGAATGCTCGTAGATATCCATGCTCTCTTCATAGAGATAGTTGGAGCGGATGATGGTGGTGTTGCGACCGGTATTGCCGCCACCGAGCCAGCCTTTTTCCAGAACCGCGACATTGGTGATGCCATGTTCCTTGGCCAGATAGTAGGCAGCGCCCAGTCCGTGACCGCCACCGCCGATGATGATGACATCATAATCCTTGCGTGGCTCGGGTGAGGCCCATTGCGCATCCCACCCCTTATGACCCCGCAACGCCTCACGCGCCACGGCAAAAACGGAATATTTGCGCATTCGCAGTCTGCTCCTCAAGAACCGGCCAAAGGCCGTAAACATAGACCCGGCCCGTATCATACACATGGCAAATCGGGATGGGAGGCAATATTCATTTTGCGACGTCGCAATGATTTTGTTTCGACATTGCGGGAAGAACGCGGGGCACGCTGCATTTTGCGGGTGGATTATGCGCTACCGGCTGGACTTGCTGCAAATGATCTGTTATTGCACGTCACCAATCGCCCAGCTCGACAGCCGGACGGACCATTTTTTGTTTGCGTGCGAATGCCTTTATTCACACAGCAAGATAACCAAACTAAAGGAACGGGATTCACGTGCAGGTACTAGTCCGCGACAATAACGTTGATCAGGCGCTCCGCGCCCTGAAGAAAAAGATGCAGCGCGAAGGCATTTTCCGTGAAATGAAAATGCGCGATTATTACGAAAAGCCCTCCCAGAAGCGCGCCCGCGAAAAGGCTGAAGCCGTTCGCCGCGTTCGCAAGCTGGCACGCAAGCGTGCACAGCGCGAAGGTCTGGTTGCAGGCCCCCGCGCAGGCCGTTAATAGGCCGTCTTTTGGACGTTTTTGAATGCTTGTTGGGCGGGGGCGATCAATTCGCCGCCGCTCTTTGTGTTTGTGGCCGGAGAACGCTCTTGAAAACGACCGTGAGACCGGCCTGCGAGGGAACCCACACCGAATGATCGCTGTCGACGCCTGTGTTGTGAAAAACGCCGATGCCTCCAGGCACCGGATGCCATTGAAAAACAACAGAGGGTTTCGCGCTTCTCTGGTCGTCTGCACCGTTCTTGCCGGTCTTTCCGGCTGTGCGACATCCAACCAGACGGAAGATGTGTTCAGAATCGACCGCGCCCAGGGTTCGCAGGAAAACATCGCCTCGCTGACCTCGGTCATCAACGCCAATCCGCAGGATCCGGAAGGCTACAATGTCCGTGGTTCGGCTTATGGCCGTGCCGGCGATTCGCGCCGTGCCATCGAGGATTTCAACAAGGCGCTGCAGCTCAATCCGCGCTTTTATCAGGCCTATGCCAACCGCGCGCTCGTCTATCGCAATACCGGGCAGCAGCAGCAGGCCCTGCAGGACTACAACGCCGCCCTGCAGATCAACCCGAGCTATGATGTGGCGTTGATCGGCCGCGGCAATCTTTACCGCCAGTCCGGGCGCGTGAACGAAGCCTTCAACGATTTTTCCCGCGCCATCGAGCTGGAAACCACCGACGGACGCGCCTGGCACAATCGCGGCCTGATCTACCAGCTGCGCAACCAGCATGCGCAGGCCATCGAGGACTTCTCCAAGGCAATCTCGCTTTCGTCGACATCGCCGGAGCCCTATAACGGCCGTGGCCTCTCTTATGTCGCGCTGAATGACGACGAAAACGCCTTTGCCGATTTCAACCACGCCATTTCGCTGGATGGCAATGTGGCGGAATCCTGGGCCAACCAGGCGTTGGTCTATGAGCGGCGCGGCGAGATGGCCAAGGCTGCCAAATCCTATGGGCATGCGGCCCGACTCGACCCGAAATACAAGCCGGCACTGGACGGCGTGGCCCGCACGCGCGGCGCCAGCGCCTCCTGATTAAACGGGAATCAACAAAAAAGCCGGCAGGTGTGACACCCGCCGGCTTTTTTTATGGGAAATCCCAAAGCCTCAATGGCTGTCGCGGCGCGCCTCGGGCGCAACGTCACCCGTCCACAATTCCTCCTGTACCGCATTTTGAAATTCCATGACCTCGCGCCGCATGGCGGCGTCCTCATAACCGAGCGCCGTCAGACGGGCGGCCAGTTCACGGCACTCCCTGCGCCAGAAATCATTCGCCTCCACACCATGCAGTCGGTCGAGCATGGTTGCACATCGTTTTACGTCGGCAATGCGGTTCTTTGCCGGAAAGGCGATTACTTCTGAACTCGTTGTCACGCGGGCACCTTGCTCTTGCTGAGGAATCAATACCGACTTTTTAAAGGCGAGATGGTTAACGAAGTCTGCAGAGCGCCCAAGACGGCTCGCAAGGGCCATCGGCGAAAGGGTTTTACCGCCTCTCAGAAGCAGGAGCGGGTGTTTTCGGCAGGCCTGGTCGGGGCGAATCAGCAATTACCGAGGAATTTACCAATCGAGATTACCGAAATTTCATGCCGCAACCCTTAGAAGAAGTATATGTGTGTTGAAACAACACCGGTCTCATCGTATATTTCTTGCAAAGAAAAAAGAATGCCGCACCGCAGTCAGAAATGGAGAAATCGTTCTCGGGAGGAGAGCACCATGTATGCACCTCGTGTTTTTTTCAGCATGATCGGTGCATTGCTTACCTTTGCGGTTGCCACATATTTCATCCACGGCTCCTTCTATACGGCGTTCATCCAGACCCTCATCTGCGCCGTCATTCTGCAAGTCGGTTATTTTATTGGGATTCTGGTTCTCGTCGCCCGGGAAAAACGGCGGATGCGGGAAACCTTCTCGCGGGATCGCGCCGCGGAAACCCTGACGGCGGATACGGCTAAAAGCGCCCCGCCACATGGTGCGAAACTGACGGATATGTGACGCTTCGCACATCTTCTTTTATTGCGTCGCAAAAAAATCGCTTGCATCCACACGCCTGACACTTTCTGCTGGCCAAATCCTGACGGTTGGTCAAAGCAGAAGGACAACACATGGTGAGCGGTTCACAGCCCATTTGCGTCATCATCGCTGCGAAAAATGCATCCGAAACGATCGATATCGCCATACGCTCCGCTCTCGCGGAGCCGGAAGTCGGTGAGGTCGTCGTGATCGACGACGGTTCCACCGACACGACGAGCGAAGTTGCGCATGCGGCGGATGACGGCACGGGGCGTTTGAGGGTTGTGCGATTCGACGTCAATCGCGGCCCTTCGGCGGCCCGCAACCATGCTATTTCGATTTCCTCTGCCCCGCTCATCAGCATTCTCGATGCGGATGATTTCTTTTTCAGCGGCCGTTTTGCCGCCATGCTGGCCGATGACGACTGGGACCTCGTGGCCGACAATATTGCCTTCATCCAGCAATCGGTTCCCGGCGCCTCCTCCCTGCAGCCGGCACGCTTTGAACCGCAGGCGCGGTATCTGTCGCTCACGGAATTCGTGGAAGGCAATATTTCCAGGCCCGGCATCGAACGCGGGGAAACCGGCTTCCTGAAACCGGTGATACGCCGCGCTTTTCTCGACAAACACGCGCTGCGTTACGACGAGGCGCTGCGGCTTGGCGAGGACTATGAGCTTTATGTACGCGCACTTGCCGCCGGCGCCCGTTACAAGGTCATCCGCCATTGCGGTTATGGCGCGATCGTGCGCGGCAACTCGTTGAGCGGCCGTCATCGCACCGACGATCTTCGCCGCTTATACGAGGCGGACAGGGCGATTCTGGCGGGCTGCAAGCTTTCCGCGGAGGAAACGGCGATCCTGCGCGAACATGAAAGACATGTCCGCGCCAAATTCGAGCTGCGCCATTTTCTCGATGCAAAAAAGCAGAAAGGCATGGGCGGCGCACTGAGCCATGCCCTTGTGCGGCTGCCCGCCCTGCCCGCCATCACGCGCGGCATCTGGAGCGACAAGACCGCCCGCTTCCGCAAATCGCCGCCAGTGCGGGATGTGCGTTATCTGCTGGATGGCACGCCGGTTTCGTGAGGGGGAAAGACCACCTCACCAAATTTTCTGCCGTCATCCTCGGCCCTGTGCCGAGGATCTAATCCCATTGAACAAAATCGAAACGTTGCAGACCCTCGGGACAAGCCCGAGGATGACGTCGGCGCAATTGGCATGAGCGGCGTGCGAGCAATGACGACAGAGAAGTCAGAGGACGGCATTCCCGAGTAAAGGCGGCAGAGAGTTCTCTGCCGCATCCACTACCTTCACTCTCAGAGATAATCCCGCTTCACCGTTTCCAGAACGGCGGCGAAACGCTCCTTGCGCTCTTCCAGCCGGCCATCCGGGCTGAGACGCGGCTCCGCACGGCTTGCCTGCCAGAGCGCCAGCGTGGAAGGTGCGGCCAGCACCTGCTTGGCCAACTTGCGCAATGACCGGGGTTGCGTTTCCTGCGGCCGGACCATCACATCACCCTCATGCGCCGGGCCCTCATGCGCCAGGGCAGAACCGGCATCAGTGATGACGGGGGCTGATGGCGGCGGGAAGCTCATGCCCCAGAAGCGCGAGCCCTTTTTCGCGGCCTCGGCGCGGGTGGAAACCGGAACATAACGCGGCTGATATTCAACACCCACGCTGTCGGCCCAGTCGCTCCATTTGAAGCTGTTGATCGACGGCGAAGTGCTGACCGCGACCCATGGCACGCGGAAGGCATCGGCTAGGATTGCCCCGTGCATCGATTCGGCGACGATGAATTCCGACTGGGCGATGGCGCGGATGACGGCTTTCGCCTCACCGCGCGGGTCAAGATAGGTCAGACCCGCCGGTTCGCACACGGTTTCCCACATGCCGAATTCCGCCGATTCCCAATGGGGAACGAAGGTCTTCTTGTGAAGTTTCGGCAGGTTTTTGAACTCCGGCATCTCCGTTACCATCACGGCCGGATCGACGATGCCTTTTTCCGGGGAAAGCCCGAGCTTGGCGGCGGTTTTTTCGCCGCGCACGCAGCGAATATCCCAGAATTCGGTGCTGGTATCCGGCACCGCGCCATAACCATAACCGCTGCCGATGACCAGCTTGCGCTGTTTTGCGGGCAAAAGAACATCGTTCAGAACGGTGCCGACGCCGACCAGCATGACATCGTCATGCACATCGCGCAGGCCGGGGAGCAGAAAATCCCACAGCCACAGATTGAGATCATCACCGAAATTGCCGTGGTGAGATTCCCAGTGGTAAGGTTTCATGAGGTCACTCCTGGGGTGAAAAACATATAAATTCTTGCGGGCGAGAATTCGCTTATCGTGAGCGGACGATTTTTCCCGCACCGAGCTCGAAAGCGGCCCGCAGAAGTGCCGGATCACGCATCGCCCATTTCAGCAGCAGCCCGAATTCGGGTGCCTTGCGCCGTTTCAGATTGCCCGCCTGGCTCCACAGCGCCTGTTTGCGCGCCGTGTTTTTATAGGAAGCAATGGAGGCCACATCGGCCGGCCGGCGTGAAAAACGGCCTTCCAGCGTATCGAGCGCCACCCAGGTATTGAACTGCTGGCGCAGGAATTCCGGCGAGGTATTGTCGATGCTGTGGAAGATATTGACGCCCATTCCGCGCATCGCGCCGGCATCGTCACACAGCAGCGTGCGCTTCGATGCAAGGATGGAATCGCAGAAAAACAACACGTCTTCGGCCGCCAGACGAAGCGCCGGGTCGAAACGGATCTTTTCAAAAAGCGGACGACCGATCACCATGCAGGAGAGATGCAGGAAGCTCCAGTTGCGCAGCATGACGCTTGCGAGATCCGGCAGCTCGATCACCAGCGGCTTCTCGGAAAGCCGTGCCGCGCCCTCATTCTTTTCCAGTTCGGAAATGGCGAAATGATAATAAAATTCGTCACTTGCCTGCATGGATGCCCAGTAGCACTCGCCGCCGTAAGTCTCTAGCGCGAAGGCAGCATTCTGCAGATGATCGGGTGTCCAGATATCGTCGGAATCGAGGAAAGCGACATAGTCGGTACCCTCAGGCACATGGTCGAGACCGGTGTTACGGGCGCCGCCCGGACCGGCATTGGCCTGTTTAATGACGATAATCCGGTCTTTCTCAACCTGCGAAAGTTCCGCAAGTTCCTTGTCGATCGGGTATGGCGATTCGTCATCCACGATGACAAGATCGAAATCCTGGTAAGTCTGCGCAAAAACCGATGCGAGCGCACGTCCCAAGACACCGTGCTGCTTTTGGTAATAGGGAATGACGACAGTAAATCTTGCCATTGTTTCGCCCCTTGCGTTGATCAAGAAGTGTCGGGCCCGATCCTAAAAGCGGCCCCGATGGTATCGGCAACTCCCAACCGGCTTTCCTCCCGCCGGCCTCCAGAAACAGGATGCTTGTATGCCCCCAGCGCCAAATGTAAAGACCATCACCACGAATGTCGGCTGGAGCGTTTTATCAAAAACAGGGACATTCGGGCTTAAATTTGTCACGGTCCCCATTCTTGCAAGACTGCTCTCACCGGAAGAATTCGGCGTGGTTGCGGTAGGACTTACGGTTGTACAGTTCCTGACCATGATCGCCGGCGCAGGACTGACCTCCGCGCTGATCGTCGAGAAGGAAGAGGATATGGATACGATCCATACCGTCTTCTGGGCCAATCTGGCGATTTCCTGCACCATGGCCGCCGCCCTTTACATCTGGGCGGAATTTTTCGGCGGGTTGCTCGGCGCGGTGGAAAGCGCCTATCTCCTGCGCATCATGGCCTTCCTCATTCCGCTGCAGCTTGCCGGCGATGTCGCCTATTCGCTGCTCGCCCGGCGCATGAATTTCAGCAAGGACGCGCTGTGGAGCATGGCATCGGAAAGCATTGCGGCCATTGTCGCGGTGGCTCTCGCCTTTCTCGGCTTCGGCGTCTGGGCGCTTATCATCCAGCTATTTGCCGCCGCCCTCATCCGGCTCGTCGGGCTTTATGCCGTGTCCCGTTATTGCCCGCGTTTCGTCATGAAACCGCGCCGGCTGGTGCCGCTTCTCGGTTTCAGCTCGGGGCTTATGGGCTCGGAAATCGCCAATTTCGTCACCTTCCAGTCGCCGATGGTGGTGATCGCCCGGCATCTCGGGCTGGCGGATGCCGGCGCCTATTCCGCCTCCAACCGCTTTGCCAGCATTCCCAACCAGGTGGTTCTGTCCGCCGTCATGGGCGTTCTGTTTCCCGCCTTCAGCCGCATGATGGACGACCCGCAGCGCCGCCGCGACGCGCTGATGTTCAGTACCCAGGTGCTGACCGTGCTTTTGGCGCCGATGATGTTCGGCCTCTGGGCCGTAGCGGAACCGGCCATGCTGGTGATCTTCGGGCAGAACTGGGCCTATGCCTGGCCAGTTCTCGGTCTTCTGGCACTTTCCAAGGCCATTCTGACGCCGTGCAGCACCTTCATCCCCTATCTGAAGGGCGCGGGTTACGGCCGCGTGCTGTTCTGGTCGGCGACGATCCGCGCCATCGTTACCACGGTCGCGGTCTGGCTCGCCGCCCTTTATGGCACGCTGATCGATGCCATGGTGTGGCTGTGCATCGTCAATGCGGTGACGCTGGTTGCCTATTCCTGGGCGGTGTTCAAGGCGAGCGACACGCCGTTTTTCCGCGGCCTTTACGTCAGCAGCAGGCCGATGATCGCAGCGCTGATCATGGGTCTTGCGGTGCGCTATCTGCTTCACATCCTTGCGGACCGTATCCCCAGCGCCACCCTTCAGGTCCTCATCGGCGCCGCTGTCGGTGGCGTCATCTATGCGGTGCTCATCCTGCTGACCGAGCGTGCCCTGCTCAAGAAAATCTTCGGAATGGTCAAATCCCGGCGCATGCGGGACACCGCAACCCAAGGTTAGCAACCTCATAAAAAAACGCGCCTCATTTCCGCCGTGAAGCAGCTTTTCCGCGGTGATTTCATTCACCGCGGCAAGGGCGCGCAACAGCTGTTTTTGCAGCGCAACATCACGACAAATGACAATTTCGCACGCTTCAGCGATTTTTAACGATGCCAGACTTTGCGGAAATTATAGCAATTTCAATCGCTTGAATTTTCCCTGCGGCGAGAATGGCGCTAACGCCAGACAATCACCCGCAAATTCTAAGCTTGTGTTTTTCCCGCGTCGCCACATTTTATCCCAAAGTCGAAACCAGACTTTCCAGCGCGGGCTTAAGTTCGCTCTGGTTGCAACGCGGCGTGGGTGGACGCCGCCCAATAGGGGTGACTGATGTGACTGTCGATCAGAACCTATCCTCCCGTATCAACTTGATGCGCATATTACTGATCTCGGGGATTGTGTTCGTCCATGTGCCGCACAATGCCGAAACCAGCCCGTTTCTTGGCCTTTACGGCTTCTTCGACTGGCTGCGCGTTTTTCTGGGCGATGCCCTGTTCCGTATCGGCGTGCCCTGTCTCAGCGCCATTTCCGGTTACCTGCTGTTTCGCCGCGGCATGAGCAGTTTCGATTATCCAGCGACAATCCGCTCCAAGTCGAAAACCGTGCTGCTGCCTTTCCTCCTTTGGAATGGCGCGCTGTTTTCCGTCGTGCTGCTGATCCAGCTGTTCGATGTCGGCGTTGGTTATTTCCCTGACCTGTGGAACGCCAGCCCGCGTGAAATCATCAGCCATGGAACGGCGCTCGAAGAGTTGCCGGTGAATGTGCCGCTTTATTTCCTGCGTGATCTCTTCGTCTGCATCCTGCTGTCGCCGGTGCTCGCTTTTCTGATGCGCCGTTTCGCGCTGACGACGCTGGCGATCTTGCTCATCATCACCGCCATGCCGGATCTGACGATCTTCATCGTCCAGAAAAAATCCATCCTTTTCAGCTTCTCGCTCGGCATTGCGCTCGCGCTGCACCGGGTCGACGTCAAGGCCCTTGACCCCTATGCCGTGCCGATCATGGCGCTGACCTTTGCCGCCTCGGCCATATTGGCGACGGGACTTTATTTCACCGGTCCGGAATTCACCTTCTGGCTCAATATGTCGCGCAATCTGCTTGCGGTCTTCGGCGCACTTGGTTTCTGGGTCTCCTCGGCGATCCTGATCCGCAGCCGGCTTGGCCAGCGGCTTGCCGAAACCGGCAGCCTGAGCTTCTGGATATTCTGCGCCCACTACCCTTTGCTCGTCATCATGTGGATGGTGTGGAACAAGGGCGGACCGGATTTCTATCCCGCCTTCTATATCAGCGCGACGCTTTCCGCCTTCGTCATTCTGGTGATCAGCAACGCCCAGACCCGCAAATATCTGCCGGCCCTCTATTCCGTGCTGACCGGAAGCCGGAACGGCAAAGGCAAGACGAAGGCCGACTTTGCGGCAAAACGGGCCGCCATGATCGGCCCACCGACATCCGAAACGCTTTATTCGCAACGACAGAGGTGAACCAATGACAACATTTGTCACCCGCGTTCAGACACGCATTTTTCTCGCCGCGGCCCTTCTGGCCGCCCCTTTTGCGACGCCGGGCCAGGCGCAGGAAGGCAATGGCGCATCCTTCATCGAGAACTTCGATTCCATGGACAGAAGCTTCTGGTACGTTTCCGACGGCTGGAACAACGGCGCGCACCAGAACTGCACCTGGTCGAAGAAGCTGGCAACGGTGGAAAACGGCCAACTGACGCTCGGTTTCGAGGAAGCCAAGGCCGGCGACCGCAAATTCGCCTGCGGTGAGATCCAGACCAAGGGACGTTATCGTTACGGCACTTATGAAGCACGGATGAAAGCAGCCACCGGCTCGGGCCTGAACTCCGCCTTCTTTACCTATATCGGCCCGACCGACAAGAAGCCGCATGACGAAATCGACTTCGAGGTGCTGGGCAAGAATACCGGCAAGGTGCAGCTCAACCAGTATATTTCCGCCAAGGGCGGCAATGAGAAGCTGGTGCCGGTGGAGGGCGGAGCCGATGCCGGCTTCAACGATTACGCCTTTGTATGGGAGCCGCAGCGCCTGCGCTATTACGTCAACGGCAAGCTCGTCCATGAAGTGACGGACGAGACGAAAATCCCGCAAAACGCCCAGAAGATTTTCTTCAGCCTGTGGGGAACCGACACGCTGAAAGACTGGATGGGCGCGTTTTCTTATGCCGGCGCCACGCAGATGATTGTCGACCGTTTCGCCTTCACGGCGCTCGGCGACAAGTGCCAGTTCCCCGAATCCATCGCCTGCGCCCTCAACTGACCGTTCTTAAAAACCGGAACCCCGCATGACCCATGTTCTTTACCTCGCGCATGATCTGTCGGATCCCGCCATTCGCCGGCGGGTGCTGACCTTGCTTGCGGGTGGGGCACGGGTCACGCTGGCCGGTTTCCGGCGCGGTCAGAACCGGCTGGCTGAAATCGAGAGTGTCGTTCCCGTTGTACTCGGAGAAACCGCCGACGGGCAGTTTCTTCAGCGCATGGCGGCGGTGGCGAAAGCCAGCCTCTCGCTCGGCAAAACCTTGCGCGATATCCCGGTTCCCGATGTCATCCTCGCCCGAAATCTGGAAATGCTGGCCCTGGCAAAGCGCGCCATGTCCATCTATTCCAACCAGCCAGCGCTGGTTTACGAATGTCTCGACATTCACCGCCTGCTTCTGAACAAGGGCAAGCCCGGGCAGCTGCTGAATGCCGCACAGCGTTATTTCGCCCGTGACGCCAAGCTGCTGGTGACGAGTTCTCCGGCTTTCGTGGAGCATTATTTCAAGCCCGTCTCGGGGCTCAACCTTCCCGTTCTCTTGCAGGAAAACAAGGTGCTGGCGCTTGACGCCACCGTTGCCGCTGCCCCGCAGCCGCGCCCGCCCGCCCCTGGCGAGCCCTGGAGAATCGGCTGGTTCGGCGCGCTTCGCTGCCGCAAATCGCTCGAAATCCTCGCCGAATTTGCCCGCCGCATGGAAGGCAGGGTCGAAATCATCCTGCGCGGCCGCCCGGCCTATTCGGAATTTGCCGATTTCGATGGCTTTGTGGCCGCAGCCCCGCATGTGCATTTCCATGGGCCTTACAAGAACCCCGAGGATCTCGCGACCATCTATAACGAGGTGCAGTTCACCTGGGCGATCGACTTTTTCGAGGAGGGCCAGAATTCCAGCTGGCTGCTGCCCAACCGGCTTTACGAAGGTTGCCTTTATGGCACCCTGCCGATTGCGCTTGCCGGCACGGAAACTGCCCGCTTCACCGAAAAGCGCGATATCGGCTTCGTCCTGCAAAATGCGGGTGCTGATGATCTGGCCGCACTGTTTGCCCGGATGAACCCGCAAACCTATGCGGCCGCCTTCAACACCCTCTCGGCACTCGACAGGAAACAATGGCTGACCGACCGCGACGATTGCCGTCAGCTGGTCCAGCACTTGTCCTCGCTTGCCAAATCCGCCTCCGGCCATGCCCGTGATGCGCAGTTTTCACCCGTGTAGTGCGTAGGGGGCAAATCATGGAAGATCTTGGTCATTCCGGCATCAGAACGCTGATCGTCATTCCCTGCCTCAATGAGGCAAAAACGATCGAGGGACTGCTTGTCAAATTCACCGGCGCGATGAACGGGCGTCTTTTCCGCATCGTCGTTGCCGATGGCGGCAGCACGGATGGAACCCGTGATATCGTGTCCGCCTTCGCGGCAACGGACGAGCGTGTGACACTTCTCGCCAATCCGAAGCGCATCCAGAGCGCCGGCATCAACCTTGCCGTCGCCACCTTCGGCGAGGATTTCGACTACCTCATCCGCATCGACGCCCATGGTGATTATCCCGATGATTATTGCCAGCAGCTGATCGAGGATGCCGAGCGCACCGGCGCGGATTCCGTCGTGGTTGCCATGGATACGGTCGGCCACGGGCTGTTTCAGAAGGCGACGGCGATTGCCCAGAATTCCAAGCTCGGCAATGGCGGCTCCAAGCACCGCGAAGGCGCCAAAGGCCACTGGATCGACCACGGACACCACGCATTGATGCGGATTGCCGCCTTCGATGCGGTGGGTGGTTATGACGAGAGCTTCAGCCATAATGAGGATGCCGAACTGGATTTCCGCCTGCGCAAATCTGGTTTCCGCATCTGGATGACCGACAAGACCCGCATGACCTATTATCCGCGCGCCAGCGTCATGCCGCTGTTCCGGCAATATCTCGCCTATGGCCGCGGCCGTGCGAAGAACCTCCTGAAGCACCGGTCGATCCCGAAAATCCGCCAGATGATTCCGCTTGCCGTGCTGCCGGTGTTCATCTTTGCCTTGCTGTCGCTCATCCATTGGGCAGCACTTATTCCGCTCGGCCTCTGGATCGCCGCATGTTTGGGTTATGGCTTGTGGATGGCAATAGGTCAGAAAAACCCATACGGCCCGCTCGCCGCCTTTTCGGCGATGGTGATGCATCTGGCCTGGTCCACCGGCTTCTGGCTGGAACTCCTGAAATTCCGGGGAAGAAAGGCTGTCTCATGACCGACAACACCATCACCCGCCCGCATGATTCGAGAACCGTCGATATCGGCATCTGCACCTACAGACGCCCGGCGCTCGTCGCCACACTTCTGTCACTCTTTGAGCTGGAGGTGCCGGAAGGCGTGAAAATTCGCCTGATCGTCGCCGATAATGACGAGGAGCCAAGCGCCAGGGTGAGTGTGGACCGCCTGCGCGAAGCCGCGCCATTCGAGATCACCTATGTTCATTGCCCGAAGTCGAATATTTCGATTGCCCGCAATGCCTGCCTGTCGGAATGCAGGGCGGATTATCTCGCCTTCATCGATGATGACGAGACCGCCCCACCGCACTGGCTCGCCGCCCTGCTGAAAAAGGCCGACGAGACAGGCGCGGAAGCCGTTCTTGGCCCCGTCACGGCAGTTTACCGGGACAATGCACCGGGATGGATGAAACGCGGCGATTTTCACTCGACCGTTCCGGTCTGGGTCAACGGCGAGATCATCACCGGTTATACCTGCAACACGCTTCTCAGGATGGATGCACCCTCGGTGAAGGGCCGACGTTTCGCGCTGGCTCTCGGCCAGAGCGGTGGCGAGGACACACATTTCTTCTCGCACCTTCACGCCGCTGGCGGCCGTATCGTCTTTGCGGAAGATGCCGTTCTGTCGGAGCCGGTGCCGGAAAGCCGCGCCCGTTTCATGTGGCTTGCCAAACGCCGCTTCCGTTCCGGCCAAACCCATGGCCGCGTGCTGGCGGAAAAGAAACCCGGCATACGCCGCGTGATACAGGTGCTGAAGGCCGGTTCCAAGGTGCTTTATTGCGGTGTCTTCGCCGCCTTGAACGGCTTCAACGCCGTGCGACGCAATCGTTATGCGCTGCGCGGCGCGCTGCATATGGGTTCCGTGAGCGGCGCCTTCGGCGTGCGTGAAATCCGCCAATATGGCGCGGTGGAGGCGACCTGATGGAAAACCTCACCTCCCCGCCCGATATCAGCTTCGTCATCGCCGCCTATAATGCCGCCGATACGATCGAAGCCGCCATTCAAAGCGCGCTCGACCAGCAGGGAGTGACGCTGGAGGTGGTCGTCGTCGACGACCGCTCCGCCGATGACACCATACCGCTCGTGGAGGCGATCGCCGCCATCGACCCGCGTGTACGCCTGCTTGCGCTCGAAGAAAATCTCGGTCCGGGCGGTGCGCGCAATGCCGGCATCGAGGCCGCGACCGGCCGCTGGATCGCCGTCCTCGATTCCGACGATATCATTCGCCCGGAACGCTCCGCCTGCATGATGTGCCGGGCGGAAGCCGCAAGTGCGGCAATCGCGGTCGACAATCTCGACGTCGTCTACACCGACGGCAGGCCGATGGAGACCATGTTTCCGGAAGAGTTTCTGGAGGAAAGGCCGGTCCTCACCCTTGAGGACTTCATTTCCTCCAACATCCTGTTCCGCGCCACCTTCAATTTCGGTTACATGAAGCCGATGTTCCGGCGCGATTTCCTGAATGGCGAGGGACTGCGTTTCCGCGAGGATATCCGCATCGGCGAGGATTATATCCTGCTCGCCTCGGCGCTCGCCGCCGGCGGCCTCTGCGTCATCGAACCGAAGCCGGGTTACGTCTACAATATCCGCGAAGGCTCGATCTCGCGCGTGCTCGAGCTTCACCACGTCGAGGCGATGATGCGGGCGGATCAGGAATTCCTGAGCCATTACACCTTGCTGCCCGCCGCCATGGATGCGCAGCAGGCGAGAGCCCGCAGCCTGCGGTTGGCGCATAATTTTTTGACATTGGTGGAAAATATCAAGCGCCGCTCGGTACTCGGCGCCTTGAAGACCACGATCAGGGATCCTGCCGTGCTGGGGCACTTAAGAATGCCCATTGCAGTGCGGCTGAGGAGGCTGCGGGACGCGATGTTCGCGCCCGGAGCGAATACAGGGGTGAAAAGACAGATTTCGTGAAATTGACGCGTAGACGAAATCTGCGCGGGGACTGGGGACAGATCAAACCTTGATGAAGGAGAACGCGATGGACCTGAAGAGAACTGTCAGAAAAGCCGTCATTCCGGTAGCCGGCAACGGCACGCGGTTTTTGCCCGCCACCAAGGCGATGCCAAAGGAAATGCTGACGATCGTCGACCGACCGGTCGTGCAATATGCCGTTGACGAGGCCATGCAGGCCGGCATCGAGCACATTATTTTTGTAACGAGCCGCAACAAGACCGCCATCGAAGACTATTTCGACAGCGCACCGGAACTCATCAACACGCTGACCCGCTCCGGCAAGACCGTGCAGGTTTTGCAGCTGGAAAAGATGCTGCCCGTTGCCGGCACCGTCAGCTATACACGCCAGCAGGTGCCGCTCGGTCTCGGCCACGCCGTCTGGTGCGCGCGCGAGCTGGTGGGCAAGGAGCCTTTCGCGCTGCTGCTGCCGGACATGGTCTCCTATGGCGCACGCGGCTGCATTGCCGGGCTGATGGAACTTTATGATGAAGTCGGCGGCAATATTCTCGGTGTCGAGGAATGCCTGCCGGAAGAGGTCTCCTCCTATGGCGTCGTCGGCGTCGGCCAAAAGGTCAATCACGGCTTTTCCGTCACCGAAATGGTCGAAAAGCCGGAACCGTCCAAGGCGCCTTCGAATTATTACCTGAACGGTCGCTACATCCTGCAGCCGGAAATCTTCGATATCCTCGCCAAGCAGGAACGCGGCGCGGGTAATGAAATCCAGCTGACCGACGGCATGAAGCGGCTTGCCGAAAAGCAGGCTTTCCATGCCCAGAAATACAGCGGTCGCACCTTCGACTGCGGCAGCAAGCAGGGCTTCATCGCCGCCAATGTCGCCTTCTCGCTGCTGCGGGCCGACATGGAGGCGCAGGTTCTCGCTTCCGTGAAGGAACTGGTGGCGAACCACGAAAGCCGCGTCCAGGCGGCCTGACTTTCATCGCGCCGCCGGGGGAGGCGGCCGGCGCACCAATAACGGGAGGCGGGAAGGCGAGTGTGGCTCGGCTTCCCGCGTACCATTTTTAATTCACAAGGTAGGTCCATGCACCACAAGACCTTTAAATCCAATATTGGTTTTCCGGAATCCGGCAAGGATTCCGACACGTTCATCGACCTCGACCGCCTGTGGGCCGCCGTGGTGCGCCGTGCCAATGTCATTGCCGCCTCCGTCATTGCCGCCGTGGTTCTGGCCGGCCTTTATCTGGTGCTTGCGACCCCCGTTTACACCGCGATGACGCAGGTGCTCTTGGATGAAAGCCTTTCCCGTTATGCGGAAGAGGAATCGCCGGTGCCCGCCGCGCAGATCGTCGACAACCGCATCGCCAGCGCCGTGGAAATCCTCAAATCCAAGGAAATGGCGCTGACCGTGGTCGACAAGGCCAGGCTCGACGAGAACGACACCATCGTCAATCCGCCGATGTCGCCGGTCGAACTCGTCAAGATCTCCGTGCGTGGCATCCTCGATCTCGTCCTGCCGGGCGATCCGCCGGCTTCCGAAGCCGCCATCCGCGCCGGGCGCCGTGAAAAGGCCGCCGCAGTGCTGCAGCAGTCGCTGACGGTGGAACGTGTGGGCCGCAGCTCGGTCATCGCCATCTCCACCCGCTCGACCGACCGGCAGCTCGCCGCGCAGATCGCCAAGACCTATGCGCAGGCTTACCTGACCGAGCAGCTGAACGCCAATTTCGACGCCAGCGAACGCGCCTCCGTATGGCTGCAGGAACGCATGACCGATTTGAACCAGCGCGCCCAGGCGGCGGAGCTGGCGGTGCAGAAATTCAAGTCGGACAACAACATCGTCTCCTCGCGCGGCGAGCTGATGTCCGAAGGCCAGCTTGCCGACCTGAACGGCCAGCTGATTGCCGCGCAGGCGGATGCCGCGACAGCGTCTGCCCGCTACAGCCAGTATAAATCGATCATCGACCGGGGACCGGATGCGGCTGTCGACAATGCCGTGGTTTCCGCCCGCGACACCGACAATTCGGTCATTCAGGATCTTCGCAAACGCTACATCACCATTTCCGACCGGCAGCAGGGCATCGTCCAGCAATTCGGCGCCGACCACCCGCAGGCGGTGGCGCTGGACGCCGAAAAGAAGGAAGTATCGCGGCAGATCTATCAGGAATTGCAGCAACTGACCGGCAGCCTGAAAAACGAATATGATGTCGCCAATTCCCGCGTGCAGTCGCTGCGCGACAATATCGACCGGGTGGCGGGCCGCAATTCCGAGGCCAACATCACCATGGTGCAGCTGCGCGAGCTCGAGCAGCGGGCAACGGCACTGCGTACCCTCTACCAGTCCTATCTCGGCCGGTTCGAGGAAGCCTCGCAGAAACAGTCGCTGCCGATCGCCAAAGCGCGCATCATCTCCGAAGCCGGTCTGCCGACATCACCTTCCAGCCCGAAAAAGACCATGACCATGGCCCTGTCCATCGTTCTGGGCCTGATGCTGGGCGGCGGTATCGCAGCGCTTCTCGAATTTCGCGACCGTTTCTTCCACACCGGCAACGATGTGCGCGACAATCTGCGCATGCGCTTCCTGGGTTACCTGCCCTTTATCGGCGAACGTGGCGTGGAAACCGCCAAACCGGGCAACAGCGCCGCCACTCCCGGCAGCGAAAACACCACACTTGACGAAAGCGGCCAGGTTTCGTTCCAGAAAATGCTGCGCCTTGCCGTCGACAGTCCACGTTCCAGCTTTGCCGAGACGCTTCGCAACGTGAAGTTGACGGCAGATGTCGTCATTCAGGAGCGCCAGTGCCGGGTCATCGGCGTCATTTCCTGCCTGCCGAATGAAGGCAAATCGGTCGTGGCGCTCAATCTCGCCGGGCTGATCGCTTCGACAGGCAAGCGCACGCTGGTGGTGGATGCCGATATCCGCAATCCCGGCCTCAGCCGCATGCTGACGACACGCCAATCCGCCGGTCTGGTGGAAGTCGTGCTCGATGAAGTTCCGTGGACGCAGGCGGTGAAGGTGGATACGCGCACGAAAATGGGCATCCTGCCGGTTTCCACCAGCAACCAGTTTGCCCATTCGAGCGAGCTTCTCTCCTCCTCCGGCATGCGCAAATTCATCGATTCTGCCCGCGAAGCCTGCGACTACATCATCGTCGACCTTGCGCCAGTGGTTCCCGTCATCGATGCCAAGGCGTTTGCGCCGCAGGTGGACGGTTTCGTCTTCGTCACCGAGTGGGGCAAGACGCCAATCCAGATGGTGCAGAACCTGATGGCCAACGAACCGCAGATCGCCAACAAGACGCTCGGCATCGTGCTCAACAAGACCGACATGACGGAATTGCAGCGTTATGCCGGCCCCGGCGGTTCGGAGCATTATCACGAGAGTTTCTCGGCCTATTACGGCGACGCCAAGCCGCCGGTGAAGGAAAACGCCTGAGGGCGATAACGGCGGCCCTGGTAAGCGGGGCCGTCGGAACGACGGAGGCTCACGCTGCCTTGCGCCGTTCCCCCCGAGCCGGGGTCCAGCCAGCCCAAGTCCTTGGGCTGGAAGGGGTCTTGGCACCGCACCAACGCGCGGCGGCTGGATACCGGATCTAGTCCGGCATGACGGAAGAATCGTAAAATCCCACCTGCTGCCTATGGCGTTACCTTCCAAAACTGCGCATTGATGGCCAACGCCACAATCAGCAGGACCTACCCCATGCCATCACCCATCGCCTTTGTTTCGCGGATGAATGCGGAAACGGAAGCCGTCTGGAAAGAGGCGCTTCGCGCCGCCATGCCGCAGGAAAAAATCCTGTCCTTCTCGGAGTTGACCGACGACCAGAAACTGGCAGTGGATTTCGCCATCGTCGCCAATCCCGATCCGGCCGATATTGCCGCACTTCCGGGCCTCACATGGATTCACAGTCTGTGGGCCGGCGTCGAACGGCTGGTGCTGGAACTGGGCGAGAAGGCTCCGCCCATCGTCCGGTTGAAGGACCCGGAGCTTTCCCGCGTCATGGCTGAAGCCGTGCTGGCATGGACCTATTATCTGCAACGCAACATGCCCGCCTATCGCGAGAACCAGCAAAAGGCGCTCTGGCAGGAGCTGGACTACCGCCACCCCGGCGAGATGACCATCGGCCTGCTCGGTCTCGGCGCGCTCGGCACGGCCGCGGCGCAGCGCCTCACCCATGCCGGGTTCAACGTCGCCGGCTGGAGCCGCTCGGAAAAGGCAATCGCGGGCGTGGAAACGCTGACCGGCGATGACGGGCTGCAAACATTGCTGAAAAAAAGCGACATCCTCGTCTGCCTCGTGCCGCTCACAGATGCGACGCGCGGCCTTCTCGATGCACGCCGTCTCACCACGATGAAACAGGGGGCTGCGCTCATCAATTTCGCCCGCGGCGCCGTCATCGTCGCCAATGACCTGATCGCGACACTCGATTCCGGCCCGCTTTCGCATGCCGTTCTCGATGTCTTCGAACAGGAGCCGCTGCCTGCGGCTTCGCTATTCTGGCGGCACCCGAAAATCACCGTGCTGCCGCATATTTCCGCGCCGACAAGCCGGGAAAGTTCGGCCCGAATCGTGGCCGGCAACGTCCGCATATGGCGGGAAACCGGCAATTTGCCGGAGACCGTCGATATGGCGCGCGGTTATTGAAACAGGCCGGCGGCGGTCTGTTCCGCCGCCACCGTCTTTGCCGCATCGGCCTGTTAATTGGCCGAGATGAACCGCTGCACGTCGCATAAAACCGTCGCTCATTGCTCCCGGCCATTTTTTAAATTTCGAAAAAATCCCTTTCTCGCGTAATATCCCGCTGCATCGCCTGGGCGATGGCGCGACTTCGCTATCCCGACACCGCAAATTTAAGATCGCATCGGCCGGGCCGGCAATTGATTGATAATTGCCAGCCTCAATACGCCAGAAATTGCCGCAAACGGAACGGCCACAAAGGAATTATTAAGCCTCAATACAGGGGCTGACGGTCGCGGTGCCGCCAGCACCCGGGTCTTCGCCACACCGCGACCAGAGGGAACAAAAATGAAAATACTTTTGGGTGCCACAATTCTTTCCGCCGGCTTCGCCTTTTCGGGCGGCGCAGCCTTTGCTGCGGACTGCGGAAACGTCACCATCGCCAGCATGAACTGGCAATCCGCCGAAGTCGCCGCCAATCTCGACAAATTCATTCTTGAAAATGGCTATGGATGCTCCGCCGAAATCGTCACCGGCGACACCGTGCCGACCCTGACCTCCATGGCCGAAAAGGGCCAGCCGGATATTGCACCGGAAGCCTGGGTCAGCCTGCAGCCGGAAATCGTCAAGCAGGGGCTGGAAGGCGGCAAGGTCGTCGCCGCTGCCAAGATCCTGTCGGACGGCGCCGTGCAGGGCTGGTGGATTCCGAAATATGTCGCCGACGCAAACCCCGATCTCAAGACCATTCCGGATCTCTTCAAGCATCCCGAACTTTTCCCCTCCCCTGAAGACAAGTCCAAGGGCGCCGTATTCAACGGCCCGCAGGGCTGGGGCGGCACGGTCGTCACCGCGCAGCTTTTCAAGGCTTTCGGTGGTGAAAAGGCCGGCTTTACCCTCGTCGACACGGGTTCCGCCGCAGGCCTCGACGGCTCCATCGCCAAGGCTTACGAAGCAAAGCAGCCATGGGTCGGTTATTATTGGGCTCCCACGTCGCTGCTCGGCAAATATCAAATGGTGAAGCTCGGCTTCGGCACCGAATATGATGCGGCCGAATGGAAGCGCTGCACCTCGATTGCCGATTGTCCGGACCCGAAGCCCAATGCATGGCAGGTGGATGACGTGCAGACGCTGGTCAGCAAGTCCTTTGCCGATCGTGCCGGCCCGGCCATGGATTATCTCAACAAGCGTGCCTGGACCAACGACACCGTCAACAAGCTGATCGCCTGGATGACGGACAATCAGGCGACCGGTGAAGACGGCGCCAAGCGTTTCCTGAAGGAAAACGAAGCCCTGTGGACGGGCTGGGTATCTCCTGAAGTCGCGCAAAAGGTCAAGGCCGCCCTTTAAGGCCGGTCCGATATGTCTGACCGGCACCCGGCGTCTGCCAAAGGCGACGCCGGGCCGCATCGCCGCAACGCATGTTTCGCGGGGCGCGCGGTGCGCCGGTTCAACAGGATAGAGCGTTCCGCCCGGCGTCCACGAAGACGCGCGGCGCTCTGGCGATTTTACTCCCGGAGCGCGGAGGATATCGATCCCCGCCTCCGGTTCGTCATGGAGAACAGGATATGGAATGGCTTTTCAAATTTCCGACCATGAATGACGATGCTCTGCGCGCGCTGAAAAAAGTCATCGACGAGGGGTTCCGGGCTTTCACCCGAACCTATGGCGGCGCAATCGAGGGACTGTTTACCCCCCTCCAGAGCTTCCTCATCGGGTCGGAAAGGCTTTTGATCGGCGCGCCCTGGCCGGTCGTTATTCTTATTGTCGGCGCGCTTGCCTGGTTCGGTAGCCGCAGCGCAACCATCGTCTCGCTTTGCTGCGGCATTCTTTTCGCCATAGGCTGGTTCGGCATGTGGGAAGACACGATGAAGACGATTTCGATGATCTTCGTCTGTGCCGTGCTGTCCATCATCATCGGCCTGCCGATCGGCATCGCCATGGCGCGCTCCAACCGCCTGCAGAACGTGGTCAACCCCGTTCTCGACGTGATGCAGACGATGCCGAGTTTCGTTTATCTCATTCCCGTCGTCATGCTGCTCGGCATCGGCCGCGTGCCGGGTGTCATCGCCGTCGTCATCTACGCCATTCCGCCGATGATCCGCCTCACCAATCTTGGCATCCGCATGGTCGACCGCGATGTGCTGGAGGCCGCCGATGCCTTCGGGTCTTCGAAGCGCCAGAAGCTTTTCAAGGTGCAGCTGCCGCTGGCGCTCCCCACCATCATGGCCGGCATCAACCAGACGATCATGATGGCGCTCGCCATGGTGGTCATCGCTTCCATGATCGGCGTGCAGGGTCTCGGCCAGCCAGTGCTGAAGGCCATCGCCAACCAGTATTTCACGCTCGGCGTGTTCAACGGGCTTGCCATTGTCGGCATCGCCATCATCTTCGACCGCATCAGCCAGGCCTATGGCCTTCGTCTGCAAAAACACCGGGAAGTGGCGCATGGCTAGTCAATCGATCGAAATTCGCAGCCTCTACAAGATTTTCGGCTCCAAGGCGGCAGATCACGTCGAAGCCGTGAAGGCCGGCATGTCCAAGGCCGAACTCAACGCCACGCATGGCCATGTGCTTGGTCTGCGCGACATCAACATCACCATGCCGGGCGGGCAGATCACCGTCATCATGGGCCTTTCCGGCTCGGGAAAATCGACGCTGATCCGCCACGTCAACCGGCTGATCGACCCGACCGCCGGCGAAATCCTCTATGGCGGCACCGATGTCTGTCGCTTGAACGAGACGGATCTTCTGGAATTCCGCCGCCACAAGACGGCGATGGTGTTCCAGAAATTCGGCCTGCTGCCGCATCGCAACGTGCTGCAGAATGTCGTCTATGGCCTTGAGGTGCAGGGCGTCGACAAGCGCGAGCGCGAGGAACGGGCCGAAGTCTGGATCAGGCGCGTCGGGCTCGAGGGCTTTTCCAGCCATTACCCCAACCAGCTTTCCGGCGGCATGCAGCAGCGTGTCGGCCTCGCCCGGGCACTGACCAACAATGCCGAAATCCTGTTGATGGACGAGGCCTATTCGGCGCTCGATCCACTCATCCGCGTCGATATGCAGACGGTGCTGCTGGAGCTGCAGAAGGAGCTGAAGAAGACCGTGGTTTTCATCACCCACGATCTCGATGAAGCGCTGCGGCTTGGCGACAAGATCGCCATCCTGCGTGACGGTGAGATCATTCAGCAGGGTACGGCGGCGGAAATCGTCATGTCGCCCGCCGACAGCTATATCGAGGCCTTCGTGGAAGAGGTCAATCGCGGCAGGGTCATTCGCCTCGGCGCCGTCGTGCAGCCGGAATTCTCCGGCCAGTCCCGCCTTCAGCTCGATGCCGATATGACGGTCGAGGAAGGCCTGCGCGCACTCGTCCGGGAAAATGTCAGCAGCGCCACGGTCATCGGGGAAAATGGCAAGGCGCTCGGCGCCATCACCACCGACGCCATCATGCGCTGCCTTGTGAAGACCGCGCATGGCGAGGAAGGCGGCATGGCGGAGCGGCTGTCAGGCTGAACCGTCAAGCCAACGGGCCATGCCCTTCGCCGCCGCCCTGCCGGTGGCGAAACAGGCGGTCAGGAGATAACCGCCTGTCGGCGCTTCCCAGTCCAGCATTTCCCCGGCAGCGAATATGCCGGGGAGCTTTCCCAGCATGTAGTTCTCATCGACACCGCTCCACGCGATACCACCGGCCGCCGAAATCGCCTCGGCAATCGGCCGTGGCCGCAGGAGCGGTATCTCCATGTGTTTTATTCTCGCAGCGACAAAATCATCCGGCATGGCCGCGATATCGGGGAAGATGTCCCGTAGCAGCCCGACCTTGACGGCGGAGAGGCCGGCGGCCTTGCGCATGCGGTTTGCGAAACTCTCCTTCCGGCCAAGCTTCGCCAGGTCACGGCTGAGCCGTTCGACCGTGCGTCCGGGCGCAAGATCAACCGCGAGCGAAGCGCCGCCCGCCTGTTCCAGCCGGTCGCGCAGCGCGGCGGAATGGGCGTAGACCACGCTGCCTTCGATGCCGTGCTTCGTTATCACGAACTCGCCCTGAAAGGCCCCGGCCGGGGAAATGGTGATGGTGGATTTCACCGCTTCGCCCGCAAAACGCTGGCGGAAAATATCGCTCCAATTGACATCAAAACCACAATTGGCGGGGCGGAACGGGGCGATCGCCACACCCTTTTCCACCAGCACCGGCACCCATGCCGCATCGGAGCCGAGCCGTGGCCAGCTCGCTCCGCCGAGCGCCATAAGCACGGCATCGGCCTTGAGGGCGACCGCACCCTCCGGCGTTGCAAACATCAGCCGGTCGCCGGAAAAACCCGTCCAGCGATGCCGCGTCCTGATGGTGACGCCCTGCGCCTCCAGCCGGGCGAGCCAGGCGCGCAACAGCGGCGAAGCCTTCATCACCTTGGGAAACACCCGGCCCGAGGTGCCGACAAAGGTTTCCTGCCCCAGCCGCTCAGCCCAGTCGCGCAGCATGTCCGGCGTGAAATCATCGAGGGCGGCGCGAAGCCTCGGTTCCGCGTCGCCAAAACGGCGACGGAAACTATCGTAATCTTCGGCATGGGTGATGTTGAGGCCGGATTTTCCGGCCATCAGCAATTTGCGCGCCACGGTCGGCATCGCCTCGAACACCGTCACGGCATGGCCCGCGGACGAGAGCATCTCGGCCGCCATCAGCCCCGCCGGTCCGCCGCCGATAATCGCGACCTGCCTCGCCTCGCTCAAAACCCTCTCCTTAGCCATCTTTACCGTTGAGAGCCTTATACCGATTTCCGGGCGCGAATATATGCGATATTGAAACGCCCATGTTCACGCTCGACCGCCCCGTCACCTTTTCGCAGGATATCAAAAAAAGCCGCTTCATCGCCTTTGCCGCACCGGTAACGGGCGAAGAGGATGCGAAAAACTTCCTCGCGGCGCATTCCGACCCCGATGCCAACCATAATTGCTGGGCATGGCGAACAGGCCAGACCTATCGTTTCAGTGACGACGGCGAGCCTTCCGGCACGGCCGGCAAACCGATCCTTCAGGCGATTGACGGTCAGGCGCTGGACAACGTGGCGGTTCTCGTCATCCGCTGGTTCGGCGGCATCCTGCTTGGCAGCGGTGGGCTGATGCGCGCCTATGGCGGCACGGCGGCAGCCTGCCTGCGGCTCGGCGAGACGTCACCCGTCATCGCCTATGTCAGCGCCACACTGAGCTGCCCCTTCTCCGATCTGGCGCTGGTGAAATCGCGCCTTTCCGCCACGCCGAACCTGCGGCTGGAGCGGGAGGATTTCACCGGTACCGGCGCGGATATGCTGCTCTCCGTTCCGACAGAGGAAGCCGAACGGCTTACCCGACTTTTGAGCGATCTGACCAGCGGGCGCGTCAATCTCGATATTCCCGACTAGCGCCTGTCCGAACACGAGATTCGTGCTAAGGAAGCGGCATGTCATCTGAGCTTTCCAACCCCATCTACAATCCGCCGCTCGAGCCCTGGCTCACCATCGTGCACCGCGACGACGACCTGCTGGTGCTGGACAAGCCGAGCGGGCTTTTATCCGTGCCCGGGCGCGATCCCGCGCTTTCCGACAGCCTTTTGACGCGGGTGCAGAAACAGTTTCCGAAAGCCCTGATGATCAACCGGCTGGACAAGGACACATCAGGCATCGTGCTGATGTCCCTGAACCGCAAGGCACATGCTGCGATCGCCGCCCAGTTCGAGAAGCGTGAAACGCGCAAATCCTATGTGGCCGTCGTCTGGGGCGCTGTCGCGGGTGAAGAAGGCGAAGTGGACCTGCCGCTGGCGATCGACCCCGACAACAAACCCCGCCACCGCGTGGACCATGAAAACGGCAAGCCGGCGCAAAGCCTCTGGCGCGTGTTGGAGCGATTGCCGCTTCCGGCAACACGGCTGGCGCTTAGCCCCCTCACCGGCCGCACCCACCAATTGCGGGTGCATATGAAGGCGCTTGGCCATCCCATTCTCGGAGATGAGTTTTATGCCGAAGGCGAGCCACTCGCCGCCGCGCCGCGCCTGATGCTGCATGCGCAAGGGGTCGGCTTCCGCCATCCCGATGGCCGCGACGTCACCTATACCGTGCCCTGCCCGTTCTGAGGTCGCAGATGAAGGAAGAAAACGAAAGTTTCGTAGTGGATTTTGTCGGCGGCGCTGTCGGCCACCGTTTCCGCTCCGGCGAAGGACGTGGACAGGCCCTGCCGAAAGCTGCCGGCTTCACCAAGGGCCGCACGCCAAAAATCGTGGACGCCACGGCCGGGCTGGGGCGGGATGCCTTCCTGCTCGCCTCGCTCGGGGCTGATGTCACCCTCATCGAACGTTCGCCGGAGATGCATGCCCATCTCGCCGATGGCATTCGCCGCGCCCTGGAAGCGGGCGGCGCCTATGCCGAGGCGGCGGCGCGCATGACACTGCTGCATGGCGACTCCCGTCAGTTGCTGAAGGAGCTTTCCCCCGAGGTGGTTATCGTCGACCCCATGCATCCGCCGCGCCACAATACAGCGCTGGTGAAAAAGGAGATGCGGGTGCTCAGGGAACTGGTCGGCTCCGATCCCGATCAGGTGGAGCTTATGGAGGCGGCGCTTGAAAATGCAACGAAACGGGTGGTGCTGAAATGGCCGCTGCGCGCCGAGCCGATGCCGGGCATTCGCAAGCCCTCGCACCAGATCATCGGCAAGAACACCCGTTATGATGTCTTCATGATCTTCGGAAAATCTCTCGATCCGGAGGAATGATCAGCGGAAGCTCGGCTTGCGCTGTGCATTCATCAAAAGCTCGTGCCGGGATGCAAATTCGCCGAACAGTTTTCTGAGCCGGGTCTCTTCCGCCTTGTCCAGCCGGTAACGGCGGCAGAATTCCGCGACATTCAGGATCGGCCTGGTTCTGTTCCCGTCGATGGTTTTATTGTCGATGATCTGCATAACACCCTCCTTGTTACCAGAGGGAAAACGTGGCGGAGGACCGGCGGTTCCTTATGAATTCGCATGGATGAGAAAAGGGAGCCCCGCCTGCACACGGCACGATCAAGTTTTCTTGAAACTATCGCAGGAAACGAAATCCTCCCCAAATGGTTTCCCACCAGATGCCAACGGAGGAAGGGAGACCCATGTTCCGCAACAACCGATTTCTGAGTTCGACAATGCTGCTTGCGTTGCTCGCCGTGCCGCTTGCAGGCGCAGCCCATGCACAGACCGCCCCGGCTGCCGAAACGAAACGGCCGAATGCGCCGGATCAGAAACCGGCTTTTGAGGGTCAGACCCGCGCACCGCAGGCTGCTGCCCAGCCGAACGTCGAAAAAACCGTCGTCGCCGAGGGGCTGCCCCATCTCTGGTCCATGGAATTCCTGCCCGATGGCCGCATGATCGTGGCTGCGAAGGAGGGTGCCATGCATATCGTCGCCGATGGCAAGGCCGGCCCGGCGATAGAAGGTGCGCCGGAGGTCGCCTCCGACGGACAGGGCGGTCTTCTCGACATAGCGCTGGCACCGGATTTCGAAACATCGCGCAAGATATTCTTCTCCTTCTCCGAACCGCGTGATGGCGGCAACGGCACCTCCGTGGCCTCCGCCAAGTTGACCGAACAGGGAGGCACGGCGAAGCTGGAAGACGTCTCGGTGATCTTCCGCCAGATGCCGACCTATGACGGCGACAAACATTTCGGATCCCGCCTCGTCTTCGGCCCGAACAACGAGCTTTACGTCACCGTTGGCGAGCGTTCGGACGCGAAGCCACGCGTGCAGGCGCAGGATCTGTCGAGTGGTCTCGGCAAGGTCTTCCGCATCGATACGCAGGGCAAGGCCTTCAAGGGCAACCCCTTCTCCGGCCAGCAGAATGTCCTTCCCGAAATATGGAGCTACGGCCACCGCAACATGCAGGCGGCAGCGCTCGACGGCCAGGGCAGGCTCTGGACCGTGGAACATGGCCCAAGGGGTGGCGACGAGTTGAACAGGCCGAAAGCGGGTTTGAATTACGGCTGGCCCGTCATAACCTATGGCGTCGAATATAGCGGCCGGTCCGTCGGCCAAGGTATTACCGCAAAGCGGGGCATGGAACAGCCGGTCTATTATTGGGATCCGGTCATCGGCCCTTCCGGCATGGCCTATTATGACGGTGACCTGATTCCGGAATGGAAGGGCGCCTTCATCGTCGGCGGGCTGGTGAGCCAAGGCCTCGTCATCCTGCATATCGATGGTGACAAAGTCGCAACCGAAAGCCGGCTGCCGCTCGAAGCGCGCATCCGCGACGTCAAGATCGGGCCAGACGGCGCGGTCTACGCTGTGACCGAGGAACGCGGCGGCGGCGAATCCCAGATTATCAGGATCGCCAAAGCCGGCTAAAAAGGCCGGCCAAGAAAACGGATGATCGGAACGACAGGCCGCCGGAACGAAGGCGGCCTGTTTTTCGTTTGCCGCAGCGTGAAACCTGCCGGGAAAAACAATGCCACAACCGCCGACCCGCCTTCTTGCCAAAATCGGACTTGCCTATGTCAACGATCAGGAGCCGGGTATTTCCCGCGAAAAACGCGGGCGGGGTTTCTGTTACCGCTTACCGGACGGCGAGCTTCTCTCCGACAGCGTCGAACTGAAGCGCATCAAATCGCTCGGCGTGCCGCCTGCCTACAGGGACGTATGGATATGCATCGATCCGTCAGGGCATTTGCAGGCCACGGGCTTTGATGCGCGCGGGCGAAAACAATATCGCTATCATCCCGACTGGCACGCGCTGCGCGGTGAGACGAAATTCTTCCAGCTCAAGAGCTTCGGCAAGGCGCTGCCCGCCATCCGCCGCCGGGCCATTGCCGATATCGAAAAGCAGGATCATGGGCAGGAGATGACGCTAGCGGCGCTTACCCTGCTGCTCGACGCGGCCTATCTGCGCGTCGGCAACCGCTCCTATCTCGAAACAAACGGCACCTATGGCGCGACGACCCTGCTCAAGCGCCACGTTTCCTTCGGCGAAACCATCGAACTGCGGTTTGCGGCAAAGGGCGGACAGAAGGTGAAACGGCAATTGCGCCACCCGCGCCTTCAGAAAATCCTCGAGGAAATTGCCGATCTGCCCGGCAAGGAACTTTTCGTCTGGCAGGATAGCGAAAACCGGGTGCATTCCGTCGATTCCAGCGATCTTAATGCCTACCTCTCCCGCATCGGCGGTGAGGGCATTTCAGCCAAGACCTTCCGCACCTGGGGCGGAACGCTCGCGGCCTTCTGCAACGCGATGGAACATGTGGCTACGGGTGAAAAACCGAGCATAAAGGGCATGTGCCAGGCGGCCGCAACCGAGCTTTCCAACACGCCCGCCATCTGCCGCAAGAGCTATGTGCACCCCGCCGTTCTCGACATAGCGACAGAAGAAAAAGCGCGGAAAAAACTCGGTCGTATCCTGAAGGTTGGTGCAAAGCCCGTCTCCGGCCTCAGGGCCGATGAAAGACGGCTGCTCGCCTTCCTGCCTTAGAGCATTTCCAGTAAAAGTGCGTAGCGGTTTTACGTCCGGATAATGCGATAAAACAAAAAGATAGAGCACATCCGCCGCTTCCGTTTAGAGCGGATGCGCTCTAGCGATCAGCGGCGGCTAGCAGCCCACTCCGCCAGATCCCGCTCGGCCCTTTCGAGCGCGCTGTAATTCAGGAGCTTGCGCAGGAAAGCCACGGTCACGGCGCGGGTTCGCAGATTATACCGCCCTTCCGCTTCGTCGTCGCCAGCGGCCTGATGTACGTTCAGTTTCTCATAAAGGCTCTGCAGCCGGTTCTGCACGCTGCGCAGCGACAGGTTGCGGCGGCGGGCAATCGCCTTGTCTGTGAGGCCCAGCGCGACATCGACGAGAATTTCATATTCGGAATCGGTAAAACCATGCGCCTTGCCGAGGCTCTTCTCCTGCAACCCCCGCACTTCCCGGTCGATCACGCATTGCGCCTCGATGAAAATGCTGCGCAGCGCCAGCCGCAGACGGTCATCAGAGGCGGATTTCAGCACGTAACCATAGGCGGCCCCTTCGGGCACGATGCGCGAGACGCCGCGTACATAGGCTTCATCCGAATAGTTCGACCAGAACAGGATGCGGGTATCCGGCCTTTCCTTCCAGATGGTGCGCGCCGCCTCGATGCCGTTGCGCTCGTTCATCTGCAAATCCATGACGATATGGGCCGCCCGGTTCTCCCGCGCGAGCTTCTCGCCCGTCCTGCCGTTGGCCGCCTCCAGCACTTTGTCGCATTCCGGTAGGGCTGCTCTGACAGCTTCATTCAGATAGGCCCGGTGCAACGCATCGTCCTCGACGATCAGCACGTCCATGTCACACATCCTCCCGGTGATCGAAAGCACCTTCCGGCAGGGTCACGGTGATGCATGTGCCTGCCCCATTACGATTGCCGCCGATATCGAATCTCGCCGAAATCAGCCTTGCCCGTGTCTTCATGTTGCCGATGCCGAGACCGCCGGAGGCCACGCCGTCACCGCCGCCATTGCCGTCATCGCTGACCGTTACCCTGAGCCCGCCATCGACGGCGGTGAGGTTCACGGCAATGGTCTCCGGCTGGGCATGGCGAATGGCGTTATTGACCGCCTCCTGCACGATGCGGAACAGTGAGATGGCCACCGTCTTGTCGAGCCTCTCCACCAGCCCGTCCGTCTCATCCGTGACCGACCAATCTATAACCGAGCCGCTATCGCGCACGGAGCGATCCACATAGGTCTCGATCGCCTCAACGACGCCGAACAATTGCAGGATCGAGGGTTTTGCCTCCTCAATGATCTCGCGCAGATCCTGCATGCAATGTTGCAGGCTGCGCACCACCGGCTCCAGCATCTCGCCCGAAACATCGGTCGAATGGCTCATGCGCTCGATGCGCCGCGCAAGTCGTGTCAAATCGGCCAGCGTCTGGTCATGCAGGTCCATGCCGATGCGCTGCCGTTCGGCCTCCAGCGCCTCCGTCAATTGCAGCGCGCCGAGGCGCAGACCCTCTTCGCGGGCATTAGCACGCGCTTCCTCGATGGCCGAGCGTTTGGCCTGTTCGGCGGCGCGGATGGCATAGAAATAGGGCGCCAGCAGATCGGCGACCGCGCGGGCATTCGCCACATCCTCCATCGTATAGGCGTCCGACTGGTGCGAAGAGCAACTCAGCGCACCGATAATATCGCCATGCACCTTCATCGGCACATGCAGGCGGCTATGCAGGTTGAGTTCGATGATCGGGCTTGAAAACGACCCTTCGAAATGAAACCGCGGATCGGCACAGGCATCCCCGCTCAGGAGATATTCAACCTCGCCTGACAGCAGGGAACGGATCGGGCTGCCGCTCAGAAGTGCCGGCGGCTGGCGGCTCCAGGCGCTGACGAGACCGCTTTCATAGGCTATGTGAAATTTGTCATCCAGCTGCTTGATGCAGACATCGAGGTGGACGTGCGGAATGATATGGGTGATCTCGGTGGCGACGGCCTGAATGATGGCGTTAAACTCCAGCTGCCCGGCGAGCAGCCGCGAAATACCCATATAGTGGTGAAAAAGAGCGCTTTTCGGCGTATCCAGCATGTGCGGACGCCCTCCCAAGCGCCTGCCTAATCGACATCAGGCGGCGCAGTTTTAAACACATCAGAACGCCGCATCATCCATTCTGCGCCCGGCAATGCCGTTTCGTCCTGCGGGTTCCCGCATGCTTTCTGCGGAAACCCGCAGGAAGATTGCCGTGATCCGCCTATACAAGCCAAATCTTCTTGGTCATTCTCGCTTGTACTGGGGAACGGAGCTCCAGTGCAACGGGATTTCGTCTGCCGCCGAGGAGATTTGCGGCGGATGAGGGTTCCGGACCCCGAAAGGGCAAGCCACCAGGGAGGAAATCAATGGCTTTCAGAAAGATGCTTCTGGCATCGGCCGCTGTCGCATGCGCAGCTCTGCCGATCACCGCTCACGCCGATACGTCGGCAAAAAAAATCGCGCTCTCAAACAATTACGCAGGCAACTCCTGGCGTCAGGCGATGCTGACCAGCTGGGACAAGATCACCAAGCAGGCGGTTGCAGACAAGCATGTCGCCGCCGCGGACGCCTTCACGACAGCCGAAAACCAGGCAACCGAGCAGGCCGCGCAGATCCAGAACCTCATCCTGCAGGGTTATGACGCCATCGTCATCAACGCCGCTTCGCCGACAGCGCTTAACGGCGCGGTGAAGGAAGCCTGTGATGCCGGCATCACCGTCGTATCCTTCGATGGTATTGTCACCGAGCCATGCGCCTGGCGCATTGCCGTGGATTTCAAGGCGATGGGTGCAAGCCAGATCGATTATCTCGCCAAGGCCATGCCGAAGGGCGGCAACCTGCTTGAAATTCGCGGTCTCGCCGGCGTTTCCGTGGATGACGAAATTCATGCCGGCATCGTTGCGGCCGTCGCAAAGAACCCACAGTTCAAGATTGTCGGTTCGGTCAATGGCGACTGGGCCCAGGATGTTGCCCAGCGCGCCGTCGCCGGCATCCTGCCGAGCCTTCCCGAAGTCGCGGCTGTCGTGACGCAGGGTGGCGACGGTTACGGTGCGGCACAGGCCTTCGCCGCCGCCAAGCGCCCGACACCCACCATCGTCATGGGCAACCGCGAAGATGAGCTGCAATGGTGGAAACAGCAGAAGGACGCGAGCGGCTACGAGACCATGTCGGTCTCCATCGCTCCGGGTGTCTCCACGCTCGCTTTCTGGGTGGCGCAGCAAATCCTCGACGGCAAGGATGTGAAAAAGGACCTGACCGTTCCTTTCCTGCGCATCGACCAGGGCAACCTTGAGGATAACCTCAAGAACACCCAGAAGGGCGGCGTCGCGAATGTGGAATATTCGCAGGAAGACGCCCAGAAGGCCATCGCGTCGGCCAAGTAAGGCTGGGCAATTGCCCGATGTGACCGATTGCGGCGCTCCCCAAAACGGGGGCGCCGCAACAACCATCGATATTATCCTGTTTTCAGATTACTGGCGTAATTGCTCATGAATGACATCATCGAGGCGGAAGAAGTCGTCGCCGCGCGCGGCGTGAAGGTCGTGTTCGGCGCGGTCAAGGCACTGGATGGGGCCGATCTCGTCATCCGTGCCGGGGAATGCCTCGGGCTCGTCGGCCATAATGGCGCGGGAAAATCCACCATCGTCAACGTCATCAATGGCGGGCTGACGCCGCATGAAGGCTCCCTTTCCTATGGCAGTGACCAGAACCGCCACGGCATCGCGGCTGCCCGCGCCAGCGGCGTGCGCTGCGTGTTTCAGGAACTCTCGCTCTGCCCGAACCTCACGATCAGCGAAAATGTCCGCATCATGCATGCCACTATCAGCGGCCGGAACTGGCGCGGTCGCACCCTTTCCGTGATCCGCCACACGCTCGACGAGATTTTTCCCGGTCACGGCATCGATTGTGAGCTGACGATTGCCGAACTTTCCATCGCCGAACGGCAGATGGTGGAAATCGCCATCAATTTCTGCCGCACACCTGAGGCCCCGAGGTTGGTGATCCTCGATGAACCCACCTCCTCGCTCGATGCCGGCCTTGCCGAACAATTGATGGATTATGTCCGCCGTTTTGTCCGCACGGGCGGTTCGGTGCTACTGATCTCGCATATTCTCGGCGAGATTCTCTCAACCGCCACCCGCATCGTGGTGATGAAGGATGGCCGTGTGGTGGCTAACCGGCCGGCCGCGGAATTCACGACGCGCACGCTGGTGGAGGCCATGGGCAGCGTCGTCAAACCGCAGGACAGGCAGAAAAGCGAAAACCGCAAGGCGGGCGAAAAAGTGCTGTCCATGCCGGCGCGCCGGGGCGAAGGCCTTGCCTTCGAGGCTTTCCGCGGTGAAATCATCGGCCTTGCCGGGCTCGGCGGCCATGGCCAGACCGAAGCGCTTCTCGACCTTTACCTTGCCCGCAACAGCAGCTGGCTGCCGGCGCGCAAGACCGATATCGCCTTTGTGGCGGGTGATCGCAGCCTGAACGGCACCTTCCCGCTGTGGAGCATCCTCAAGAACCTGTCCATCGCCTCTCTCAGGGATATTTCATCCGCAGGCATGGTGGACAGGGCGAAGGAAACCGAACGCGGCGATGAGTGGAAAAAGCGCATCGAAATCCGCACGCCTGATATGGGCAACAAGATCCTGTCCCTCTCCGGCGGCAACCAGCAGAAGGTGCTTTTCGCCCGCGCTCTCGCCACCACCGCCAGCACCGTTTTAATGGATGACCCGATGCGCGGCGTCGATATCGGCACCAAACAGGAGGTCTATGACATCTTGAGAACCGAAGCCTCCCACGGCCGCACCTTCATCTGGTATTCCACCGAAATGGATGAAATCCGTCTCTGCGACCGGGTCTATGTCTTCCGCGATGGCGCCATCCAGGCGGAACTCATCGGCGATGATATTACCGAGCAGAATGTGCTGGCCGCTTCCTTTGCCGGAGAAGACCACGCATGAAACTCTCGGCAAACGCCCTCCGCCTCATCATCCCCGCCGCCTCGCTCGCCTTCCTGCTCGCCGCTGTCTTCTACATGCAGCCGCGCGCCATGAGCTATACCGGCATGAACCTCCTGTTCAATCTGGCGGTGCCGATCGCGCTCGCCACCATTGCGCAGATGCTGATCATGTCGGTCAACGATCTCGACCTGTCGATGGGCACCTTCGTCAGTTTCTGCGCCTGCGTCACCGCCACCTTCCTGCAAACCTCGCCGCTGACAGGCATTGCGATCTTTGCCGGGGCGATTGCGGTGTACGCGGTGCTGGGCGCCGTGATCCACATCCGAAACCTGCCCTCCATCGTCGTCACGCTCGGTATGAGTTTCGTCTGGGGCGGCCTTGCCGTGCTGATCCTGCCCTCACCCGGCGGTCAGGCGCCGGCCTTCATCCGCACACTGATGACGGCGAAACCGCCTTTCGTGCCGATCGCCATCGTCGCCAGCATCCTGATTGCTGTTGTCGCCCATTACATCGTCATGCGTTCCTCCTTCGGTGTGCTGATGCGCGGCGTCGGCGGTAATTTCCGCTCGGTCGAGCGTTCCGGCTGGTCGGTCGTCGGCATTCGCGCCGCAACCTTTGCGCTCGCCGGTTTCTTCGCGGTGCTGTCAGGCATCGCCCTTGTGGGGCTGACGACATCGGCAGATGCCAATATCGCGCTGCGCTACACGCTGCTGTCGATTGCCGGCGTCATCCTCGGTGGTGGTGAATTCGTCGGTGGCCGGGTATCGCCCATCGGTGCCGTCATCGGCGCGCTGACGCTGACGCTCGCCGGTTCCTTCCTCTCCTTCATGCGCATTTCGCCGGACTGGCAGATCGGCGCTCAGGGGGCGATCCTCATCATCGTGCTTGCACTGCGCATCCTGCTCAACCGTCTCGAAAAGCGGGAGAAAAACCAATGAACGGGCTTTCGTCTCTCACCAGAAAACCGTGGATCTGGTCCTTTGCCGCAACGGTTGCGGTGTGGATCGTCACCGTGCTCTTCACCGGCGGCGCCAGCTCCTTCGGGCTGTCGCATGCGGCGCTCACCTTCGCGGCCTTCTCCGTCATCGTCGGCATCGGCCAGATGTTCGTCATTACGCTCGGACCGGGTAATATCGACCTCTGCGTTCCCGCGACGATGACTTTGTCGGGCACTCTGGCCCTGAAATTCATGGATGTGTCCGACAGCCTCATCCTGCCCGGACTGCTGATCGCCATCCTGATCGGCATCGCCATCGGCATCGGTAATTATGCGCTGATCAAGCTCCTGCGCATTCCGCCGATCATCGCCACCCTCTCGATGAGCTTCATCGTGCAGTCCATCGCCATCTGGTCGAACCGCGGCCTGCGCATCAAGCCGCCGGAAACATTGGCAACATTCGCGATCTCCAGCTCTTTCGGCATTCCGAACGTGGCGCTTGTCGCACTGCTGCTCTCGGTCGTCGCCTGGCTGCTGCTCGACCGCACATTTTACGGACGCTGGATTTCCGCCATCGGCCAGAGCACCTTCGCTGCCCGCATGACCGGCATTCCGGTGGACGGAACACGTTTCGTCACCTATGTGCTCTGTGCGGTGCTGGCAGCGATCGCAGGTTACCTGCTCGCCAGCTTCTCCGGCGGTGCGGCGCTCAACATGGGTTCGGAATATCTGCTGATGTCCATCGCCGTCGTTGTCATCGGCGGCACGGCGGTGGCGGGCGGCGATTCCAACGTTCCCGGCATCTGGGGCGCCTCGCTTTTCATGTTCCTGGTGGTATCAATGCTGAACACCTATGGTTTCGGCGCCGGCATCCGCCTCATCCTCACCGGCCTCATCATCATTTCCGTCATTCTTCTGGCAAGTGGCCGCAAGGCCACGCGCTGACCCCAAACGACAAGCCTCAAGCGGACCACGCTCATGACCACAGACAAGACCTCCCCTTACGAAATCCACGATGACCGCTTCCGCCATCTGATCGTTGGCAATGCGGAACTGGAAGAGCTTTATTCCGGCTGCCGCTGGGCCGAAGGACCGGTGTGGTTTGCCGATCTCAACTGCCTGCTGTTCAGCGATATTCCCAATGAGCGCATGCTGCGCTGGGTGCCGGATGGCGGGATTTCCGTGTTCCGTCAGCCTTCCAACTTCACCAACGGCAATACCCGCGACCGGCAGGGGCGGCTTGTCTCCTGCGAACATGGCGGCCGCCGCGTCACCCGCACCGAGGTCGACGGCTCGATCACGGTTCTTGCCGACAGCTACGGCGGCAAGAGATTGAACTCACCCAATGATGTCGTCGTCAAATCCGATGGCAGCGTCTGGTTCACCGACCCGACCTACGGCATTCTTTCCGACTATGAAGGCTACAAGGCCGAACCCGAGCAGAAGACCCGCAATGTCTACCGGCTCGACCCCGCAACCGGAAAGATCGACATCGCCATCGACGACTTTGTGCAGCCGAACGGCCTTGCATTCTCACCCGATGAAACGAAGCTTTATGTCGCCGACAGTTCCTACAGCCACGATATCTCCCGTCCGCGCCATATCCGCGTCTTCGACGTGGTGGATGGCGTGAAGCTCGCCAACGGCCGGGAATTCTGCAATCTCGACAATGGCCTGCCCGATGGCTTCCGTCTCGACACGGCCGGCAATCTCTGGACCAGCGCCGGCGATGGCGTTCATTGCTTTGCGCCCGATGGCACGCTGATCGGCAAGATCAAGGTGCCGCAGACGGTGGCGAACCTCACCTTCGGTGGCCCGAAGAAGAACCGCCTGTTCATCACCGCGACCAAATCGCTCTATTCGGTCTATGTCGCCGCCACCGGCGCACAGACGCCCTGAGACGCCGAAACCGGGGAATTCAGACCGGGAGGGAACTGGCAAGACGGCTCAAGCGCGTTATAAATGCGCCATGAGTGACGATTCCAGCCCCTTCCTGACTGACGATATGGATTTCGACGGTGAAGCGCAGGCCAATGAGCCCAGCAGCCGCATGCTTTCCTGGGCGCGCAATTCCGCTCTTTACCGGCTGGAACAGCGCATGATGACGGAAAAGCAGCTGCGCGACGCCATCACGCGCAAGGCGCGGGAAAAATTCGAGGATATCAGCCCGGCGCAGGTCAAGGCGCTCGGCGAATTTGCCGTGACCTTCGCTTACGGCATCAAGGCGCTCGACGATACCGCCTATGCGGAAATCACCGTGCGAAGCGGTCAGCGCAGCGGCAAATCAAAACGTGGGCTGGCGCAGAAACTCCAGATAAAGGGCGTCGCCCGGGAAACGGCAACGGCCGCGTTGCAGGAGACCAACGATCTGGTCGCCGCCGTCATCTTCGCGCGCAAGCGCGCCTTTGGGCCTTATCGCCGTGTCGAGCCGGACGAGAAACGCAAGGCCAAGGAATTTTCCGCTTTCGCCCGCAACGGCTTCGGTTTCGAAATCGGCGCGAAGGTGATGGCGATGACGGTGGAAGAAGCGGAAGACATCCTCTCCGATGCTCCCCTCTGATATTTATTGCGGCAGGGGATGCGTCTTCAGATAGGCGATCAGGTCCGTTATATCGGTCTCGCTCCACAGCCCGAAAAAACGCATCGCATTTCCGGGGATCGCCTTCTTCGGGCTGGCGATGAAGGCTTGCAGTTCCTCTTCCGTCCAGACCCGGCCAGCCGCGCCGGCATCCTTCAGCGCCTGCGAATAATGGCCGTAATCGGCCACGGACGCCATCGGCCTGCCGACCACACCCATCAGATGCGGCCCCATGCGGGTGCGCGGCGCATCGACGCTATGACAGGTGGAACAGCGGCTGAAAACCTTCTCGCCATGGGCCGCATCGCCCTCGGCAAAGGCGGACGCCGCAAGCAGGAGGAAAAACGCGGTCGCGGCCGCAGCTTGTTTGGACACGGAAATCATGGCCCGGATAATACAACGCCCTCTCCGTCTGACAACGAAGAGGGCGTGTTTTGGCATGCGACAGAATGCCCGGTCAAAACACCGGGCGCTTCGCAGATCAGTTCATGGCCGTCAGCGTCACGGAGGTACCGGTCGCTGCGAGGTTGAGGCCAACCTGACCCGTCACGCTGACCGTCTGAAGCTGGATCGAGCCCGAGGTGCCGCCAACGAGAACGTTGGTGCCGACGCCGAGACCGACGGTGACTTCAGCCGTAGCGCCCTGATAGAGGCCGCCCAGCGAACCGCGGTGGTAACCGGCGGTCGGGGCGAAAACGGCCCAGACCAGACGGCCCTGCGTGGTGAAACCAAGGTCAACGCCCATCTTGCGGATGGCGCCGGTGTAATGGTCGGTGCGACGGGCGCCGATCGTGGACTGGAAAGTGCAATCCAGTTCCTTGGCCGAGCCGATCACGTAACCGACGCCGCCGCCGATATCGCAGGTGAGGTAACCGATCTTGACGCCGTTGCGTTCGTCCTGCTCCTGCGGAGCCGGCTCATATCTTGCAAGGTCGGCAGCGAGTGCGGATGCGGTTCCGCCAAGGCCCATCGTCAATGCGGCAAAAGTTACGGCAACAGCCTTTTTCATCTGATTTTCTCCTGTTTTATTCCTACCCGCAGCAGCCCTTCTTGCCCTCTCCGGATATTGAATTCCGCACTGTTAACGTTTGTTCCCAGAAATCGATCCAAAACAACTTAATTGGAGGCGATGAAAGCGGAACGGTTAACAATGTCTCATCGCGGTAGGATGCCATTAAGACATTGTTAGGGCGGGAAATGCGCGCGGAATCACCATCAACAACAAGCGTTTCCTGCCGTTGTTTTGCTGCAACATCTCAAAGCGGCAGTGCGACGGGAAAACCGGTGGCGGCATGGGTCATGACATCCATGCGAACACCATAAATACGCTCCAGCGTCTCCGGCGTCATGATCTCCTGCGGCGTTCCCCGGGCGATGAGATTGCCGGAATGCAGGGCGATAATCTCGTCGCAGAACCGTGCCGCCATGTTCACATCGTGCAGCACCACGATGACGCCGAGGCCTTTTTCACGCGATAGCCGCTGCACCAGCGAAAGCACCTCGATCTGGTGCGCCATGTCGAGTGCGGAGATGGGTTCGTCGAGAAGCAGGCTTTCGGCATTCTGGGCCACCAGCATGGCAAGCCACACGCGCTGGCGTTCGCCACCGGAAAGCGTATCCACCAGCCGGTCGCGGAAGGCGACGGTATCAGTGAGTTCGATCGCCTCGTCCACCTTCTCCTGGTCCGCCCTGGTGAATTGTCCGAGCGCGCCATGCCAGGGATAACGGCCGAGTGCCACCAGTTCCTTGGCCAGCATGCCGGAGGCGGCCGGCGTATATTGCGGCAGATAGGCGAGCTTGCGCGCAAATTCGCGGTTGCCCCAGGCGTTCAACGGTTTTCCCTCGAACGAAACCCGGCCCGCCGTCGGCTCCTGCATACGCGCCAGAATCTTGAGCAGTGTCGATTTTCCCGAACCATTATGGCCAATCAGGCCGATGGTCTTGCCGGTCGCAAAACTTGCCGTCAGCGGATGCAGCAAGGTCCTGCCCGGCACCTCCATCGTCACACCATCAAGAGAAAAAAGCGGAGTATTGTCGTAATCGACGGCAAGCGCTGCCTGACCCATGGTTCTCATCTCCGTAAATCAACTAAAAAAATCATCATCGCCTGCCTGACAGCCAGATCAGATAAGGCGCACCGGCGAGCGCCGCAAAAAGCCCGAGCGGCAGCTCGTAGGGAAAGGTGACCGTTCGCGCGCCGAGATCGGAAAGCGCCATCAACACCGCACCGAACAGGAAGGAGGCGAAGAGATGGTCGCGCGGCGTGGTGAACCCGGCCCGCAGCGCAATATGCGGTGCCATCAACCCGACGAAACTCAAGGGGCCAACGAGCAGCGAGGCAGCCCCGGTGGCAATGCCCGCCACCGCAATGACGGCGATGCGCGCGGCGCTAAGCGGCAGGCCGAGGGCAAGCGGCACATCCCGGCCGAGCGGCAGGATCGTCAGCCAGCGTGTCACCGAAAGGGCAGCGACCAGAAGCACGACGGAAAGGATGGCGAGAAAGATCGCCGAAGCCGGGGTCGCCGTCGAACCGGAACCGCTGAGCCAGGCAAGAATCTGCCACGCCCGCTGGTCACCAATGGCAAGCAGCGCCGAGAGCACCGCCGAGCAGAGCGAACTGACGGCAATGCCCGCAAGCAGTATTTTTTCCGGAGCCAGATGCCGGCGCACGGCGAAGAACAGCACGAGGATCATGACTGCGGCCGAACCGATGCCGGCGCCGCAAAACAGTTCGAACAGGCCTGCCGCCGGAAAAACCGTGATCGCGGCGGCAAAACCGAGGCCGGCACCACCGCTGACACCGATCACTTCCGGGCTTGCCATGGGATTGCCGGTGAGCCGCTGCAAAAGCGCACCCGCCATGGCGAGAAGACCGCCGGCGGCTATGGCTGCCACCAGCCGTGGCCAGCGGAAGGGCAGAAGGCTTTGCAGATCACTGGCCTTGAGCATTGTCCAGCCTTCAGGCCCCTTGCCGATGGCGAGTGCGGCAAACACCAGCACGGCCATGATGATGAGCACCGGCAGCAGGGCCGCAGCCCCACGTCTTGTGGCAAGATCGACGCCTTCGCCGCGATGAACATCGGTCGGTCGGATTTTTGGCAAGAGCCATAAAAGCAGCGGGCCGCCGATCAGCGCCGTCACCGCACCCGTCGGAAAAACTTCCGCCGTCGTACTCGCCAGAAGCTGCACGAGACCGTCACAGAACCAGAGGAGCAGACCGCCCAAAAGGGGCGAAACAAACAGGACGGAAGACGAGCGCCGCACACCGAGCGCACGGGTGAGCGCCGGTGCGGCAAGACCGATGAAACTGACGAGGCCGACCGCTGCGGCAACGAAGGCAGCCAGCGCGACCGCAACGGATGCGACCGCCAACCTGATCGAGAACAACGATACGCCAAGCGATCGCGCACCGGAATCGCCAAGACCAAGAACCGTGAGCGGCCTTATCAGCAAGCCGGTCAGGGCAAGCCCGGCTAGAAGCTGGAAAGCAAGCACAACGGCATTCGACCAGTCCTGCTGGCTGAGCGAGCCGCCATTCCAGACGACGAGGGACATCAGATATTCGCCCTGCGCCAGCGTCAGCGCCGCCGAAACGGAAGCAGCGGTGATGCCGACCAGCAGCCCGGACACCACCATCGTCACCGGCTCGAACGAGCGTCGCCAACCGAGAAGGAAAACGATGCCGGCCGCAGCCGCCGCGCCGGCGAGCGCCACCCATGCGCGGTTGCCATCCAGCACCGAAGGAAAGAACAGGGTGGCGATGACGATGGCGAGCTGCGCGCCGGCCGATATGCCGAGCGTCGAAGGGTCGGCAATAGGATTGCGCAGCAATTGCTGGAAAAGGGCGCCCGACAGGCCGAGCATCGCGCCCGCAAGGATGGCAACCGCCACGCGCGGCAGCAGGCTGAAGGCGAAGATGATCTGATCCATCGACATGGATGCGGCATCGAATGGAAGGCTTGGCCAAGCATCGAGGGGCAGCTGCTGCAGGCCGGCATGCAGGGAAAGGCCGCAAGCGAAAACAAACAGGAGCCCGAAGAAAAACTGGAGAGGCCGCACCGTCACAGGGCTTCCCCCTGCGCCGTCAGGGCCTCGGTCAGAAGCCGCGCAAACCGCATGCCGGCGGTGATGCCGCCATAGGGGCCGACATTGCCGAGCGTCACCACCCGGCCTTCCCGCACCGCCGGAAGCGCGCGCCAGATGGCGCTGTTGCGCAGGCTTTCGCGGGCTTCCACCGGAATATCGGAAACGATGACGATACGCGCCTCCGGCGCGGCCGCGAGATTCTCGAGCGGCACCGGCGCCGCGAAGGTGAATTGCGACCGATCCACCCAGGCATTGGCAAGCCCCAGCCTGCCAAGGACATCGCCGAACATGCTGTCCGCACCAAATGCACGAAAATGCCGGGCATCGCCGATATTGATGACATAGGTCGGGCGCGCGGAAAAACCGGCAAGACGGGTCCGCATGGCTTGCAGCGCCTCTTCCGTTTTGATGAGAACCTTGCGTGCCTCATCAGTGCGCCCGAGCTTTTCACCAAGCGCGGTGACCGCCGCCAGCGCCTTTTCGAACGGCGGCTCGCCCTTCACGTAAAAGGGCAGAGAAAACACCGGGGCGATCGCTTCCAGCCTGCCGGTATAACGCGTGTAGAAAGGCGAAATCAGGATGAGATCCGGCCGGGTGAGTTGCAAAAGCTCGAAATTCGGCGCGCCGCGCAGGCCGAGATCGGCGACGGTTTCAGGAATTTCCGGCTCGACCGCGCCGGCCCGAAACTGGATGAGTTCGGTTGCCGCGACCGGCATGACGCCAAGCGTCACGGAGGTTTCGAGCATCGCCCAATCGATGGCGGCAATGCGCGGCATCGCCTGCGCCTGCACCCTGCCAGCAAGGGCGGAAGCCGCGAGCAGGCCCAGAAACTCCCGCCGCCCCCAAAAGGGGGACATCCATCGATCCTTACGCGTCATGCCCCTGCTGCTTCACTTTGATATGGCGTTACCAACGGTAAGTCAGCTTGCCCATAACCGTTCTTCCGTCACCGTAATAGCATCCGAAAGTGGAGCAACTAGAAATATATTCTTTATCAGTCAAGTTTTGCACCAGAAGCGAGGCGCGGTAGCCGTTCTTCTCGTAATGCACGCCGAGATCGAGAAGGGCGAGGCCCTTCATTTCGAAGGCATTGGCGGCATCGCCATAACGCTTTCCGACATAACGGACACCGCCGCCGATGCCGAAACCCTCAAGCGCGGTATCTTCGGCAAAGGTGTAATCCAGCCAGAGGCTTGCGGCATGCCGGGGCGTGCTATCAAGCTCCTTGCCGTTATTCACACGGCCGGAAACTTCGCTGTCCATGTAGGTATAGGCCGCGCGCAGATCGAGCCCGTCGGCAAGGCTTGCAACGCCTTCCAGTTCGAGGCCTTTCACATGCGCCTCATCCATCTGCTGCGTCACACCGCCCACGGTCGTCGTGACATTCTTCTGTTTCAGGTCGTAGATCGCGGCGGAGAAGAAACCGTCGAAACCCTCGGGCTGATATTTGATGCCCGCCTCCCACTGCTCCCCGGTGGTGGGCTTCGGCGCATCGCCGACAGCCGGCTGCGGCACCGGCTCGAAGGAGGTGGCATAGCTGACATAGGGCGCGAAGCCGCCGTCGAAGAGATAGCTGACGCCGACGCGGCCCGTCAGCTTGTGATCGTCCTTGTCGAGAGAGCGATAGGTGGTGCCGCTGAAAGTCGTGCCGCTGGTGCTTGCCCAGTCCTGACGCAGCCCGGCGGTGATGCGCCAGTTCTCGATCGCCATCTCGTCCTGTGCATAAAGACCGATCTGGGAAATATCCGTCTTCACATCGGCATAAAGCGTGCGCGAGGTCAGGCTGATCGGCCCGCCATAGACCGGGTTGACGGGGTTGAGCGGCGTCGCGGCCCAGAATTCGGTTTTGACGTTATTGTCGAAATAACGGTAGTCCAGCCCGACAAGCAGGGTGTGATCGACTGGCCCCGTGGAAAAATCTGCCTGCAGGCTGTTGTCGATGTTGAAGGTGTTCAGCAGCTCGTCCTGGAACGTCGCATTGCGGCGGATGAGATTGCCGATCATGCCGCCGCTGGTCGAAGACATGCCGAGCGCCCGGTAGGACCAGTCGAAATTGGAATAACGCGCATTCTGCCGGAAGGTGAAGGTTTCGTCGAAACGGTGCTCGAATTCATAACCGATATTGGTGAACTTGCGGTTTGACGTGTCAAAGGAGGGATCGCCGACATAAAAGCTGCGATCCAGCATGTTGCCCGGCCGCGAATAAGTCAGCGCCGGCGGCAGGCCGGAGGGCGAGCTGGGATTATCGTGCTGATAGGAGGCAAGAACCGTCAGCTTCGTGTCCTCATCCGGCTGCCATGTCAGCGCCGGGGCGATGAAATAGCGGTCGTTCTGCAGATTATCCGTCTGGGTGTGGGCGTTGCGGGCAAGGCCGGTCAGGCGATAGGCGAAACTGTCGGTGCCCGCCACCGGTCCACCAATATCGAACATCGACTGGTAATAATCGAAGCTGCCGATCTGCGCCCCGACTTCACCGAAGCGCTCGAAGGTCGGCCGCTTGCTGACGAGATTGATGAGACCGCCGGGATTACCCTGACCGTAAAGCACCGAGGCTGGCCCGCGAATGACTTCCACCCGCTCCAGACCGTAGACCTCGTAGGACGGCGCACCGGCCGTGCGCATCAGCCGCAGGCCGTTGAGGAACTGCAGCTGGTTCCCCTGGAAGCCGCGAATGCGCGGCGCATCAAAACGCGGATCGGCACCGAATGGCTGCGCGACGACGCCGGGCACATAATTCAGCGCCTCGCTGAGAGTGCGGACGTTCTGCGCATCCATCTGATCCTTGGTGATGACGGAGACCGATTGCTGCGTCTCGATCAGCGAGCGGCCTGTCTTGGTGGCGCTGGCGCTGGTTTTCGCGACATAACCTTTCACCGGTGCCTTGGGATCCTGATTTTTGGCGCCTTCCACGGTGATGGTTTGCAGGACCGTCGTTCCGGCTTCCTGAGCAAGGGCAGTAGCGGGAGCCAGGAACGCCACATAGGCAATGGCGGCGCAACCACCAGCCAGAATGGAAATGTGTTTGGATTTTCCCTGCACGCCAATACCCTTCATCACCCGCGCCGCCACAAGACGGTTATTTTTCTGGAGAATTTAACTCATCTTATTACGCAAGGTGCAGATTGTGATCCAATAAGTGACTCCGGTTTTTTTCATAACTATTGATTATGAAAAATCGCATTGATAATAGCTTGGAATTATTCAAATCTACCGGGAAAGGCCGTGACGATGGGCAGGAAGCCAGCGGGTCGCGCCGATACATTCGAGCTGCGGCACCTGCGCTATTTCACCACGCTGGTGGATGAGCGCAATTTCGAACGTGCCGCCGCCCGTCTCGGCATTGCCCAGCCCGGTTTGAGCCAGCAGATCATGGCGCTTGAGGATATTGTCGGCATGCCGCTGCTCGATCGGACGCGCCGGTCGGTGAAGCTGACGACGTCTGGCCAGCTGCTCTACGAGGACGCCCGGAAAATCCTTGCCAATGCCGAGGCGGCACTTGCCGCACTCAAACGTGTCGGCCGTGGCGAGACGGGTCGCATCTCCATCGGTTATGTCGCCTCCGCCGCCTATTCCGGCCTGATGATCCAGTCCATCGCCAGTTTCCGCGCCTCCCATCCCGATGTTGAATTGCAGCTCATCGAGATGGAAATGCGGTTGCAACTGGCCAAGATCGCCGATGGCAATCTGGATTTCGCCTTCATCCGCCCGCCGGCTCCCATTCCGGAAGGGGTGACGACCCATGTGATTCTGCGCGAGCCGCTGATGGCCGCCCTGCCGGAGAACCATCCTCTGGCGTATGCAGTGCAGCTCGATCTCAAGAACCTTGCCGGCGAAACCTTCATCACGCCACGGCAGCCGCCGGATGTCGGCTTTCACTACAATACGATGGAGGCCTGCAACGAGGCCGGGTTCCAGCCGGTGATCAGCCCGGAAGGCCGAGATTACACCACCATTGCCAGCATGGTGGCCATCGGCCTCGGCGTGGCGCTGGTGCCCCGCTCGCTCGATTGCCTGAGGCTGCCCGGCGTGCGTTACGTACCGCTTGCAGCAAGCGCCACGACCTCGGACCTCGCCATCGCCCACCGGAAAACGGAAGCCTCTCCCGCCGTCAGGGCTTTCATTCTCCATACCCGTAATTGAAGCGGCGGCACCCGCCCATCCGCTGAATATCCACAGCCCGCCTGCCGATCCCGTGGACGACAAATCCGCCCTGATACGGTTGCACCGCATCGGCAGCAACTGGCCGGTGCGGTGCAACCGCATGAGATTGCCGGGAAATCCCGCCCCTTCCCCGGTCCGGCGGAAGCAGGACGGTAATTCCGAACGGAAATTTCCGTCCCCGCTTGTTCCCGCTCCTCCGGCGCGCCGCATAATCATGGCAGATTTCGACTTACGGGAGACAAAAATGGCTGAGACTTACGAACACCACGCCGCCGGCCTCGAATCCCCGGCATCCCACGCTTTCGATGTCGTTGCGGACGATGTGAACCCGCTTCCCTCACCCACCCGCGCCATCTATGTGGGCAATGGCGGCCACCTTTGCATGACACTTCTTTCGGGAGCAACGGTGACGTTCCAGAACCTGCCCGCAGGCAGCCTGCTGCCGGTCAGGGCCACGCGCATATTTTCAACGCGCACCACCGCCACAGGCATCGTCGGGCTCAGTTAGAGCCAAGCTGTCACCACCTTTTATCGATCGGAAACCATGCCCTGCCCCCGGGCAGCGCCACGTTGTGTGACACTTTCATGACAAGCTTTCAGGTTAATGTCAGCAAAATGACGCATCCGCCATCAATCGGCCCATGCGGCAGTTCGGTCAGGGCGGTTTTCCGCCCCTCTTCGCTGCCCTCGGCCCCTCGGAAATCTGGTGGATCTGGCAGTGGCTCTTTTTACCGCGAAAGCGACGGGAACAGTAACATATCGTCCGGAAATCGGCAGTGTGCCGCTCAGCCTGCTGACGGCGGCCTATCTGCTGCTTTTCACCAACCGGACATTCTGGTCGAAGGTTCACACCTATCTTTCCGCCTATCCGGTTGCCATCGTCGCGCTTTATGTGGCCATGGCCGCCCTTTTCGGCGCGCTCATCATCATTTTCTCCGCCAAGTATCTCCTCAGGCCGTTTCTGATCTTCCTGATCTTCGCGGCAGCGGCTGCCTCCTGGTTCATGGACCGTTACGGCATCGTCATCGACAGCGACATGATCCGCAACGCCATGGAAACGACACAGGCGGAAGCGGGCAATCTCATCACGCCCGGCTTTCTCTGGCATATGGCGGTTTACGCGCTGGGACCGTCCATCCTCGTTGCCGCCGTCCGGGTCCGGCACCGGCCGATCCTCGACAAGCTTTTGTGGAACACGATCAGCATCCTGATCTGTCTTGCCGTTGCCGGCATCATCAGCTTTGCGAATTCCAAGACATTCACCACCGCCATTCGCCAGCACAAGGACCTCGTCAAGAGCGTCAACCCCCTGTCGCCGATCATGTCGGCCGTGCATTATTTCACGCTGGCCGGCAAGGAAGTCGATATTCAGGTCAGCCCCATCGGCAAGGATGCCAAGGTTCTGCCGGCCCTCGGCGGCGTGCACAAACCGCGTATCACCGTTATTGTTGCGGGCGAGACCGCGCGTGCGGCAAACTTTTCCCTGAATGGTTACGGGCGCGATACAAACCCGGAACTCGAAAAACGCGGCGTCGTCTATTTTCCGAACACGACCAGCTGCGGCACCGCCACGGCGATTTCCATCCCCTGCATGTTCTCGAAATTCCCGCGCTCGCAATATAGCCACAACAAGGCACTCGCCAATGAAAACGTCATGGATGTCCTCGTCCATGCCGGTGTCGGCGCCACATGGCTGGACAACAATACCGGCAGCAAGAATGTCGCCGACCGCATTGCCTATTTCGACCTGCCTTCCACCAATGACAGCCGGTTCTGCACCGGCGGGGAATGCCGCGACGACATCTTCTTCGACAAGCTCGACGCCTGGCTCAACAACGTCACCAAGGACAGCGTCATCGTGCTGCACCAGATGGGCAGCCACGGGCCGACCTATTATCTGCGCTATACCGACGAGTTCCGCAAATTCACCCCGGACTGCCGCACCGCCGAGCTCGGCAATTGCACCGATGCGGAAATCACCAATTCCTACGACAATACGCTGCTCTACACCGACCATTTCCTCTCGACCGTGATCGACAGGCTGAAGGCCCGTTCCGACAGGCTGGCAACGGGCATGATCTATGCGTCGGACCACGGCGAATCGCTTGGTGAGAACGGCGTCTACCTGCACGGCGCGCCCTATCTGCTGGCGCCCGACCAGCAGACCCATGTGCCGTTTCTTGTCTGGTTCGACGACGATTTCGCCAGATCCATGGGGCTGGACAAGGCGTGCCTGGCAAAAAGCGCGGCAGAGGGCGGGCGCTCGCATGACAATTATTTCCACAGCATTCTCGGCATGATGAACGTCTCCACCTCTGTCTACGATCCCTCGCTCGATGTCTTCAGCGGCTGCACCCGGCGCCAGAACAGCTGAAAAGAGCATGCTTGACGCTTATCCAATGAAAGCGATACGCAGGACGATGCGATAGAGGGAGCTGTCTTGCGGGTTCTGCTTGTTGAAGACGATCATGTGCTGGGAGAAGCGCTGCGAGACCATGTCGCCGCGGCGGGGCACGCTGTGGACTGGTTCAAGACGCTGGGCGACGCCATGGCGGCAACGCTGACCATGGCCTATGGCCTGATCCTGCTCGATATGCGCCTGCCGGACGGCGAAGGCATCACCCTTCTGCAAACCCTGCGCAAGCGCGACGACGCGACGCCGGTGATCATTCTGACCGCCCATGACCAGGTCTCCGACCGGATTGCCGGGCTGAACGCAGGCGCTGACGACTATCTGGTCAAGCCCTTCGATCTCAACGAGCTTTCGGCGCGCATGCTGGCAGTTTCGCGGCGTTACGAGGGGCGTTCTGCCCCTGTCATCCGCCTGCCCGGCATCGAGATCAACCAGGTGGCGCGCAATATCACCGTCGACGGAACCGCCCAGACGCTGAGCGCCCGCGAATGGGCCGTGCTGGAAAAGCTGGTCGAGCACCCCGGCGCGGTGGTTTCCAAAGCGCAATTGCACGACACGCTCTACGAATTCGGCGCGGAAATAGAGAGCAACACGGTCGAGGTCTATATCAGCCGGCTGCGCAAGAAAATCGGCCATGACCGCGTCGAAACCGTGCGCGGCGTCGGCTATACCATAAGATAGCAACCAGGCAGGCAGAGATGGCCAGACCGACCAGCATGACCCGCAAGCTCGTGACGGCGCTGACCAGCGTTGTCGCCATATCCTGGCTTCTCGCCTGCGGGCTCGGCGTCATGGTGATGCAGGACGAATTTGCCGAAATTTTCGATGCCGGCGTCGAAGAAACCGCCGAAAGGCTGCTGCCGCTGCTGGTGGACGACCTGAGGGAAAACAACACGGCGCCCGCCGCGCAGAAACTCAACCAGACGGCGGCAAGGGCAGAATATCTGACCTATCAGGTGCGCGACCGGGAGGGGCAGGTCGTCCTGCATTCGCATGACAGTTCGACGGAGCCTTTCGAGGTCTCTCTGGACCCCGGTTTTTCCGAAACCGCGACACAGCGCATCTTTACGATTGCGACACCGGACGGCAATTATTTCCTGCAGGTGGCCGATGCCTTCGCCAACCGGCGCGAGGCGATCGAGGAAGCCGGCAGTGCGCTGCTTCTTCCCGTTCTCATCCTCATCCCGGCCAGCATCTTCGCCGTGATCGTCGTGGTGCGGAAAACCCTGCAACCGATACAGACCCTGCGCGACGAGATCGGCAAAAAGGACGGCGGCAATCTTGCGCCGCTTGCAACCCAGCCCTTTCCGGCTGAACTCCACCCCATCGCGCGTTCGGTCAACCTTCTGCTCGGACGGCTGCGATCGGCCATCGAGGCGGAGCGGGAATTCACCGCCAACAGTGCCCATGAATTGCGCACGCCGATTGCCGGCGCGCTGGCGCAGGCGCAGCGGCTGCGTGCCGATATTCCCCCGGAACTGGCGCCGCGCGTCGAAAATATCGAAAAGTCATTGCAGCATCTTGGTCATCTTGCCGAAAAGCTGCTGCAGATGTCGCGGGCGGAAGCACGGATCGGGGTCACCGATACTGCAAGTGATCTCACCCCCGTGCTCGAACTCATCATCGACGACATGAGCAGAACGGCAATCGGCACCTCCCGCATCCGCTTCACCAATCGCTGCGAAAGCGGCCTGTCCTGCAAGATCGGTGCGGATGCCTTCGGCATCATCATCCGCAATCTTCTCGAAAACGCCCTGATTCACAGCCCGGCGGAAAGCCCGGTGCAGATTTTCGCCGAAGCGGACGGCACGATCCGCATCGTCAATTCCGGGCCGGTGATCGACGGTGCGCTCTTGCCCAAGCTAACGACACGTTTCGCCAGAGGCTCGACCACGGCGGACGGCACCGGGCTTGGCCTTGCCATCGTCAAAAGCCTGGTGGAACAGGCCGGTGCGAAGCTGGTGCTTTCCTCTCCGGCGCCCGGCCGTCAGGACGGCTTCGAAGCCCGCGTGATTCTGCCGGTCGAAACGGCCTGAAAACGCAAAGCCCGCCCCAACGGGCTTTCCCGGCGGGCTTTGCTCATTGCGTTATGGGCTCAATCCTCGTGGATATGGCTGTGATCGCGCGTATCGCGCATCTTCACATAAACCACCAGCGACAGCGCGATCATGATCGTCACATACCAGAAGAACCAGTTTTCATGGCCGATCTGCTTGAATTTCAGGGCCACGAATTCCGCCGTTCCGCCGAATATCGTGTTCGCCAGCGCATAGGGCAGCGCCACACCAAGCGCGCGGATATGGGCGGGGAACATTTCCGCCTTCACCACTGCATTGATGGAAGTGTAGCCGGTGACGATCAGCAGGCCAACCAGCACGAGGGCGAAAGCCATGATCGGATCGGTCGTCGTCGAAAGCGTGGTGAAGATCACATAGGTGAACAGCGTGCCGAGAATGCCGAAACCGACCATCAACGGCTTGCGACCAATCTTGTCCGACAGCGCGCCGGCAAGTGGCTGGCACAACATGAAGACGAAGAGCGCCGCCGTGGTGATTTCCGTGGCACTTTCCTTGCTGAAACCCGACGTGTTGACGAGGAATTTCTGCAGATAGGTCGTATAGGCGTAAAAGGCGAGCGTGCCGCCGGACGTCAGCGCCATGACCATCAGCGCCTCCCGCGGATAGTGCTTGAACAGCGCCCATCCGCTGGATTTTGGCTTGTGCGCCTCACCGGCCTTGGCGTTTTCGAAGGATTGCGTTTCGGCAAGGCCGCGGCGGATGTAAAACACCGCAATCGCCAGAATGCCGCCGATGAAGAAGGGAATGCGCCAGCCCCAGGAGCCGAGCTGTTCCGGCGTCAAAGCCCGTTGCAGGATGAGAAGCACCGCCAGCGCCAGCAGCTGGCCGGAAATCAGCGTCACATATTGGAAGCTGGAGAAGAAGCCGCGGCGGCTCTTGCCGGCCATTTCGCTGAGGTAAGTGGCGCTGGCGCCATATTCGCCGCCGACGCTGATTCCCTGCAGAAGCCGGGCGAAAACCAGGATGGCAGGTGCTGCAATGCCGATCGTCTCATGGCCGGGCGTAATCGCGATCAAAAGCGAACCAAGACACATCAGCGTGACGGAGAGTGTGAGGCCGGCCTTGCGGCCCTTGCGGTCGGCATAGGTGCCCATGAACCAGGCCCCGATGGGCCGCATCAGAAATCCGACGGCAAAGACGGCGGCCGCGCTCAGCAGTTCGGCGGTCTGGTTTCCGGAGGGAAAGAAGACAGGCGCGAAATAAAGGGTGAAGGCCGAATAGACATACCAGTCGTACCATTCGACGAGGTTGCCCGCCGAGCCGCCGATAATCGATTTCAAACGGGTTTTCTGATCCGGCGCGGTGGCGGGACCATTTGCCATAATATTCACGGGTAGACTCCAATTCATCTTCGTCTGGAGATGGAAGGGCGAACGGAAGGTGTGATAATTTGTCGCTCTTGGTGGGGGTATATACCCGCCATGCTGCAATGCGCAAGCTTATGCCGCAATGCAGCATGGCGGCTGGCATCGTAATGGCAGCCAAATTACCTTTGCGCGCCAGCCATCGTCCGTCGCCCTTTGTGCATGATTTTTGGGTAGAACCGGCGAAAGCAAAGGCGGCCGGCCGCAATCCGCCTTGTAAGAAACCAGCGCTCAAACTAAAAAATATCAATGATTTACGATATATCGGACGTCCAGATCGAAAAGCTCCTCATTGCCGCCGCCCGCGCGGGGGAAGCTCTGGCGCGGCTGGACGAGCGGATAAGCCGGTCGCCGATGAAACATGGGTTCATCGAAAGGCAGGATTTCACCGATGCCATTTCCTCCATGTGGGTCGATGGCGAACTCGTCCATATGGAGGATCTGGTGCTGCACGACGCCCATATGGACGTGCGGGCGCCAAGCCATGAAATGACGGCGGCACACCGGATTCTCAGGTCTCGACGGCTGATCTTTTCCAATGCGGCCGGCTGGGCCTTCACGGTGCCTGGCCTTTCCAGGCTGCGGGGAAAGACCACACTTGCCGTCGAGGAGGCGACACCTCCCGAAAAAAACGTGGACCATTCTGGCGACGAAGACGCCGATGCGGACGGCGAAACCGCGCTGGATGGGGCTTTTTCCGAGCTGGACGCGCTTTTGGCGCGCAGTTCCGCAACCCTTAATGCCATTACCACCGGCAACGCGCTTCCTACGATGCACAGGGAGGAAAGCCATGCGATCATCAACGAGCCCGACTGGGACGAGGACGAACGGCTGAAAGAATGGTGGGACGTGCATGCCCGCACGGAGGAACTGCCGCCGATCCTGCGCACCGCCATTCTGCTCGACGCCTGGAACATGATCGAGGTGTTGCAGCGCAGCCCCTGGCTCGGCCGGTTGCTGGCCTCCGCCTTTCTGCGCGACGGCGCCGTCACGCCCGATCATCTGCCGGCACTCAGCGCCGGTCTTCGCGCGGTCCCTCGGGAACGCCGGCACGCCAGAAACCAGATGCAGCGCCTCTCAGCCCTTCTGGACAGCTTTTACGAAGCCGCACAGGCCAGCATGAGGGAACATGACAGGCTGACCCACGCGCGCGACCGCATGATGCGCAAGCTGGCCGGCCGCCGTTCCTCTTCCCGCCTGCCCGAGCTGGTGGAACTGGTCGTCTCCCGGCCGGTGGTCTCGGCGGCAATGATCGTCAAGGAACTCGGCACCACACCGCAGGGGGCGATCGGGCTCGCCAACCAGCTGGAATTGCGGGAAGTTACGGGTCGCGGCCGCTTTCGCGCCTGGGGTATGCTGTAGCGCCAGCCGCCCTGCCGGAACCTGCGAAAACCCGGAAAGAATGGCGCGGCAATGTGGCGATCACGAAACTTAACAAAATTTAACTATTGCGTAGGTCGACGAAGCGGCTATGTTCTCGCTGCGTTGCAACACTGATTTTCTTCTCCGGCAACGCGGTCGCATTCGGCTCCGGCAACCTTTCCTTGCCGCCCGCATTTAAGTGTCCACCATCAGGGAGATGCACAATGACAATTTCAATCTCACAACCCGATTCCGATCACGAAACCGATGCTCCTTTTGCCAAAAAGGTTCTGACGGCGCGCAATCTCGCCGGCTATACAATCGAACAGCTTGCCGTGACCTGCGGCCTGACTACCAGCGAAATACGCGCTCTGGAAGACGGCACGGACAGCGATCCGCTGCGCATCAGGCGCGTTGCCGCAGCACTCCATATTCCTGTCGAAACCGTTATCTGATCCTTCCCAGCGATCACCAAAACCCAGCGCCGCCGGAAACGATGTTCACGCGAACATCCGGGCGGCGCGCGTAGCTTGATGCCGCCAGGCTCTTCCGGAACATTTTCCGTATCGCTCCCTTAACATTTTCGTTATCCGGCACCACATGGGATTGGCGAGCGACCATGTTCGGCCAGATTTGGCCGTTCGACATGTGCCCCGCCCGTGCGAGAGCAGCAACAACCTCCGGAATCCTGCCATGACACTTAGTCTTAACACCGAAGAACGGGTTTCTTCAGCATTGGATGAATTGTGGCCAGCGGAAAAATCGGAAATTCTCGACTGGCTCATTACCGGCACCAAGGATGAGCGCTTTATCGACGAAATATTCGTCGAGCTTTGCAGCAGGCTGCGGGCAAGCGGGATTTCCGTGGCGCGGGGCGTTCTCGCTTTCCGCATTCGCCATCCGCAATGGCTTGGCGCGCGCATTCTGTGGAAAGCCGGCATGTCCGCCGCCGAAATCGCTACCTATGGCTACGGGTCTGAAAATACGCCCGAATATCTGAACAGCCCCATCAACGAGATTCATCAGGGCGCCACCGAAGTCCGCCACCGGCTGAACGTCGATGAAATCGACGAGTCCCGCTATTCGATCTACGAAGATCTGCGGGCGGAGGGGCTGACGGAATATTGCGCCTGGCCGATCGAACACACCTTCGGCAAGCGCCATGTCGCAACATTCTCCAGTGACCGGCCCGGCGGTTTTTCCGACAGCGAAATCCTCGCCCTGAAAAATCTGCTTCCGGCGCTGGCGCTTGTCAGCGAAATACGCCTGAAAAACCGCATGACGCGCACCCTGCTGGAGACCTATGTGGGGCCGCATGCGGGCGAGAAAATCCTCAACGGCGCCACGACACGCGGCAGCGGCATAACGGTGGGCGCGGCGATCCTGATCTGCGACCTGCGCAATTTCACCCATATTTCCGACCTCTGGCCGCGCGACGATGTGATCGAGCTTCTGAACGGTTATTTCGATGCCATGTGTGACCCCATCGAGGAATTTGGCGGGGAAATCCTGAAATTCATGGGCGACGGGCTGTTGGCGATTTTCCCGCTCAGCGATCCCAATGCCTGCGAAAACCTGCTGAAAGCCATCGCCAGCGCACAAAAAAGTCTCGTCGCCCTTAATGAAATCAATTGCCGTAAGGGTCATGATCCCCTGGGTTACGGCATTGGCGTGCATGTCGGCGATGTCATGTATGGCAATATCGGCTCGAAAACCCGCCTCGATTTCACCGTCATCGGCCCCGCCGTCAACATTGCCTCCCGGCTTGAAACGCTGACCAAGGAGACCGGGCGCAACGTGCTTTTCTCCGAAGAATTCGTTCGTATGGCCGGTTATCAGGAAAAGTTGGAAAATCTGGGCCAATGGCTGCTGCGCGGCCTTGAAACCCCGGTCGAGGTTTATGCGTTTCCGCCGGATATGGCCGTGATATCCCACTGAACCGGTCGTCGGCACCATTCTCCCCAGTTCCCGCCGCTGCCCTTACGGTGGCGGTGGGGGGCTGCGATTTCGATCTCTGGCGACTTCATTTCCGCCGTTCCCTCCCCCGTCAAAACGCTTGACACATCTGCGATGTCGATCTAGCAAAATGGAACATATATTCCATATCGAAACATTGCTTGCATTCATATTCTGTCCCTCCGGGAGTGAGGGACGGGTGTGAGAAACCGGAGGAAAGATGGTTACGAAATTGGCACTGCTCGGCGCTGGACGGATCGGCAAGGTCCACGCCAAGGCGATCACCACCGACAGCCGTGCGAAGCTGGTGGCCGTTGTCGACGCCATGGCCGGAGCTGCGGAAGCCATCGCCCGCGAAGCACAGTGCAAGGTGAGCACGATCGACGAGGTTCTGGCCGACAAGACGATCGATGCCGTCATCATCTGCACGCCAACCAACACCCATGCCGACCTGATCGAGCGTTTCGCCCGCGCTGGCAAGGCGATTTTCTGCGAAAAGCCGGTCGATCTCGATGTCGCCCGTGCGGAAGCCTGCGCCAAGGTGGTTGAAGAAACCGGCGCGAAGGTGATGCTCGGTTTCAACCGCCGTTTCGATCCGCATTTCCAGGCCGTTCACAAGGCCATCGAAGATGACCGCATCGGCAAGGTGGAAATGGTGACCATCACCAGCCGCGACCCCGGCCCGCCGCCGGCCGAATATATCAAGGTCTCCGGCGGTATTTTCCGCGACATGACCATTCATGATTTCGACATGGCCCGCTTCCTGCTCGGCGAGGAAGTGGAAAGCGTGTTCGCCACCGGTTCGGTTCTCGTCAATCCGGAGATCGGCAAGCTCGGTGATTTCGACAGCGCCAGCATCATCCTGACGACGAAGAGCGGCAGGCAGGCCATCATCTCGAATTCGCGCCGCGCGACCTATGGTTACGACCAGCGCATCGAGGTGCATGGTTCAAAGGGTTCGGCAGCGGCCGAAAACCAGCGTCCGGTTTCCATCGAGATCGCCAATGCGGAAGGTTATACCCGCCCGCCGCTGCATGATTTCTTCATGACGCGTTACACGGCAGCCTATGCCGCTGAAATCACCGCCTTCATCGACAGCATCGAAAACAATGTCGCGCCTTCGCCCTCCATCAAGGACGGGCTGATCGCACTGAAACTCGCCGATGCCGCGCTGAAATCCGCGACATCGAAGACGTCAGTGACGATCGGCTGAGGTCACCCTCGGATTTGTCCCGCGGGGATTTCGCGGGACAAAATATCCGTCATTCCGGCCTTGAGCCGGAATCCAGCCGACGCGGCTCTCGCGCGGCGGGAAGAGTCCTTTTCAGCCCAAAGACTTGGGCTGACTGGATACCGGCTCAAGGCCGGCATGACGGAAAAGTAAACATCGCGCCCATCTTGCCCGCGCGGCATCAGCCACCTATTCGCTAATCTGCCCTTCTAAAAGGCAGCTTCCGGACTTGCATGGCAGCTATTCGGAAAATATGGTTGTCTGACAAGGTGCAGCATAGCATATGGCTGCTATCTGCCCCATTCCTGCCCGACCCTCTTTTGCCGGCAATTGCCGGATAGCGGTTTTCTAATGCCATCAGCCAAGACCGGTTTTCTTTATGCGCTTGTCGCCTTCACGATCTTTGCGGCGCAGGATGGCATATCGAAACATCTGGGCACTGCCTATCCGCCCGTCTTCGTCGCCATGCTGCGATACTGGGCCTTCGCCGTCTTCGTTCTTCTGATGGCTGCAAGGTCGGCCGGCGGCATCCGGGGCGCCGTCATGGCGAACCGTCCCTGGCTACAGATCAGCCGCGGCGTGCTGCTTGCCGTGCAGATCGTTTTTTCGATCTTCTCCTTCGCCGTGGTCGGGCTGGCGCATAGCCATTCCATCCTCGCTTCCGCACCGCTGATCGTTGCGGCACTGTCCATGCCTTTGTTGGGAGAACATGTAGGCTGGCGACGCTGGTGCGCCATTTTCGTCGGCTTCATCGGCGTTCTCGTCATCCTCAAGCCGGATGGCGAAGGTTTTGACAACAAGCTGATCATCACCTTCGTGGCCGCCTTCATGCTTGCGCTCTACAGCGTCCTGACCCGGCTGGGCAGCAAGAGCGATTCAGCCATGACCAGCTTCTTCTACACCGGCGTCGCCGGCGCGGCGGCACTGACGCTGGTCGGCCCGTTTTATTGGGTCAACCTCGCTCCCCAGGACTGGGGATGGATGCTGGCGCTGTGTATTACCGGCATGAGCGGCCATTATTGCCTGATAAAGGCGTTTGAACTGGCCGACGCCGCCTCCGTGCAGCCCTTTTCCTATTACCAGCTGGTGCTCGTCACCATTATCGGCGTCACCATCTATGGCGAGGTCGTAACCTCCAACATGGTAATCGGTGCGGCCATCGTCATCGCCGCCGGCCTCTTCACCATCTGGCGGGAGCATGTGGTTGCCCGAAGGAACCGCCGGGAAGCGGATTAGGCCTGCTGGCGATCGCCGGTTTGGACGAGAGCCGCCTCACAGCGTAACAACATGCCGAAGAGATCGCGCGGTTCATCCGGATCGGCCAAGAGATCCAGCTCGGTATAAAGCCCGGTGGCAGCCAGTTTCGAGCGCACATAACGCAGCGCCGAAAAATCCTCCGTCGCAAAACCGACGCTGTCGAACAGCGTGATCTGCCTGTCGCCCACCCGCCCCTCTTTTTCACCGGCAATGACCTGCCAGAGCTCGGTGACCGGATAATCCGCCGGCAATTGCTGGATTTCGCCCTCTATGCGCGTCTGCGGCGGATACTCCACGAAAATATCCGACCGCAGCAGAATGTCCCGGTGCAGCTCCGTCTTGCCGGGGCAATCGCCGCCGACGGCGTTGATATGAATGCCGGGACCAACCATGTTGTCGGTCAGGATCGTCGCATATTGCTTGTCGGCGGTGACGGTGGTGATGATATCCGCCCCTTCGACCGCCTCTTCGGCAGAGCCGCAGATTTTGATGGCGAAACCCTGCCCGGCAAGATTGCGGGCGCATTTTTCACTGGCGGAACGGTCGATATCGAAAAGCCGCAGCGTATCGATGCCGAGAATGGCCTTGAAGGCGCGGGCCTGGAATTCACTCTGCGCGCCATTGCCGATGATGGCCATGGAGCGGGAATTCTGGCGGGCAAGATATTTCGCCGCGACGGCGGAGGTGGCGGCGGTGCGCAGCGCCGTCAGGATCGTCATTTCGGTCAAAAGCAGCGGGTAACCATTGCCGACATCGGAAAGCACGCCGAAGGCCGTCACGGTCTGGCGGCCTTCCTTCATGTTCTTCGGATGGCCGTTGACATATTTGAAGCCGTAAAGCGTGCCGTCACTGGTCGGCATCAACTCGATGACCCCCTCCTTTGAATGCGAGGCGATGCGCGGGGTCTTGTCGAAGCTTTGCCAGCGGCGGAAATCCTCCTCAACCACATCGGCGAGCTCGCGCAGGAACGTATCGATCCCCACCTTAAGCACGAGCTTCATCATGTGGTCGACACTGACGAAGGGCACGATATTGAGGTTTGGTATCACGGTCATCACTTGTCCCCCTTCTCAGCCGGCCCGCGTCGGGCGGTCCATCACCCGCTTGCCCATCAGGCTGGTGGCAAGATCGACCATCAGGGTCGCCGTCCTGCCACGCTCGTCAAGAAACGGATTGAGCTCCACTAAGTCGAGACTGCAGACCAGCCCGCTATCATGCAGCATTTCCATGACCAGATGTGCCTCGCGGAATGTCGCGCCGCCCGGAACCGTGGTGCCGACGGCGGGCGCGATGGACGGCTCGAGGAAATCCACATCGAGGCTGACATGCAAAAGCCCGTTTGCGGCCTGAACCCGCGCCAGGAATTCGCGCAGCAGAACGGCAACCCCATGCTCGTCTATCGAGCGCATGTCGTGAACGGTGATGCCGCTCTCTTCCAAGGCGGCCCTCTCGGCCGGATCGACGCTGCGAATGCCGATCATGCCGATATTTTCTTCCGGAACGACATGGGAAAGCGGTGGGAAATAGCTGTCAAACCCGGAACGCCCGCTGAAATAGGCGACCGGCGTACCGTGCAGATTACCGCTGCGCGTCGTTTCCAGCGTGTGATAATCGGTATGCGCATCCAGCCAGAGCACGAAAAACGGCCGTCCCGTTTCCGCCACCCGGCGCGCCATGCCGGCGACGGTTCCAGCCGAAATCGCGTGATCACCACCGAGGAAGATCGGCACGGCATCCGCACTTTCGCGATAGGCGGCCTCCGTCAGCGCCTCGGTCCAGGCCACGGTTTCGGCGAGATGATGCACGGCAGGATTGGGATGGCGGAATTCCTGAAGCGGCGTCGGCGTCACATTGCCGGTATCGACCACCCGGTGCCCCAGTTCTTCCAGAGCATGGGCAAGCCCTGCGACGCGATAGGCGCTCGGCCCCATTTCGCACCCCAGTTGCCCTGCCCCGATCTGCAACGGCGCACCAATCAGCCTGATATCCATTCCCGTCCTCGCTTTACCAACCGTTAGTTCCACTACACCATAGAGACATGGCAGAATGAACATCAAATATTGGCAATATTATCGAAATGAGTTATCGTTTTGGCAAAATCTTTTTATCGAAATGGCATAGATGGACAGTCTCGACGAACGCCTCATCACCCTTTTGCGGCATAATGGCCGGCGCAGCATTTCCGATCTGGCGGTGGAAACGGAAACCTCGCGTGCGACGGTTCGCTCACGTATCGAAAGAATGGAAAATGACGGCACCATCATCGGCTATACCGTCATTCTGCGCGCCGACGCGGTGGAAGCGGCGATCCGCGGCATCATGATGATCGAGATTGAAGGCCATGTGACGGACCGCGTCATCCGCACCCTTGGCGGTTTTCCGGAAATTTCCGAAATCCACAGCACCAACGGCCGCTGGGACCTGATCGTGGAGCTCAACGCCGCCACGCTCAGCGATTTCGACGCCGTGCTGCGCCGCATCCGCCTGGTACCCGGCATCACCGGCAGCGAAACCAGCCTGTTGCTCTCCACCCCACGCTCCACCCGCGCAAGGCTCTGACCCGGGGACGAAACGTAAAAGCGGGATAAAACGCATTTTTCGATTTTTTCGACTTGCGCCCCGGAATAAATCATCTATATGACGACCCACCAAAGCAAACGCGCCAAGCGCTTCAAGCTTTTGGGGAATAGTTCAATGGTAGAACAGCGGACTCTGACTCCGTCGATCTTGGTTCGAATCCAGGTTCCCCAGCCATCTGTTTTTGCTTCGCTTTTTCCTCATTGAAATCAGAACATCTACGGCCAGTTGGACGTTCAGTTGGGAATCTTTGTTCTCTTTTCGAGCTTCCGAATCGCACTCTCTGCCAATGCGGGATCGCGTTTCAGGTAGTGTGCATCAAGAATCGACCGTACGTCTCGCAACGAGTGGCCGGTGATCGTCGCTATCTCTGCTTCGGTGCATTCTGCCAAGGCGAGACGCGTCACCGCAGTGCCGCGCAGATCGTTGAATGTGACGCCGACGACGCCAGAGGTAGCGCAAGCCTTTCGCCATGAAGAGCGGAAGCCGTCAGCAGTCCAGACATCGCCATCACTGTTGAGAAGGACGTGACCCACCTTCTGACGCAACGGGTCGAGCATCGCCTTCAAGGGTGAGCCTACAGGAATCACCACGCGAGCGCCTGTCTTACCCTGTTGGAGCCGGATGCACTTACCGTCATATTGCGGCCACGTCAGCTTCAGGAGATCGCCTTGCCGCTGACCTGTCCAGAGTGCCAGAATTAGCGGCAGATGGAGATGTGTAGGTGCGTTAGCGATAAAAGCGGCTTCGTCCGCATCCGTCCATATATGTTCGGCCCGTGAACCGCGATAAAGGCGTCCACCCTTCTCGCATGGGTTCGATACGATCAAGCCGCGCCCATTCGCCCATGACAGAATGCGGGCGAGAACGGTCCATCCGTAATCGGCCTGCCGGCGAGACTTCTTTGCGCGCTCATCGCGCCATTCCATGAAATGCGCCCGCGCCCGCCGATCTGAGAGGCCGGACAAGGGAAACGTGCCGAATTTTTTCTCAATGACCTTGATAAGCTTCACATAGTCAGATTGGGTGCGCTCCGCGAGGTCATCCCAATCTGAACTATCCTGAAAGCCATTCAGCAGGGATTGCAGCGTTCCGGCCTTCGGCTCAACCTTCTTGGCAATTGCCGCATTGTACGCCGCCATGAATTCGTGATCGCCGGGATTACCCGGCAGACGTGGGCCACCCTTCCACGCATAGAAGTACGTGATCGACGTTCCGTCAGCCAGGCTCTTTTTGACCTTGTTAAGACCCTTAAGCTTTACGCGCATGCTCCCGCTCCCATCTGTCCAACTCGGTTTCAGGGCTGGAGTTTTCCGACGCCGAAATGATCACAATCCGGCCGTTCTCGATCTCGATACGGCTGACATCGAGGCCGCCAGCCTTCGCGGCGAGAATGGCGCGGGTCACATCGACCTTGCGCCATGTCGCTTGCAGTTTCGCCATCATCGACGCTCCCGCTTCTTTTTCTTGATGAAATTTCGAAGGTCCACGCGCGTCATTTTGATGGCGCTGAATTTCCCCTGCGGTTGGTAGCTGGGTATTACGCCGAGCGCATGATAACGCCGAACCGTCTTCGTTGAACAACCGAGTTCAACGGCAATCTCTTTCACACCAAGGTGCGTATCTTTCTCATTTCTCATAAATCGCTCCTTCCAAGTGACAAGCGGAAAAGCGGCAAATCTGCCGCCTCTCAGAGCGTTCAGTTTGACTGGCTTTCTGAAACAATCAGACTGGGAAGGAATAAATCGCTATAGCTGAAAGCGAGCGAGGCCAAATGATCGTTCCCCGCAAAAAGCGACACCTTACGCTGAACATCCGCATCGGTGCGGCACTGGAAAGAAAGCAGAGCTTCCGCTGCAACATCCTCAGATTTGGATTCCGGCCCATCGCCCTCATCCCCCAAGCTAAGCCGTTCGCGCCACTTTTCGTGAGCAGCACGCCATGTGGAGATAACGCTTTCCAGCTCTTCACTAGCCACACCTACAGTTTTGCTTGTCGGCGGATGCTCCAACTGCACCGTCAATGTCGACATCTTGTCCGCCGCCATATCCAACGCTTCAGCGCGTTTCAGGCAGTCACCCAGCACGAAGGCAATGGAGCGCTTTTCTTCAGGCCGAATAAGGTTGAAATTCTGCGCAACAGGACCGTCGATGATCCCTTCTGCGGTTGTGCCGGGAAAAAGGACAAGGTCCGCTTTTTCGTGCAGTATTTCCAGCATGCAGGTGAGATTGTGAGACAAATGGCAGATATCATTTGCGATCGTGTAGATCGAGACCTCGCTTGCAACACTTGCGTCAGCAGCGTTCTGTAGTGTAGTTTTCATGCCATAACCTTTCGTGGGGTTAAAAGAAAAGCTGGCGCACGAGTTTCCTAGGCTCGCGGTGCGCCGGCTTTTTTTGTGTCAGCACCTTGGGTTGCTGCTTTTTCCAGATGATAAACAATCTCTGAGTTGAGCGACCTACGATTCTTCTCTGCCAGCTCTTTGAGCGCGGGCCGAAGTCCTTCAGGTAGCCGCAAATTGAATTGATATGCCCGGCTGGGGGTGAGTTTCAGATCACCTTCGTCACGTCCGAATCGCATTAATCATACCTCCGAAAATAATACCACCGTGGTATGGGTATTACGGTGATCCTATTGACGTCAAGCGAGTAATAGCACAGTGATCCCATAAAGAGGTGCATAATGTCGAAAACAACAGGCAGAGGCTCGGATCAATTCAATCTCAGGCTACCTGACGGCATGAGATACCAGTTGAAAGAAGAGGCTTCGCAGGCAGGCCGATCACTAAACGCTGAAATCGTATATCGTTTATCGATGTCACTTGGGCGCACAGACTATGAGGGCATTGGGGTAGGCGAACAACTCGAGATGCAGCTAACCCTCGCCGCTGAAGCGCATGGACGATCTTTCGATGAAGAAGTGATCCGTCGCCTACAACAAAGCTTCCTAAATGAGCACGCGCTTGCCAGCCGATTCGAGGACGAAGCACGGGAAGCAAAAAAGAAGTATTCAGAAATTCTAAGGTTGTTTATCCAATTGACACCCGAAGAACGCCGCCTTCTCGAAGAGCGGGCAGAAATCATGGAAGACGCTAGCAGAGCGGGATGGAAATCCAAGGATATCGGAAAGTTTGTGAATCTAAACTCCATTGGAAACCGAGGCCGAATCATATTGACCCAACCCAAAAGCGATTACAGCCCATTATTTTCAGAACAAGGCGATACCACCCCGCCGCGGGAAGCATGAAAAACATCAGCGCCACCGACGCCAGAAGGCTAAATTTCATTTCCCACTACGAAGAATCGGAGGGGGAACTTCCGGTTTCCGAAGCAGGTTCCGCCTCCTGGGAAAAATGCGAGGAGGCGCTGACTATTTGTGCTGAAACTTTCGCTATGAAAGTACTTCGATCACCCGCAATTTTGAATGACCCTCAGCTATTTTCAGCCGCAGAGCAAGCATACGAAGCGATCTGTAGACTCGATGGTCTCATGATGGATAAGCTGCTTGGAGATGAGGCATAAATGACCACCTACGAACGTGAGAATATGCAACGTCGCCCATCCCACCCCGGCGCACTTTTGGCAGATATTCTACCAGAAACAGGCAAGACAATTGCGGAGATATCTCTGCTCACCAGCATACCCCCTAGCGAACTGGAAAGCATACTGAAGGAAGAGGCGGCAATCACTCCCCAGATTGCCGAAAAACTCGGCGCTTTTTTTGGCGATGGGGCGGCTGTCTGGATAAACATGCAGGCCGCTCATGACAACTGGGCAGACCCGAGTGCAACCGCTCAGGCCGAAATTGACCACCTCGGCTATCCTATAATTCACGCACCATACCGCGAAACGATCAGCTACCGGTGCCCTTGCTGCAGGTGCCTCACCCTTCATGAGCGAGCAGGTTACGAAATCTGCCCAGTCTGCTTTTGGGAAGACGATGGACAAGATGACCCATATGCTGACCAGGTGCGAGGTGGGCCGAATGCCGATCTATCCCTCACGCAGGCCCGGCAGAATTACGCCACTTACGGTGCGATGGAGGAGCGTTTCCAGAAATCCGTCCGCAAACCGACTGTCGAAGAGGCCGCGCCTTCACGCTCTGAGAAAGACTAAGGTGGGGAATTTCCCCACCCTCGACGTGACGGACAAGTTGTCCGGCACGCAACTGGGGAATTTCCCCACTTCGCTAAAGTAGCTTCGCCAWTSTGGCAAAGCTTCACGCCGCCCGTTTAAACCAGCTGTCGAATATCTCGACCGTGAGATAGATGACATTGGACGGCTGTTTCTGGCCGCTACGCTTACGAGCATATGCGGCGCGTTTGCCCATCACAGATGAGCATCGGGCAGAACAGTATTTGGTTCCAAGCCGAGCTGGCTTGAACGTATCATTGCAACAAAGACAACGTTTTTCCGCCAGAACAGAAACCGCCTTCAAGTCTTCGGGCCGCCTGAAGAATGCGGACCGATGCGCCGTACAGCAGAACTTAGAAATCGGTGAAGATGACTGAAACCCCTCACCGCAATGATGACATTTTTGATCGTAAGTTTTCGCTGGACGCCTTTTTTTATGGACCGCTCCTTTTAACCCGCACTTCAAAGAGCAATATCGGGCGTTCCTGTCCTCGTTCTGAAACGGTTGTCCGCAAAAGCCGCAGGGCTTCGGAGGCAGGAGTTCTCTCTGAATCACCCGATAGGCCGAGCGCCATACCGCGTCCCGTTCAGCGCCATTACACAGGTAACGATTGTCGAGCATCTTTCGTGCACATCCGGCAGAGCAGAAACGCAGCCCCACCCGCGACATATCACCCGCTAGATCGCCTCCACACCAGTTGCAACGGTCGAAGCTGGCGGAGTAGTGCGGTTGTCCTTCCAGCCAGGACGGCCGCGCGAACCCATGACGCTTGATCGCCTCGGCTATAAGGTTAGCAGCTTCATTGTCAGCCGCTGCCCAAGAGTAACCTTCAAGACATATTTCCGAGCGAATACCTGCGCGCAGCGCGCCCTCGCGCTCAAACGGGGAATCGCGCCAGTCCTGCAGTTCATCCATAAGACCGCTGACGACGCCTTTTCGGGCCTCCCCTTTGAATACTTGCGGCAGGGTAACTTTATTGGTCGATTGCCCGTATCGATATGCCTTCCATCCGCTCCAATAACCGTCTTTGCGCTTTATCCATGCCATGACATTCACCCGAACATTGCATCAAGAAGGCCCGCCGAAAGCGGCACCTTGGAAACCGGCGGCAGCATCTTAACGCCGTCCGGCTTCTTGCTAGACTGTTGCGCATGGTGCGAGAGAAACGCGCCGTCCATCGCCGTGATGATGGCCACATGACGTTCTGATATCGGCCATCCGGACACCCGCGCATAGGCGTCAATCTCGGCAAAGCTGATGGGGTTCGGACCTGCCATATGGAACGTGCGCGTCCGGTTGAGGTCTATGAACCATTTCCACAAGAGATTTCCACCCGCAGGAAGGCATATATTGCGGTGTCCGCTTGTCGAAAGCTGCCGCGACAGCTCGTCACACAGTAGCTTTGTGAGGCGATCCATTAGCGTTTCTCCACGGCTTTAAACGTTGCACCCGTGGTGATGCCAGCCTTTGCAGTGCCGGGATTATGGGAATTCGGATAGACGATCATTTTGCAGGCAGGGTTTACGAGGATAGCTGCCCCCCCGACCACAACACCGGACTTGATGCGTGGAAAAACACTGAACTGGGTAGTTACACCATCAGCGTTCGCCACGGCGTCGGCCGAAGCTTCTACGAACATGTTGAGGCCATCACCGTGGGGCATCTGGATTTTGTCGCCCACCGACAACGCATAGCCCGCCGGAAGGTCGGTAAGGCTCAGCGAACGACGATCGCTTGCAATGGAGCCGATTTTCACCGCCGCACTATTGATGGCCTGCCCGCCCACATCCTTGCGGGGATAACGGCGCACAGGATTGTAGAGCAGGAAAGGTTCACGGGAACCGTCAAGGGCGCGAATCAGGGCGGCAGCGGCCTCCGCGTCGTCTGAATACATCGGCGCAAGTGTCACATCAGCTATCCAGAGTGGCGGGGCAAGTTCCGCCTGCCAGATACGGCCATCACCTGTTCCGCTCAATTCGTCATTGCGCTGGACAGACCAGATTACGGTTTCGATCAGCTGTCGGTCAGCAAGGTATGAAAGTGGTTTCGTCATAATTATTACCTTCTTCGCGGGTTTCGGTTGATCTGCTGCACGCGGTCAGGCATTTGCTTGTCGTAAGCCTGAATGCCCTGCCGGGTAGCATCTGCGGAAGTTCGCTCAACGAAAGCCTGAAGATTTCCGTTCTGATCGACGGACACTCTCACGTCGCTAACAACATGAACTGACTGACTGCTACTGTTGTTCTCACCACCACCCAAAGCCGAGACGCCGAGCCGGCCGGAAGCGTCCCGCGTCAGCGGCATGATGGCCTCCGCCCCAGCTTCGCCCATCAACCCAGCACCATCCGCAAATGCAAACATGGTAGGCTTGCTCACGATCTGGTTTGAAAAGCCGTTCAGCCCTTGAAGGAACGCGCCCCCCTTTGCGAATGGCCGGGGTGAAGGAACCGGCCCGATTGCCGGCAGCTTTGCGAAACCTCCTGTTCCGCCAAACAGGCCACCCAGCAGGCTGGAGAGGAAGCCGCCGCCAGAGCCGCCGGCCGCACTGTTCACCTTGAAGATGCTGTCCAGCACGTCATTAATCAGCGCATCCCCGATCCGCTTGAGCGAGTTTACACCAACATCACCCAGCGCCTGCCAGAACGTTTTGCCTTGTTCAACGGCGCTGAAAAGATCATCCAAGCCGGCGCGGGTTAGGTCTCGGTAGAACAGCATCTGTTCATCGGCCCGCCGGCGTGCTTCCTCTTCCTGAAACAGCGCCTCGTTAAGCGCGATGATCTTCTGACGCTCCGCATCCGTTGCGGCCGCGCCGGCCTGTCTGGAGGCGGCGGAAGCACGCTTGGCCGCCTCGCTGGCCCAAACAAGGCTAATTTCCGTTTCGAGATCCTTGATAAGCTCGGCAACCTTTTGGCGTTCCGTCGCGGTCGCTTTTGCCGAACGCTCGGATTCCGACGCTGATTTCTTTGCCGCCGCATCCCGCTCGCTGCGCGCAACGCTTTCCTGCGCCAGCGCCACAGCCTGTTCCCGCGTCAAGCTCGCACCCTTGCTCGCCGCATCGGCAAGTATCTTTTCCGTCTCGGTTGCGATCTGACGTTCGCGGTTCGTCTTTGCCAGTTCATCACGATATGTGCGCATATATTCTGCGCTGGTATCTATTTTTGGGGAAGGCTCGTTAGCGTCCGGACGCGTCAGGCGCGTGTTGCGGATACCTGTAATCTCACGATCTTCCGCGCTCAGTTTATCGAGTTCGATACGATAACCGGCGATAGCCTTGACGCGCTTCTCATCTTGGAGCGCCCCATTATTCTGGACTTCCAGAATTTTGTTTTCCAGCTCCAGCCGGCGTTGCCCGATTTCGATTTGCCGTGTCTTAAGTGTAGCATCCTGCTGGTTCTTGAATTCCTCGAATGAATCTATGAAGCCGTACCAGGCCGAAACCGCATCCACGATTGCGGCTTTCAGTTTCGTACCCACGGTTTGCGTGATGAGATTGAATTTCTTGTCAACCTCTTCCGCGCGCTGGACCATTTCACGATCCATGACCAAACCAAGCTCACGGCCTGCCGCAATGGTCTCTTTAAGCCCTTCCGCGCCCTGATCGACCAATTCAACAAACCGTTCGCCGGCCGAGCCGCCGAACAGCTCATCACCGATGCGGATTTGCGCTGCGCGCTCGAATTGCATCATCCGGCCAATGATCTCGACAAACAAATCGGCCGGCTTTTTGATCTTCTGCGCAAGCTCTTCTGAGCTGTAACCGAGGCGCTGGAACGCTTCAGCACCGCCGCCGGTCCCTGTCGCTATGAACTCATCGGCCCGAAGGTTCATTTCCTTCAGGCCATCGGTCATGGCGTCGATACCGATCTTGTTTTGCTCGGCAACGAATTTTAGTTCCTGAAAGGCCTCAACATCCACGCCAGCCATTCGAGACTGCCGGCTTAATTCGGCCGTGCTTTCGATGGCTGCTTTCGTCGCCGCGATGAAACCGGTCACACCAACGGTTGCCGCACCGATTGCGAAGCTGGATGTGAACGCCTTCCCATAGTCTCCAATCCTTGTGCTGACGGTTGCAAGCGCCTGATTAATTCGCGTCGTCGAGCGGATGGCATCCTGCTCCATCTGCCGGGTCGCACCCTTGGAATGCATCGACATTTCGCGGAAACGCCGTTCCGTGGTGCCGGAAGCCTTCGCCATGTTACGTTCAAGGTCTTTAATGCGGGCTTCCAGCAGCACCACCAAGCGTTCTTCATCGTCCATTATGCGTAGCTCCACTCTTCCATATCGCCGTCGAAATGATCGTAACTGGATTTGTTGCTGTCGCCGGCCGCACAGCGAGCAACCGCCATCGCGGACGCTACAGCGCCGTCGATGCGGTCTTTGCTCTTTCCTTTGTGGAAATGGCGGTTGCCGGCCGTGTCCGTGTGAACAGAGACGTTGTCGAAGTTCCATCGCAAGATAGGATGCCCGCCATGACGGAAGCGCCCACCGAGAATGGCGCGCTCCAACTCCTTGACGGCTGGGGCCATCGTTACCCAGCCCTGCCGCATTTCCACGGCCGGCAAACCGTCCTCAATCAAATTATTGAGTGTGTTGCGCGCAAGGTGCGGGTCAAAGGCAATTTCGCGCACATCGAACCGGGCGCAAAGCTCGCGAATATGATCTTCGATATAGCGATAATCGACCACGTTGCCGGGCGTCGGGATTATGTATTCCTCTTCAGCCCACATGACATAAGGCACTTTGTCCCGATCCGTGCGGGCGCGCAGATTATCGGCCGGGCAGAAGAACCAAGGATGGATGATGTACCCGGTTTCGCTATCACCCCAGCAAGCAACAACTGCCGTCAGATCGTTCGTGGACGAAAGGTCCACGCCGAGCCAGCAAGGCTCATTCTCCAGCTCATCCAGCTCGACAGGAAATTTCCCGCCCTGATCATACACCAGCATGTCAACGAACGGGTCAAGCGAGTGATCCAGCCACATGTTGAGATTGAGCTGCTTAAATGCCTCTCGTTCCGCCGGGATTTGCGCTGCCTCGCGTGCGAGCTGGCGAAGGCCATCAATGTCAGGATATCCGCATGCAAGGCCGGGATTGGCCGCATACCAGACTTGCTCATCCTGCCAATCTGCATCGCGGGAGGTTTCGAACAGGATAGGCAGCACCGTGGGGTCATCGATCTCGCCACGCTGAACCTTGCGGGCATAGTCGTAAAATTCCCATGCTACATTCTCATGCCCGCGCCCGGCAGTGCTGATAACCATAAGAAGGGAGCCGGCAACCTTGACCAGACCCGAACGGATGGCTTCCCAAAGGTCGCGTTTCGGCCACGCATGCAGTTCATCGACCAGCGCAAACACTGGCGTATGGCCGTGGGCGGTTCTGGCGTCTGCGCTGATCGCTTCAAAAAACGCGCCGGTTTTAGGATTGCGGATGCGGTTTTTAGAATCGACCAGGTGAAGCTTCGAGGTCCACCCGCCAGCCTCTATAATGTTATAGGACTCCTGAAACGCAATACGCGCCTGCGAACGATCCGATGCGGCCACCATGCATTCGCCGCCCGGCAGGTTCTCAGGCCCGATAGTGTGTAGCAGCGCCAGCGCCGCGCCCAGCGAGGTCTTGCGGTTACCACGCGGCAGCATCATGGCAACGGTGCGCACGATGCGACGGCCGTCGGGGTGGCGAGGGCCGTAGATGCGGCGCACGATACGTTCCTGCCACATGTCGAGCTGGAAGGCATAGCCGGGCAACGTGGATTTTGGGTGTTTGAGTTTCCGAAGAAACTGCACCGCCCGTTCCCCATAACCGAACGGGTCATCAATCGGGCTATCATCAAAAATCCAAGAGAGGCTTGCCATTGAACAGGTCCGGTTCTTCTTCTTGAGGGCTGCTGCTTTTCATTTTCGACCGAGAGGACGATGCCGGCGTAAGACCGAGTTCGGCGGAAAGCCGCAGGATTTCGGATTGCGACTTGCCGAGGAAACCAATGGCCGGGTTCTTTTTCAGAACACCTTTCCCGTCCGCGATAAGAACGCCGTGTTTATCAACCTCGGCCTGCGCTATGCGGGCGTTGAACATCGCCATGACATACGCGTTGACGCTGCCCATCATCGCTTCCGTCAGGATGCGCCGTTGCGTCAGATCGTCCACGATGGTTTGCCACTCGGCGTGCATCTCGGCCGGTATATGATCCGGGACGGTTTCCGGCGCTGCCTCGGCCGCGCCGCCCTCGATAACCCGCAGTTCCGCTTTCCTTCCGCGCGTGCTCATTCCTTCACCGCCGTTATCTCGAAACCGCGCTTGCGGCGAATTTCGTTGATTTTCGTGATGCGATAATTCGCGCCGTCGAAGACGATGCGATGGGTAGTCAGGAGGCCGGTAATGTGGCGGATGCGGAAAATCGTCTGCGCAACGTCCACCGCGCCATAGGCCCGGAAAAACTGTTCGGTTCCCGACTGGATGACTTCCGCACGAGCCTTTGCAAATTCATGCCATGTCGGCACGCGGTTGCCGCTGGGCTGAGTGACATAGGTGGCGTAGTGGACAGCAATTTTCGCATCGAGCTTTCCCGATCTCATTCCAGCACCTTCACAAGCGTTTCGATGGTGACAATGCCGTGCGTCGTTATGCCGTCAGGGTCGCGTAGATTGCGCTGGGATGCGACGAAGCAATCCGCGCACTGGAAAGCCGCTCCTAAATCGAGATGACCACGCCGCAACGCCGTGCGAATGCCCCAGCCGACTTGCCGCAAGGTCGAAAGGCTTTCTTCGCGCTTCCAGATATGGACGGTGGAATAAACCCGCAGGCGGTCGCGCTTGATGCTATTGCCCTCGTCAACGATCTGGACTTCCCCCAGGACGATAGACGGATCGAGCGGTGGCAGGCTGGAGCGGTCAACGATGTTATCGGCCGGCACAAGCTGGACGATATCCGCCGTGGTGATGAACCGGGCGCGCAAGGCGATCTGGATAGCAAGCTCGACACTCATTTGCCCCAGCCTTCCCGCACAGCCTTGGCGGCTGCGCGCTTGATACGGCCGGCAATCTTCTTTCGCATCAGCCGGAAGGCAGGCCAGAAGAACGGCTGCGCCGTCGCGTGGGCGGTTCCATGCTCGACCAGATGAGCATAGCGAACATCCTTGTTTCCGGCGGTCACAGCTACCGCCAGTTCCGGCACAACGACGCGGCCGCCGGGAGCTGAATATGGCGGAGTACTCGCGCCGCCGGGCGTGATGGTAATGCTCTCCTGCAACTTGCCGGTATCGCGCGGCGACATGATGCGGGCGGTCACGGCAAGGTCATTGCCGGACTTGATAAGCTCCGGTTGCAACGATGCCCGAACGGTTTTCGGGATCATCGCAAGGCGCTGTTTCACACGGGAAATTCCACCATCGTTAGCCAAAGCTGTAGTCCCTGTATTCGCGGATGATGTCCTGCACGCCAAACGGTAGTGCGCCGGCGCTCATGCCGATGACGGATGCTTCGCGGTTCTCATACCAATGCGCCGCGAGCTGCGAGACGGCTTCCATCAGGGCGGGCGGTACAGCCTCGTGTTCATCGCCGCCGTACCGTTCCGCAACCTTGAAGCCCAAAAGCCGCTCGACATGGTTTTGCGCCGCCTCGATCTTGCGGGAGAGCAGCGCGTCATCCGAATTATCTTCGGCGTCGATATTCAGTTGTTCTTTGATTTGCGGAACGGTGATGATCATGGACGGCCTCGCGTCTGGCTATGGTGAAGAAAATCAGGCTTCCGCCCGAGCGACCTTCACAACGTTGCTGTTGACGCCGAGGCTGACATTCAGCTTCATGACGTTGTTGGCCTGATCGAACTGTTCGGACTGGCTCATCACCTTGGCGATGAAGTACCGTTTCGATGGCGTACCGCCGGCCGGCGCGTCATTGAGGACGATGCGGAATTCGTAATCGTGGATGGTCTTTTCGGCAGCGATGGCGGCCTGCTGGCCTTCGTCCTCAGCGTCGAGACCGCAGACAACTTCCATGGTGCCGGCCGAGCGCGGGCCTTTCAGCGTGCGCGTTCTGGCATCGCCGATGGCGGTGAAGTTGATGGCCTCGCTGGTATCGCCAACGGAGCCGAGCGCTTCGACCTCCCCGATTTCCTTCCACGTTACGGCGTTCTCGGCCGAGAAATCGCCAATCACGAAATCCGTGGATTTCTGTTCTTTCGTGGTGCCGATAAAAAGCTTGGCCCCAGCCGACGCATAAATGGTCATTTCGGTTTCCTTTGGGTGTTGCGGCGCTCTTCGGCGGCATCGAGCGCATTGCAGCGCTGGCAACCGGGACGCCAATTCGATTGATCCATGCGCAGTTCGGGGCGAAGGCGGATGCTCTTGATATGCCGCACCACAACGGCTTTCGCGCCGCACTGGCAGAGCTGGTTTTCAGGGCGGGAGAGATAGGCTTTCGCCTCCCTTTCCCATTCGCGGTCATACCCGCGTGCGCGGGCATGCGGGCGTTTCTGATCGAAGCGCGCCTTGCGTTCCCTCGCCATGCGGGCCATCGCCGCGCAGCGTTCGCCAGGCGCGTGCGCCCTGCCACAATGGCCGCAAACGGAGGGAGCGCGGGACGGCACGTCAGGCCACCGGCTTTTCTGCCGCGCCGCCCAGCGCGAAGACAGCGCCGACCGTCACACTGGTTCCGCTGTTGAGTGTGAGAACTGCCCGCAGATAGCGCTTGAAGCCGCGATAGCCGATTTTCGCGGTCGAGTTGGCCGCAAGGCTTCCGGCGATGCTGCCCTGCAAATGATCGGCCGGAACATCCGTGAAGTCGCCGGCCGTTGTGGTGTCGCTCTCCTGAAGCTTCACACTCATGTCGCCAGCGCCGGTAATCGCTCCGGTCGAAACGATAAGGGCGGCGCTGTCGAAGCCGAGCAGATCAACGGCCGGGCCGTCGAAGCTCGCACCGCGCGAAGCGGGCGCGGCGGCAATCACCGCCTTGATGTTATGTACGAGGTCTCGCATAAGATTTCTCCGGGGTGGGTTTGGTGGGAAAGAGTGGACAATTTGCCCACTCTTTTTGCCGTCAAGAAAAGTCGCCAACTTGCGACTTTTTATGCCGCCATCTTCAGTTTGCGCAGCGCCTCGGTCAGAACGGGACCACCACCGACGCGCCGGCGGGCGTGGAAACGAACCATGCCCTTCGTCGCCTGCGTGTACGGATCGCGAAGGATCGACATGCCGACGCGGTCATAGACGCGATACGCCTTTGAGAAATCGCCGTAGATGATCGGAAACGGGCCTGCGGCAACATCGGGCATGGTCGGATCTTCGATGACCGGACGGCCCAACAGCGTGGACGGCTGGCCCGCCTGATATGACGGTTGCCATAGGTAATTGCCCTGTCCGTCCTTCATGGTGCGGACGATGCCGACCGTGGTGCCGTTCATCAGCCACGAACCATTGTTGCGGTAGGCCGCAGGCAGGGCATACATCAACCCAATAAGCTTATCGCCATCGATCTTGGTCACATCGCCGTTGATGATTTCCGCGATGTTCGGAACCTGCTGAATGCCGAGCGGTTTCTTCGCACCGTTACCATTTGAGAAGGCCGCGTTTTCCTTCAGCGCGAATTCCTGCGAAAGCTCCGAGGCAACTTCGCTTTCCACGTTGATGGCCGAGTCTTCCAGCAGCTTTTGCGACACATCGATAAAGCATGCGATTTCATGGATCGGGATTTCGAGCTGACCATACGTCATGGTCGTTTCGTCGCGTTCCTCGTCTTCGCCAACCCACGAGGCGGTAGGACGGCCGGTCATCTTCGGAAGGATGACGGAGCCGGCCCCGGTCGATCCGACGCGCACGGCCTGCCGGATCGGGGAAATTTCGACAATGCCTTTGATGACTTCCGCCTGAAACTCGGCAGGCGCCAGATAGCCGCCCTTGGTGTCGTCACCAACGATCAAGGCGCGAACCTCTTCCGCCTCCATGCCCTCGCGGCCCATGCGCAGGAAGTTGGTGAACGCGCGGCGCTCAAGCGTGGGTTCTTCATTGCGCTGATCGCCGCCGCCGGGACGGTTCATGCGGGTTTCGAGGTCCGTCACCTGTGCGCGCAGTTCGGTGATTGTCGTTTCCGAACTGGTGCGGAACGTGTCGAAGCCGGCGCGCAGTTCCTCAACCGTGCGCGTGGCAAGTGCCAAGGGATCATCGTCACCCGGTTCGGCGCGGGTTTCGAGCGGCCGGCCGGCCAGAAGCATTGCGGCGGAAACTGCAAGGGCAGCGTGTCGTGTCATCTTACTTTCCTTTGGTGATGAGAGCGCAACTCGCCTTCCGGCATGCTTCGATGAAGGCCGCTGCGCTCTCGACAGAGCGGCCAGAACTGCGAACGGAAGTGATGCGGGCGCGGCCGGCGGACGGAAGCCCGACAACCGAGATTTCAGCCAGGTCAATCTGGCGGATGTGACGGACGCCGTTACGGCGCTCTTCGCCACCCGGCGGTACGCGGAAGCCGATGGACAGGCCGTTGACTGCCCCGGCCTTCATCATTTCGTGGACTTCGCGCCCACGGCTGATTTCTTTCAGGAGCCGGCCGCGAACGAACAASCCCTTTTCATCCTCGCGGATTTCGTCCCAAACGCCGATAATGTCATCCCGGTTGTGCGACCAGAACATGACAGGCTTTGTCCCGGCGGCGCGATGATCGGCAAGCGTCTTGGCGAATGCGCCGCGCTGGACGATCTCATTATGGCCGTTCCGCTCGTCCCATATGACGGCATAACCGGAGAATTCGGCCGCATCCGCGCTGGGTTCGAAACGGAAGGAAAGATCGAGGCTGTCCATCACGCGGCCTCGCTACGGAATTTCGCGCGGTCGCCGGCGAAGGTGTCAAGCTGTTGCTCCAGCCACGCGAAGCGCAAAAGCTTGATGACGCCGACTTGACCGAACTGCGCTTCAAGGCCGAAGGATGCGGCCAAGTCCCAGCCGAGAACGCAGCGGGCGAGGCAGTAAATCCGCAACTTTTCGCGTGTCTCGAAAGACACCTTGCCGTCAACATCAGCCGCTTCCGCCAGCTTGTCGGCCATCTCTACGCGGGCCTTGCGCTGAGTATCGCTGTCAGGGCCGGCCACCAAAAGGCGAAGGCCCAAGGGCTTGCCGTCCCAAGGGTCAAGGATATCCAGCCAGCGGCCGCGCTCCTGATCGGCAAGGTTGGCGCTCAGATCATCATACTTCATCGGCGGGAGGCTCCTTATCATCCAGCTTAGGGCCGCCGTTGTGACCCACACCGGGAGTGTTCGGGTTGATGTGAGGATTTCCGTATTCCTCGCCGCCGGTGTACGGCGCGAGGTCGAGCCACGCGCGGCCCTCGTTCGGGTTCAGAACCTTGGCGCTGATGAGGCTGGAAATCGCCGTTGCGCGGGCCGTCAGATCGGCGCGGGTAAGATCGTCGCGGTCGAGCAGGATGCGGAAGCGCGAACGGTCAGCGCGGGAAAACAGGGCACGGCCCAGCGCCGCTTCCAGCGCCCGCAACCATGGCTCAAGCGTATAGGTCAGAAACTCGCGGCCCATCTGTTCGCTGTTCGACCAGGTGGCGCGCTCCAGCTCGTAGAGCATCGACGGCGGAATGCGGAAAGCCCGGCAGATTTCGAGGATTTGAAACCGCCGCAATTCGATGAATTGGCTATCGACGGAATTGAACGTGAAGGGATTGAACTTCGCACCGTCCCAAAGGATTGCCGTTTTGCCAGCGTTGGCAGCACCTTCATGGGCGAGCCGCCAAGCCTTGATCATCTTTTTGACGCCTTCATCGCCAAGCGATTTGGGCGTTTCTATTGCGCCGCCGGGGCGCGCGCCGTTTTTGAACAGGTTCGCCGCATGGCTTTCCATGACCTTCGCCGCGCCGATGGCTTCGGCCGCCAGCGTCAGGGGGGACTTGTCGAACGGCCCGCGAACATGAACGATGTTGCTTGACGGGACTGTATTGCCGTTCACCCGGTACGTGGGTTCCCCGGTTTGCGGATCGTACTGAACAGTGATGGCAGAAGGCTGGTAACGGATGATCTCGCGGATCTGATCGCCCACGCGGTTGACGTAGGCCAGACCGCCCGCATCGTTTGTCAGCGCGCCGGATGTCAGGTCGCGGATAAGCTCGAAACCGGAAGTCCATCCGTTCACGTCACCGCGCAACAACAGCCCGACCGGGTGATTTTTATCCTCAGTCTCGACGCCGTTTTCGCCGCGCTCCATAATCCGAACATCGAGCGTTGCCGCCGCTTCGGAAATCACGCGAACCGCATTTGCGACGGCGGGAACCCGAAGCGCCATAGCGCCCGAAATTCCGTCCGCACCACTTGCCGCGCCGGACCACAGCGCGGACAAAATTCCGTCCGCATCCGCCACGTTTGCGTCACGGCGCTCGATATTTTCGGTTCGGGAGAAAGGCCAAATCTTCATTCCGATTTTATGCCGGAAAAAAAGTTTCGCGTGAATTCGACAAATGTGGACAGTCCAAAACCACTTAAGGCCATGTAATTACAAGAAAAAACACTCTAATTGGTAAAAATATAGAGCGTAGGACCCCCCGCCGGTTCCCGCGAGAGGTCGAAAGTCTTAGACCACCCCCCGGCCTGCCGATCCAGTCACGCCAGACCGCCCGAACCGTCGCCATGCACGATCAACCGCGCGGGCATTCCGTGCATCTTGTGGCCGTTCCGCCTGCGCACCGCTGGCAGGTTCAATGCTTGGCGCTGTGCGGCCCGCTCTCTCCCTCTCATAAGCCCTTTGCGACCTATCAGCAGACACAGGAGAAGAGATATTATCTTCCTTCGCTACCGTGGGGCTAACCCTTTTGAACCCTATGCTGCGCTTCAACCACCCAAGCCAGTCCTTTGCAATGATGCGGATGACGTTGGTTAGGTTCTTCTGGCCGGCTCGCGGCCGCTCTTCGACGGTCACATGTGCCAGCTCGACATGCCGCGCCTTGCGTAAGGCGTTCTGGCAGGTTGTCCGACTGACGCCAGCGACTGCTGCAATACGATCAAGCGGGAGGTCGCAATAGCCATGGCGCTTGACCTGATCGCCCACCACGCACAGCACGGCCCGTTCACCCTCGGTGTAATGCTTCCACATCACGCGCGGCATACCAGAGCCGGCCCACGAGCGCTTACGCTGGCGTGAGGCGTCCTTGTCTGGCGATGTCGGATGCTTCCGAGTGCCGGGGCGAATGAAGCGCGAAGACAGGCGGCCGAACACCTTCGCAGGGCCATTGCTAGCCTTGCGGGTATGGGCTTCGCCAGTCTCGAATGCTTGAGCCAAAGCGTCATCGTTCCACTTCCGCCCCGCAAGATTGCGGAGCAGAGCGGCAGATACAGGAATGGAAGAGGTCACTTGTCGCGGCCTCCCTGTTCCTTCTGTTTGGCGTAGATGGCCGCCATGCGCTTAGGAAGGCGCTTTTCGGCATTCGCAATCAACTGATTGCGTTTCTCTTCGGCTCGCTGCTGGGCGAGCTTCTTACGGACGGAGCGAGGTGCAGCCATTAGAGCGACCTCGCATAATCAAGCCCGCGTGCAATCTTGGCGGCTTCAATCGCCTCGATATTGCGAAGGCCGAAGCGCTCTTTCAGAGCCGGGATAAGACGATCTGCGCAGGTCG